>NZ_CP007229.1:708333-1062500 GCF_000941075.1 Mesomycoplasma dispar
CAGTACCAGTGGTAATTCACCAACAATTATTGAAACTAACCCCGGTGGTGAAGTCGATGAATGATGTGAAGATAGTGGAAAAAAAAGAAGAAAAAGTGATCTTGAAAGAAAAGAAGACAGTGATTCTAGTTCTTCTTTAGCAGAAGATAAAAATTACTACATCCTCAATCCGCTAACAAAAACTCATTGACTAACATTAAATAATGCAATTAATAATGATTCTAATTTCAAAATTGAAAATTTAAAGGTTAAAGAAAATAATCAAATCGAATTCGATCTTCGTGCTAATAATATTAAAAGATTAATTAATACACCAATAACATTTGCTGGATATAGTCCGTTTAGTGAAGGAACGGCTTTACAAATCCTTGAGGTTAGAAATAAAATTCTTGATAATATTAACAAAGAAATTAGCAAAGAAAATTTCAACCAGATTTTTGTTGAACTAAATAATAAAGAAAATCAAACAAATCCTTCGCAGTCTTACGTGATGATTAAACCAAAATATATTATCGAGCGCACCGTCGGTGTCCCTTGAGCAACCGGATATGATGGTTATGAGGGGAATGAGAACAATTTACTTGCTAAAACAAGAAGAGGTATAAAAAGTTTAGATTTAATTAATCTTTTAAAACTAGAAAACACTAAATATGTTAATAAAGTCGGTCTGTCAGTTAAAGTTTTTGACCCGGATAATGTTTTAGGTGGAATCACAAAGGAAGGTGGAGGAAATAAAGAAGAAATAAAACTAAAATCTTACGATCTTTACAATGACCCTGAACAAGGAGATGGGAAAAAACTTGCAAAAGGATGGACAAATATCCACCCAAATCAGCGCGTAATTCAGAATGAAAACCAAAAATTACCAGAAAACTATTTAAATGTGATTTTAAACAAACCTTGAAAAGTAACTTTATATAATTCAAGTGATTTTATTAGTAATTTATTCTCTAAACCGGATAATAAAACTAAATTTAAAAAAGTAGTTGCTAGAAAAGTTAATAATAATTTTGCCGACTGAGGAACAGCGTATTTAACACTTTGATATCCACAAAGTTTGATTCAGCAGCAACCGAACATAATTAGTGCCAATATTGATCAGTTGTTGCTAAAAGATCATATGGAACTAAAGAAAAACGAAAAATTAATTGCGCCAAATATAACGCAATGATGACCAAATATTCAGAATTTCACTGAAGCGAAAATTAAGACTGAAAAAAAATATGCTTCGTCATTAAAAATAAATAACAAAGTTAGGTTACGAGTTGCATGATCCAAAATCAAATTCGACGGTTTCACCCTTCAAGCTCTAAAGTCAAAATTCCGTCGTAAATCACGTACTTTTACATTAACAACAACGGTTCCAACTCCTTTGCAAAAATATAGTATTGACTTCAAAAAAGAAGACTGAAGGTTAGTTTTCCAAAATGAAGAAAACCAAATTGCGATGTTACGTGCTGAAGAAGATAAAGAATCTAATGATAAGAAAAAATGAATTGAATTTAAAGTAAGAATTCCTGATGAAATGTTTAGTTCAAATGTTAGATTTGTTGGTGTGATGAAACAAACTGAAAATCAAGCGCAATGGCTTCCAATTGTTAATACTTCGACAATTTTTGACTATCGGGGAATTGATGATCCAAGTGGTACTGAACTTTTTGATATTAGAAAATACAAACAAATCAAAGGTCTTGGACTCACTAACAACGCTTTTAACAACGTTTTTAAAGAATTTAATATTCACCGAAAAACAATAAAATAAATAATAAATAATATAAACATAAAACCGAGGTGAAAACCTCGGTTTTATTTTAAATAATAATAATAATAAATATGCTACTTTAATTTTTCTTTGTCTGTTTGAAGTTTAGAACTATCAAGACCAGTAGCGACTGAATAAGTTTTAAGTTCTGCTAGAAGATCTGTTTTAAGTTTTCATAAATGGGCAACTTCGAGTTCTTTAGTAAATAGTTCAATGAAATCAAAATCAATTTTCCCATTATTAATGGGAAGTAAAAATTTAGTGTTTAGAACACTTTCTTTTGAAGAATTTATTCCCCAATCAAATTTATCAATTGCTTTTTGAATTGTTGTTGCAATAAATAACAATGACTTTTGGCTAATTTCTTCAGAATTTTTATACTTTAAAATTTTTATATTATTACCAGTAAAATATTCTTGTTTTTGAAAAAAACTAAAAAAAGTATCTTGAGCAAAACTGATCGTGTTTTTCGGGTTTAAAAATTTCGGATCTTCTTTAATATATCCTTTAATTCCGTTATTTTTACTTTGCCTGACAACATAAGGGTAAGAATTTGGAATTTGTTTATCATAAATCTGAACTTTATTAGCGTGAATAATCTTTTTTGAACTTGAAACTGTAAATAAATCACCAATTTTGAATTCACCCCACTGAATTTTTTCAACTAGTGAAACTTCAGCTTTTTCTAAGTCAATCTCGGTTTTTTTAATAATTTCAGCGATTTCTCAAATTAAAAAATCACCAATTGATTTTTTGAAATCAGCGATACTTGGTTTTAGATCGACCTGTTTTGTTTTATTTCAGTCACCACCATTTAAAGGATCAATTACATCGGTAAAATAATTATTTTTACCAATTAAATCTAATTTATGCCCACCAATATTGACTAAATTAACAAGTTCTTGGTATCTGGCAGTCGCGTTATTGCTATCAACTAAATTAATACTTGCTTTTTTTCGGTTAGTTCGTTTATAACCATCATCACTAAAATCAATAAATTTAACTTGATAATCTTTATGATGACTTTGTCCAACTTGAAAAACATAAATATGTGTTTGCACACTTGATTTTCCGATGAATAAGTCAATTGGCATTTTAATACTTGCTAATAAAGTGTTTTTCTTTAGAATTTCAACATTATATTCGCGCGCCTTTCCCGAACCAGCCGAGGACTGAATTATGATTGCTGCATAGCCATTTTTCATCATTGAAAGTGCTTTTTTTACAAAAACCATCCCGTTTCCTGGCGTCGAATAAGGTGGATTTAGAATAAAAGCATTAGCAGGAAAATTTTTCTCATTAACAAATTCTAGCGAGTCTCCTTTTAGCAAACTCGAAGAACCATCACCCATTATGATCATATTCAAAATTGCAAGCATATGAACTTTTGGCAGAATTTCAATTCCTAATAGTTGTTGTTTTTTAATTTTAATTTTTTTAGTTTCTAATTCTTTTGGTGATTTTGCTTTTTGAGTTGCATCGGCAATCATTTCGTTCATTGCTGCCACTAAAAGTCCACCAGAGCCACTGGCAAAATCTCAAACATAAGAATCTTGGTTAACACGGGCGAGTTTTACTAAAAGTTTGGCAACATAAGGCGGAGTTAAAACGACATCGTTTTTTTTATCTTCGCTAAAACCAAGTCAGGAATACATTTCGTTAAATAATTTACCGGCAAAGTCGATCTCAAGCCCGTTTTTGAAAAAATAGCCGATATTATCAATTACTTTTACAAAAATTCTTCTAATTCGCGATTCACCATTTTCTGGAAAATTAAGCGCATCATCTTCAAGACTTGGTTTTAAAATATTAATTAGAGATTTTTGTTTTTCGGGTAAAAGCCCTTTTTCGCGTAAAAAAGAGATAATTTTTCTTAAAATTTTTTCACCATCACGGTAGTTTATTTCATTTTCTGATTTTAGATCATTTTTTGTAAGTGGCTTAACTTTATTCGGAATTATCAAACTTGCAATAATGCTAGCAACAATTAAATGCAGTTTTGTATCAGCTTCAATATTTAACTCATTTTTATAAATATCATTATTAAGTTTTTTTAGCGCGATTTCCATTTCCGCTTCAGTTTTTTGGCGAATTTTATCTTTTTCTTCTTGACTTAAAAATGAATTTTTGGTTTTTTCAATAAATTTATCAAAATGTTTGGGAGCTAAAAAACTAAAATCACTGTATTCGCCGACTTTTTGTCCTTTAGTATAATTTTCTTTTGAAACTCATCAAACTTCAATTTTTCCTTCAAATTCACCTTTTTTATTTTTTTCACCAACTGCACCAATGGCAATGACATCAGGATAATAAGTGTATAGAATAACCGCTTTAGCATAATGAATTGCACCATTAACGGCAAAATTTTTAATATGATCAAAGCGGGACAAATCGGGAAAACTGTCATCATCTAGTTTTACCATTTTGTTAAATCCAGATTTATATTCGATTAAAATTGGGTAATGATTTCCAAAACTATCGCTTTTTAAAAGTTTTGCATCCGGTTTGTTCCCACCTTTGTTTCCGGATTTAGAATAATATTCGTTAAGTGCAAAATCAATTTGATCGTTTAGTGGTTCTGATTCTAATGAAACACCGATTTCCATTGCTTTTAACTCTGAATTAAAATGATTGGCAACACTAGCTTCTGCAGTTTTTGGTTTCATAGCAAAAATTCCGTTCTTTTTCTTTTATTTATTTGTTAAGAGATAAAAATTAATCAAAAATCCGGTTAAAATTTTAATTAATTTAGTGGTTTTCTTTTTATTATAAATTAAAAGGATAAGAAATAACAAAATTTAGTGGAAAATTAGGTTTCAAGAGAACAGATACACTAATCAAATTAACTTATTTTTCAATCATCTTTTACCATTTTAGTCGTTCTTCCTTTTCCTTTGTTTGTCTTTAAAATTTAACAAATAAAAGGAATATTAAATATTTTCTGTTTTAAAGTAAATCTGTTTTGATAAAATTTATTTTAAAGAACTAAACTAGATTAGATTTTGCCCATTTCAAAATCCTTTAAGATTAAAACACAAAATTATATACACACCCAAAATTTAAGAAAGCGCAATAACAAAATCGGAGAATTTTTATGAAAAAAGTAGTGAAGTCGTTGTTAAAATACCCAGGAGGTAAACAAAACGAACTTAAAATTATTAAAGAAAATCTGCCAAAAACTGCAATCAATTATTACGAACCTTTTGTTGGCGGCGGCTCTGTTTTTCTTGAAATGAGTTATAAAAAATACTTTATTAATGATATTTCGCAAGATTTAATAAAATTATATCAATTTATAAAAAGGCAAAACCATGACTTTTTTTTAGAGTTAGAAAAAATTAATTTTAATTTAAAATTAATTACTAGTTTTGTTGAAAAACACAAAAAAAGCTTAATTCACTCTTATTATGACTGAAAAAAGGGATTAGAAATTAGTCTTAGTCCTTTATTTAATAGTATTTTTGTTCAACTTAATCTCAATAATATTGCGATCTTTCAAGAAAAATTAGCAGATTCACTAATGCCAAAATTTAAATTAATTTCCAAACTCGAAACTAAAATTGACAAAAAAATATCAGAAATTGACATTCTGAAAAATATTCATAGCGGCATTGCTTCAAGTTTGTATAGTTTTTATCGACAAATTTATAACAAAGTTGACTACGGAAGTCCTAGTTTGCGCATTGCTATTTTCTATTATCTCCGCGATTTTTGCTATTCTTCGATGTTTCGCTATAATAAAAATGGCGATTTTAACGTTCCTTATGGCGGGATCAGTTATGATCAAAAAAATCTAGATGCTAAAATTGAATTTTTGCAACAAGAAAGTTTGCTTAAGAAATTAGAGAGAACAGTAATTGAAAATGTTGATTTTGAAAAATTTTTCTTTGAAAACGAACCAAAAGTAGATGATTTTGTTTTTTTAGACCCACCTTATGATACAGAATTTTCAACCTATGACCAAAATCCATTTGATCAAAACGATCAAATCCGACTTGCAAATTTCTGCAAAACAACAAAGGCGAAATTTATGCTAATAATTAAAAAAACTGATTTTATCCTTGATTTATACAAAGATTTTAACATCAAGTATTTCAAGAAAAACTATACAGTAAGTTTTAAAAACCGTAATAAAAAAAATGTAGATCATTTATTGATTACAAACTATTAAAAAAATAAAGGGAAAAATATATGGATAAATAAGAAGAAAAAATGAGACACACCATAAAAGGTGTGTTTTTTATGAAACAAAATAAATTTTCAATTAATTCGAAACTGACAAAAAAGTATTATGATTATGGTATCAACGGATTAATTAGCGCACACGGTAAAAATTAATTACCACACAAGCTCATTTTTTAAATGATAGAACAAAACTAGAGTGCTAAATTAAGTTATAAAAGTTAGACTTTTTGTTTTAAAAGTCTAACTTTTGCAATTTCAAAATAGTTTTCATCCTTCTCAATCCCGATAAATTTACGATTTAATTTAAGCGCAGCAACGCCAGTTGTTCCTGAACCCATAAATGGATCGAGAACTATTTGGTTTTCATTAGTATGAACTTTTAAAATAAATTCCATTAGCTCAAGTGATTTTTGAGTTGGATGAATAGTTCTATTTTTACCTAAAACAACTGAAGAACTAAAAAAAGACTTTAAATAAGGGACATTTTCGGGTTTGTTAAATATTCATTTGGCTCTTTTTCTAACTGCCCATATTATATATTCTGTATCTTGGACATATCGCCTTTTCACGTTTCGCGGCATCGGGTTTGTTTTAATTCATTTAATAACATCTTTTATAACAAAACCTGATTTTTCTAGTTCTATAATGATAAAACTAAGATAACGAAATGAACAAAAAACAATAAAACTACCATTTGATTTGACTAATTTTGCATATTTAGAAATCCAAGATAAAACATCAAAATTTTTATCTCAGATGCCAAAGTCAATCCCATTTCTTTTTGTGTTTTTATTCAATGTTGAAAAACTGTTTTTTTGGGAAATATTATAAGGTGGATCAGTAATTATATGATCAACTTTTAATTTTTTATCCAAAAAATCATTAATAATTTCAAGGGCATCATCATTATATAATTCCAAATTTTCTTTTGTTTCTAAGTTTCTATTAGCAAAATTATCACTGTTATTATTTGAAAGTTGCAAAATTAGACTTAAAGCAATCGACTTTGATAGCAAAGGCGGAACTGCATTGCCAATTTGCTTGCAAATACTTGTTTTAGTACCTAAAAATTCAAAATTATCTGGAAATGATTGCAATCTAGCCGCTTCTCTTGGTGTAATTGAACGATTTAAAACTGGATGTGAGTTAGTCCCATTTGAAGGTGTATCAAAACGGGTATCAATTGTTGGACTTGGTTGATCTCATTTTAGTCTCCCTCAGGTTGTTTTGAATTTTTGTTTTCCTAACATTTCTTTTGGCAAAAACTCTTTCCCTTTCTCTTTTGGGATTAAAGTTAACTTTTCAAGAGCAATTTTACTATGATTTGTTGATTTATGATTATATAAAACTGGCGAATTTAGGCGCATTTGTTGTTGATATTGCGATTTTGGCTCTAAAAGATAAGTTGCTTTATGTTCACCTTGATTTGACTCAAGATAACTAAGATCAGAAATTGCATCAAAAACACTCACTTTTTCTGAATATTTCTTAGGAAATTCAAGCATTTTTTCCTTAAAAGCAATGATTATTGCCCTTTCTCTAATTTGTGGAATGCCATAATTATAAGAATTCAAAACATCATAATTAACAAAATAACCCAATTTTTCAATTTCTTGGCGAATTTTTTCAATAAAAAATCCTTTTGCTGAACTTAATAAAGTTTTAACATTTTCAATTATAAAAATTTTTGGTCTTATTGCTTTAACGAGTTTTAGATACTCTAAAAACAAAAAATTCCGCGGATCTTTAAGACCTAATTTTTTTCCTTTATTTGAAAAACCTTGGCAAGGAGGACCGCCTATGATCATATTAACCTTCAATTCTTTAGCTTTTTCAATAATTTGCTCTTGAATTAACGGGTTTAAAATGTCGCCTTTGATTATTATAGTATTTGGAAAATTTTTCGCAAAAGTTTTAAGAACATCATCACTAATATCGTTTGCTAGAACTGTTTTAAAGTTAGATACCTGTTCAAAACCAAGGGAAAATCCACCAGCACCGCAAAATAAATCGAGTATTCTAAATTCCATTTTAGTAATTTTTACACCTTAATTGCTATTTTTTCCTATTTTACCATTAAAGTATTTAAATAATTCTATTTTATTTATAAAATGTTTTATAATAAAAATATGAAAATTTCAGAACTGTTAAATTTGGGTTTTAGTGAAGCTAATTTAAAGTTAGTTTTCTTTATTTTTTTCAATTTAGCCAATAAAACCCAAAAGGAAGAAAAATGCTATTTTCAAATAGAGATTCAGTATAAAAATTTGAAAAATAAAAACATTGTCCTTGATAATGATATTGCAGTAACTAATAATGAAAATTTTGAAAATTACACAGGGCTTAAATTTGAATTTGAAAAGTACAAGCACTTTAGTTTTATTGAAAACGATATAAATATTTCTAGAGAGTATTTTTTGACAAAAATATACCAAATTATAATGAAATGATACTACCAGGAGCAAAGTGATGAATATATATTCCAAAAGTGTTTGTTTTTAGCTCTTTTTGCATTTAGAGGCAGTCTTGATATTCCTGGAAAAATGTGAGCAGTAGATATCAGAAAAAAAGATATTAGCATTAATTATATTGACAATTTATATTCTTTACTTTTAACATTTGGTGAAATTGAATTCTTGAACCTTAATTTTAGAGAACTTCAACCAGATTATGTTACAGGTAAAAATAAAAGAAATTTGCAAATCAGAATCATAAATCTTCAATGGTTTTTTGAAAAATTTGGCAATGATTTGAAAAAAATAAATGTTTATAAATATTTGAATTTTGAAAACAATCTGTTTCGTTTTAAACAAACAGAGACAAAACAAAAAATTAAACGCAGCAACTTTGTTGAACGACTAATTTTTTATAAAAAACACGTTCTGAATTGGGAGTTAAAATCGCAGGATTGAGATGAAAGTAGAAAAAATAATGAAATTAACAAAATTAGAAAAATACTTTTTGAAAATAACTTAAATATTTATGAAAAATTTTATACTAGAAATCAAAAAGTTGTAGAAATTGCTAGAATTTTATTAAATCATTTTTGTTTTGGTTGCAAAGACGAATATCCATTAGAAAATAGGAGTTTTATCCAACCAAAAACAGGTAAATTATATTTAGAAATTCATCATGTCTTGCCATTTAGCAAGCAATCTGATCTAAAAGTTAATGTTGATATTATCGAAAATCTAGTAAAATTGTGCCCAGTTTGTCATTCTGCTTTAAAAAAAGGTAGATCAAATAATAACTATCAGAAAAAAATTATTGATTCGATATTAAAAAATTCAAATAAAAGTCTCATAAGTTTTCTTAACTCATTCGTCGAAAATAAAGAATCAATTAGTGAAAAAATTGACTTTATTCATAAAAACCTTGCATAAATATTTATTAACTTATTTAATTTTATGTTAATTTAATATGAAAAGGTTTTTTTATTTTTGTGTAGTTGTGATTTTGTCAACTGTACTAGGAGAATAAAAAAGGATCTAAAAAATTATAAGTCGATTATTTAACTGGATTTTAGTTTTCTGCCAGTAACAAAGATAACTTAAAATAAAATTAGAGCAAGAGATATTTGAAAAAGAAAATAAAAGGGAAAAGAACCTAAAGAAGAAAACAACAGAACAAAAATAAGGAGGAGAAGCTGAAAGAGTAAAAAAAAAGAAGAGAGAAGAGAGAAGAGAGAAGAGAGAAGAAAAAATGAGACACACCTTGCAAGGTGTGTCTCATTTTTTCTTCTTATTTATGTTTTAATTGGAGATGTTTAATTTAAATTTATAATTATGATTATAATATAAATAGGTGGTTTTTTTATTAACCTAATTTATTAATAACTAATTTAGAAATTCTAAATATTTATTTTATTGTTTTTCGGTGAATATTAAATTCTTTAAAAACATTGTTAAAAGCGTTATTAGTGAGACCAAGACCTTTGATGTCTTTGTATTTTTTAGCACCAAAAAGTTCAGTACCACTTGGATCATTAATTCCCCGATAGTCAAAAATTCTCGAAGTATTAACAATTGGAAGTCATTGTGCTTGATTCTCAGTTTGTTTCATCACGCCAACGAATCTAACATTTGAACTAAACATTTCATCAGGAATTCTTACTTTGAATTCAATCCATTTTTTCTTATCATTAGATTGTGTGTCTTCTTCAGCACGTAACATCGCAATTTGGTTTTCTTCATTTTGGAAAACTAATCTTCAGTCTTCTTTTTTGAAGTCAATACTATATTTTTGCAAAGGAGTCGGAACCGTTGTTGTTAATGTAAAAGTACGTGATTTACGACGGAATTTTGACTTTAGAGCTTGAAGGGTGAATCCGTCGAATTTGAATTTGGCTCAAACGATAGACTTATCATGAATCTTTTCTTGGGGAACACTAATTTCACTTTTAAGATTATCATTCTTTTCAGTCTTAACTTTCGCTTCAGTGAAATTCTGAATATTTGGTCATCATTGCGTAATATTTGGCGCAATTAATTTTTGATTATTTTTTAACTCCATATGATCTTTTAATAACAACTGATCAATATTGGCACTAATTATATTCGGTTGTTGCTGAATTAAGTTTTGCGGATATCAAAGCGTTAAATACGCTGTTCCCCAGTCAACAAAATTATTATTAACTTTTCGAGCAACTACTTTTTTAAATTTAGTTTTATTATCCGGTTGAGAGAATAAATTACTAATAAAATCACTTGAATTATATAAAGTTACTTTTCAAGGTTTGTTTAAAATTACATTTAAATAATTTTCTGGTAATTTTTGGTTTTCATTTTGAATTACGCGCTGATTTGGGTGGATATTTGTCCATCCTTTTGCAAGTTTTTTCCCATCTTCTTGTTCAGGATCGTTGTAAAGATCGTAAGATTTTAGTTTTATTTCTTCTTTATTTTTATTACTATTTTGACTTTTAATTTCACCTAAAACATTATCCGGGTCAAAAACTTTAACTGACAGACCGACTTTTTCAGTATATTCGGTGTTTTTTAAACCTAGAAGATCAATATAGTCTCTTTTTCTCAAATATCCTTCTTGATATTGTGTTATCAAATCCTTCTCTTCCCCCTCATAGCCATCATATCCGGTTGCTCAAGGAACACCGACGGTGCGCTCGAGAATATATTTTGGTTTAATCATTACGTAAGACTGCGAAGGATTTGTTTGATTTTCTTTATTTAATCCAACAAAAATCTGGTTGAAATTTTCTTTACTAATTTCTTTGTTAATATCATTAAGAATTTGATTTCTAATTTCAGGGGTTTGTAAAGCTGTTCCTTCAGTAAACGGACTATAACCAGAAAATGTTATTGGTGTATTAATTAATCTTTTAATATTATTAGCACGAAGATCGAATTCGATTTGATTATTTTCTTTAACCTTTAAATTTTCAATTTTGAAATTAGAATCATTATTAATTGCATTATTTAATGTTAGTCAATGAGTTTTTGTTAGCGGATTGAGGATGTAGTAATTTTTATCTTCTGCTAAAGAAGAACTAGAATCACTGTCTTCTTTTCGTTCAAGATCTTTTTTACTGCTGCTTAACTCAATTCGCACATCATTCATCGACTTCACCACCGGGGTTAGTTTCAATAATTGTTGGTGAATTACCACTGGTACTGAAGCAAGTCATTCTGAGGTTGGTGCCCCTTTTTCATCAAGGGGAATCTTTTCTTTGAATTCTAAGGTAAATTTAGTTTTAGCCGCAAGCGGATTTTGGGGATTATACTGAGCTAGTCATTCAGTATCAGAAACTTGTGCCTTTTTAGCTAATTCTGGCGCTTTTGTTAGCGCGGTATTAACAATTAATGTCATTGATTCATCAGAGACAACTTTTGCGATCACATTATTATCATTAACGGTTTTTGCTAGTTTAAATTCAACTTTAAAACTAGTTTGACTAAGTTTTTCAACTTTTTGAATTTCAAATTCAACTTGCTCGCCTGCTAATTGGTAATATTGAATAAATTGCTGACCTAATAAAATTGCTAACTTTTCTTTAAGTAGCGCTGCTTCTTTTTTAGCTTGATTATTATTTGACTGATCTGTTTCAGCTTTATTAGCATTATCTTGATTTTGACTATCTTGGAAATTAGTACTAAAAAAGGGACTTTCACTAATGTTGGCAAAAGTTGAGACTGCTACTTTTGTCGGGGTTGAACTTTGGCTATTATTATCTACTTGCTGATTTTTGAGTTTCCCTTCAAATCAATCTGGTTGTTTTTCTTCTTGAATTTGGGGGATCTCTGGTCTTTTAATTTCATCGTGGACTCAGGTTGTGTCATCGGGTTTGGGTTTGTCAATTTCTTCTTCAACTTGCGGATTATTTTTTTCAGCAATTGAACTTGCAAGTGTTTGCAAGACTGCAAATTTTTCCGAGTCAAGGAAAACGTTTTGAATTCCTAAAGGAGCATTTTGGATTGTCTCATTTAGTTGTTTAATTGCACTAACTTCCGCTTTTGATCTACCGGAAGTTTTTAGATAAATTGTTCTTGTTGATGACTTAATTACATCTTCATTAAATTTACCAGCATTATCGGCAAAACCGATTGCATAGTGGAATTTTAACTGGTAAACATTTGCATCTTTATTTTCTTTTTCATCTTCGGCTTCAAAAATAATTGCTGGTTTTGCCCCGTTTTGTTGGTAATTTTTCCAATTATCGGCAAGTGCCGCTGAAGAATAAAAGGCAAATACTAAATCTTGAAGATTGCTAATTTGTGCAAAATCAGAATTTTTAAATGGTTCTTTTGTTGATGAATCTGAACCTGAAGAAGAATCATTTCAAAAACTAGCTTTTCTAGAAGTTGTTAATGACTCTTGGAATTTTTTAAAAATCTTTTGTTTAACGGTTTTTTGAACATCTTGTTCTTTTTCATCGCCAATAATTTTTTGCCAAACTTTTAATGGTAATTGTCCTAATTGATCTTGCTGATTTTGGTTCTTGAATTCTTCAATTATTTGTTCTCTTCAATTTTTGGAAGTATTTGAAGAACTAGAATCATCAGTTAATTTCGCTGGTAAAAATATTGGAAGACCTTCTTCGGCTTTTTTAACATCGTTTGCAAAATAATTGTTAAAATCTAATAAAGTTAACCCAAATTTAATTCCGTCATTTGAACCACTAGATTCACCAGAATTACGGTTGTCGAGATTAGTTGTAATTTTAACGTTTTTTAAATCTTCGAGATTAAAATCAATTGGTAAATTTTCATAACCTTCGAATTTAAGACCAACTTTTTTGGCAAGTTTTACAAGTTGCTCAATTGTTTCTTTTGGACTAAGTGATAAAAGGTAACGATAATAAGCATAAAGTGAAGTTTTATTTTGGAAAACTGAAGAAGAAGCTGAATAAATTTTAGAAAAAACAGTCGCATCAGTTTCATCGACTGCAAAATTAGCATTTTCAATTTCCTTGCTTGAAGGAATTTTGACATTATTATTAAAAAGTTCATCTTTTAAACGTAAAGGAACGTTATAAGTTGAAGAATCGGAAATTAATTCGGCTAATTTCTGGTAATTTTTTGCTTTTATTAATTCGTTAATTTCTGATTTTGCTAGTAAATATTTATCAGGATGATTAAGAAGGATTTCGTAAGGTTTTAAAGCACTAGATCCAATTGCTAATTTTTCAACATCAGGTTGGAATTGTATTGGTGAATCAACTGGTTTTTCATCTTCGTCTTCGTCGTCTTCGTCGGTGGTTGAAGATAATTGTGATGCGCTACCTTTTTCTATTGCCTTAGCTTTTTCTTGCTCTTCTTTAGCTTTTTTCAGTTCTTCGTCTACACCCGGGTATAAAACTCCAAATGCTTTTTCAATTGAAACGTTACGGAAATTATCTAATTTAAATGAGACAGTTTTTTCTAAAACTACTTTTTTATCAGAACCAGAATCGCCAAATATTGAAGACATTAACTTAATTTTAATTGGGATTTCAATAAACAATTTCTTTGATAAAGAATTTTGTTTAATTTTTGCTTCTGATACTAAAAATTGATAATCTAAATGTTGGCGTAAATCATCGAATAACAAATCGTATTTACCAAAAGAAAAAGTAAGTCCGCGTTCTAATGAAGCATCAATTATATCTTTAATTGCTTCTGGTTTTGCGACTAACTCTTGCATTTGTTGGTAAAAAGTTAGTGCATCATAAGAAAATAGCGAGAATTTTGGTAATGTTCGATCACTAGATGAAAGACGAGATTCATCGCGTTGTTTTAAAGTTTGGAAAGCTTCGGGTAATTTTTCAACTTCACTGTTGTCATTGATTTTTCGATCACCAATTCCGTAATAATCAGCAGCATCAAGTAAATTAACATCTAATTGTGATTCTAAATCGGTATTATTAGCAAACAATGTTGTGTTATTAACTGCTTTTAGATCAATTGCAGTTGTATAAGATTCATCTTTTGCCTTATAATCTTTTAAAGCAGCTTTTGCCTCAGGGCTAAATTCGGTTTTAAGATAAAGACGAACAGTGTTTACTTCTTGATCTAAATTAGTCGCAAATTCATTAGAATTTTGCGGATTTTTCACAAAACTATAAACAAAAGGCTCTTCGAGATCACCTTTGGCAAAACCAAAACCTTGCGCCTGCAAACGAATATTTGCTTTCAAAGTTTCGATATCAAAAAACTTTGAAAGATAAGATTTTAAATCATCTTCATTTTGGAATTCGTTTAATTTTTTAGCAAAATCAGCAGATCTAGTTAGTCCTAAAGGTTTTACAGAAGAAGATGAAAAATGAGATAAAGGATTTTGGATTAAATTTGCAAAATTGTTATCAACGATGTGAGAATATTGCGCAAGCGCGGCTTTTGGGGCATCAACTGGAGATAAATAAATTGTTTTTGTTGCTGACTGGGCAACATTGCCATCAGCTAAGGTTTCTTTTAGATAAAAAGATAAACGAAATCTTTGTTTATCATCTTCGGCGGTAAAACTTTGAATTACAACTTGGTATTTTTTCGGAATAGCTAAAACTGTATTGCCATTATTTGTAAGAAAATCAAATTTATTAACAAAATCGGCAAATTCAGCACTTGAAGCATTAAAAGTTTTATCCCCTAAAATTGCTTTTTTAACAGTATTATAATCGCTTGTAAAATGGGCAACAGAAGGTTTAAAAGCAACTGAATCAATTAATCCTAATTGTGAAATTACGCCCTGAGTTGGATTGACGCCACGATATTTAACTTTTGATGCAAGACCAACAACAGTTCCAAAAACCGTTATCCCGATAATCGAAGCCGCCGTTGCTAATAATAATGATGATTTCTTCTTTTTCATGAAAACCTCCAAGTTTTTCTTAAAATTAAAGATAGTAAAACTTAAAAATATTTAATTTTTAATTACAAATTAAATTGCTTTTTATTATAAATTTATCAATTTTTAGATAAAAATTATATATATTTACTTAATTTTGCTATATTTTGCTTTTATTTTTTAAAATATTGATCAATAAAGGCTTGACGCATTTGGTTTCTTGATGTTGCATCATTTAAAAGTCTATCACCTCTAAAAACAGCAAGCGCTTTAAAAGTCATTCCTGGCTTGTTTGTTTTTTGTTGACCAGTGTCTCCATCTTCTTCAGAGTTACTTTCTACAAAATCACCAATTTGACCAAAATCAAAACCACGACCAAAAATTTGTCCTGAATCTGTTTCTGGATCTTTGTTTATTTCTGAATTAAACCTTGGACCAATTTCTGATCTTCAAACTTTTAGTTTTCCACCACTTGTTTGTTGTTCTGGAATTATTGTAAGTACCACTGAATTAGAAGTAATTTGTAATTCTAAAAGCCAAGTTTTTCCAAGATAATTTTCTAATGAATCAGATGGGCTTGTCTGTTTTAACTGTAGATCATTTACCAATTTAGAGTCGGTGGTTTTAATTTCTACTGGTTCTTCGCTAGACGGCTCCTCCGAATGTTTGTGTTCATATTTTTTAGGTGCTGGAAGTCATTGGTTGTTATTTTCTTCTTTTTTATTATCTTCTAAAAGAACAAGACCAAGATTTTTAGCGCTTATTTGTGAAGATACTAATGTTTTAAATTCCGTATTTAATGGGCGAGATTGTTGAATTCTTCAACCTAATTTTAATTTATTATTATCACTATTATTATCACTATTATTATCTTTAAATAACTCTAGACTTGATAAACCAAATTCGGATTTTGCTTGTTCCGTTGTAGTTGATAATAATCTATAAGGTTTTTTTTCTAATTCAAACGATTGATTTTTATCTTTTTCAAGAAGAACTTTTTCCGGACGGAAAACAAAGTATAAAACACCTTTGGTTAATGTTGTTTTTTCCACACGTTCACGAGTAGAATAGTCGAGAGCAAGCGGATTTTCACGTTTATAATCATAACGCAATGGGAAGTTTAATTTAATTCCATCGTCTGCTTTTTCATTTTCCTGTTCAGGATAATTATGTTTATTTTTATCAGGGCGACTTGGCGTACGCGATCAAGCTGTCAAATCTTTCAGAATTTTATCTATATCTTTTTCAGGTTCAACCCACTTCTTATTCGCCACATAAGCGACATTAGTATTATTAATTGAACTTAATGCTGAAACATAAGATTTATCACGATCTTTTTCATATTCAAGCCCAGATCTTCCATCAACAAAAACATCAGGCGCATACGGCAATGCTTTTGTAAATGCAACGTTAGTTGCATTTACTCCATGTAATTGGAATAACGCTGATGCAACTTGCTCATTTTGACTATCGAGAACAGCAAAGACAAAATTATATGTTCGACTTGCACGATCATATTCGCCTTTTAGACTTAATTTTTGTCCTTGTTCAGTTTTAAATGTTGAAAATAAATCTAAATATTTAATTAAATAATCACCAAAAGCTAATTTTTCTGGTTCTTTAGTTGATGAATCAGATGAATCAGTTGATTCTTGTTGGAAATTTTGAACTTTAACAGAAACAGATGAAGAAGATTGAACGGCAGCAGTTCCTGAAGAAGATTGAGAAGCAGATCCATTTTGTGAACTAGAACTTTGACCTGAACCTTGAGTTCCAGTTCCAGCGCTTGATCCTGAATTTCCAGATTGGGTTTGAGTTGATGAATTTGGCGCTGATGGTGCTGGTGCTGCTGGAGCTGGCGTTGCTGGAGCTGGCGTTGCTGGAGCTGGAGCTGTTGGCGCTGCTGGAGTTTCTGGTTGTTTTTGTTCTTGATCGACTTTAGGTTCTTCAACTTTTTTTGGTAATTCTAATTCTTCACTAATAGAATTTAGTGATGCTTTTAAGTAAGTTTTTGCTTGATTTTTTTCAGCATCAGATAAACTAAACCAGTTTTCTAATTTTGCAGTTTTAAAGATTTTATCTAAATCATAATCAAATAATTGATAACGATTTTTCTTATTTAATTCAGCTTGATGAAAATTACCAACTAATTTGGCAAGTTCTTGTTGTACTTTTGTACCTCGAAGATCAATTTCGATTGGATAACTTCATTTT
The DNA here is from genome assembly GCF_000941075.1 of Mesomycoplasma dispar. Taxonomy (NCBI): domain Bacteria; kingdom Bacillati; phylum Mycoplasmatota; order Mycoplasmoidales; family Metamycoplasmataceae; genus Mesomycoplasma; species Mesomycoplasma dispar. Next base: position 725,774 of record NZ_CP007229.1, read on the forward strand.
TTGAAAGTAAACCCTGAATAACGACGGTCTTGAGCAAAAACTGAATTAGTTTCTGTTGAAGAAGCAGCATCTGTCTGAACTGGCACTAATACGCCTTCGATTTTTTTCTTCCCGCTTTTATCATATTCAAAATATTGTGCCTGTTCTGGAACATCAATATATTGACGATTCTTTTCATCAACTTCTAATTTTAGATCTTGACTTGGATGAATATCTAAATTTAATGTAAGTTTGTTAGGATCGTTTTTATCTTTTTGTTCTGGAATTGAAAAACTAAATTTGTAATTTTGATATTCTAATTTTTTATCTTTTAAATCAAACCAAAAATCAGCTTTATCGGGGAAAATAATTTTACCTTCGCTATCTTTTGGAAAGGTTTCGTAATTATTACCAAAAACACCGAAAAGAGAAGCAGAAGCACCATCAAAATCAGCTAAAAACTTTTTAACTAAATCATTTTTTTCTTTTTCTTTTTCAGGAGTAGTTCCAGAACCTTGACTTTGAGTTTGAGTTCCTGAATTTGAACCTTGACTTTGAGTTTGAGTTCCTGAATTTGAACCTTGACTTTGAGTTTGAGTTCCTGAACTTGAACCTGAACCTTGAGTTTGAGTTTGACTTTGAGATTCTGAACTTGAACTTGAATCACTCTGTCCATTATTTTGGTTTGGTGATCCGCCTTGGTTGTTTCCGTTAGAATTTCCGCCACTTTGTTGTTGTTGTTGGAACTCTGTAGTAGAAGTTGTAGAAACGCTTACTTGTTGTTCTTCTGGTTGTTGTGTTGTTTGTTGCTGTCTTTCTTTTAACTGTTTAAGAAGTTCTTCAATTAAATCTTTGTCTTTATATTTATCACCAAGTTGTTTTTTGTATCCATCTAGTTTATCTTTATGTTTTGAAAAACTTGAAATTAACTCACTAATATTTTTAGTTTGATTTTTTTTGAAATATTCCGCAACTTGAGGTCTTAAAGTTAAATAAGCACTTTGGTTTCTTGTAATTTTTGCAGAAATTGCATCTTTAATTGCACCAACTGAACTAAGTCCGGTAATTTGTAGTTCAATTAGTTTTTCTTGGTTACTTTTATCTAATAATTTTAAAGAAATTTTTGCTGTTCCGGCTTGATCGTCAGCAACAACTTTAACTAAAGATTTATCAGAAGATACTGGCAACAAAGTATAATCATTTGGAATTAAACCTTGAAGACCAGAAGCTGCTACTAATTTAAGTCCGCCAAAAGTTTTTAGAGTATCAGCAAGTGCGCTTGCAAGATTTTCGTTAGAAATAACAAGTTTGCTGGATGGAGATTCCTCTTTTTTAGGTTCAACCTCTTTTGGAGTTTCCTCATTAGGTTTTTGGGCTTCGCTTCCCTGACCTTGTCCGGCTCCGCCGGTTTGATCAGTTTGACTTTGATTTCCATCAGTTTGGGTAGATCCTCCAGATCCTCCAGATCCTCCAGATCCTCCAGAATTTTGTCCATCATTAGAATTCCCGCCACTTTGAGGATTATTTTGACTTGATGATCCTCCTTGGTTGTTTCCATTAGAATTCCCGCCACTTTGAGGATTATTTTGACTTGATGATCCGCCTTGGTTCCCATTAGAATTCCCGCTGTCTTGCCCATTTTGCTGCTGAAATTCAGTTGCTAAATTGCTAATTGCACTTACTTGGGTTGTTTTTGGAGTCTCAAAACTTTGTGGGGAGATTTTTCGTAGATGTGTTAATAGTTGATCTTGAAATTTAATGGAAAAAGCCGAAGGTAGAACTGCTTCGGTAGCAAAATTAGTTTTTAGTAACGATTTATCAAGATCATAAGTTGAAGAATCAGCGATAAAATTATCGATAAAATCTTCTTTTGCAACACTGCTGAATCCGCTTAAATCGGTTTTAAAAGCACGAGTTGCTACTTCTTTTTTTGTAATATTATCAAAAACAAAAACGGTTAGATTTTTGATTGCATTACCTTCAACAGTAGTATTCTCATTTACTTGAATATTAAAAAATAAATTCGAAAATTTCTTATCAATTTTCGAAAAATCAACGGCCTGACTTAATTTAAAAGCGTATAAAGGATCTTTGTGTAATTTAAAAGCCTGGGCAGCAGAAATTTTACTTCATTCAGGCTTTAAACTAAAATTGCTGATCACACCGGCTAGTTCAGCATCGTTTATTGGCGGCTGTAATTCCGTTTCGGACTTATCATTATCAAATTGAGCAAGATACGAAGAACGAAGAGCTGATTTTTGAACTCCGACTCCGACTCCCGCAGTTATTCCGACAAAACTTAGGCCTGCTAAAACGATTAATACTTTGTTGCGAATTTGTTTTTTCATAATGCTAAAATTATACCAAAAAGAATTAAATTTTTTTTATTTTTTATTTTTCGATTTGTTGAATTTAAATTCAAAAACAAAATTATATGTTATTTTTCAGTTTTAAAAAGTTTTTTATAATTTTTTTTTATTTATCAATTCTAACTAGAAACTTACTTCTAGCTTTTCTAAATTAATCAAATCATAAAAAATTATACAGGCATAAGCAAAAAATTTTAAGAATTTTTCAATTTTTCTTTCTCAATAAATTTGAGTTTTAATTTTAATTTACTGTTTTATTGGGAATGTTTATAATTTTGTGTTTTAAAATTTTACCGATTTTCTAAATAGAAATTTAATTTAATTATATATTATTTAAGTTTATGATAAACTTTATCAAAACAGATTCCGCTTAAAGCACAAAACATTAGCAAAAAGTCAATAAAATTAAAACGCCATTAACTTGTGCTAATGGCGTTAAGGTTGATTAAAAACATCGGTTTTGATAGCTTTTTTACTGATTTTAAAGATTTTTATTTTACCTTATTAATCAAAATTGTAGCATTTTCAGCCTTGAAAATAATTGGCTCAATAATTTTACCACTAACAAGAATTGTATCAAAAACTTGAAATTCAATTCCAGAAATTGTCCCTTGACCTTCAATGATAATAATTTCAAATCAAAAAACTATCGGATCTGGATTTAAAGAAAAAGTCTTTGAAATCTTAACTCTTTTTAAATTAAAGAAACTATTTTGTACTAAAACTTGCTGTTTTTCATCAGTTTTTTTAACAATTTTCGGAATTATTCCAGTTTTTATCGCTCTTTTTGCTAAATCAAGATGTAATTCTCGTTTTTTGCCTGTATGATCTAAACGGTCAAAGTCATAAATCCGAAAAGTGAGATCGCTATTTTGTTGAATTTCATAAACAAGGGAATTTTCTGGAATTGAATGGACAATTCCGGCATTTATGTAGACAAAGTCGTTTTTTTCAAGTTTATAGAAATTAGAATAATTTTCTATATTTTTTAAGTTAATTTTACTAATTTCATTAGTAAAATTAAGAGGTTTAACACCAATTAAAAACGGGTTTTGATTAGAATTTAGTACAAATCAAGCCTCATCTTTGCCCAAACTATTAAATTCAGCGGCAATTTCATTATCAGGGTGGACTTGCAAACTTAATTTTTGCCCAGCATCAATAATTTTGTGCAAATTAGGATAGACTTTTGCGTGGTAATTGGAAAAAAAATCAGGATTTTTCTTATAAAATTCTGAAAGCGGAATTGAATCGATAATCGATTCAGCATTTTCTTGGGCTGAAATTAACCAAAGTTCGCCGATTTTCTTATCAGATTTTAAATGATTTTGAAGATTTTTACCCGCTCATAAAGTTTCTTTTTGGTAAGGTTTTAGGAAAAAAATCTTGTTTTTCATTAGTTTTGCTGTCTTAATTTTTTATTAAATACATCGTTTGCAATAAAAGCGCTAAGAATTGCAAGTAAAATTCCAAGAACTAATGAAAAAACACCGTAGACAAAAATTTCGCTATGAAGAGCATCTTTTTTTCGATCAATTGTTTCTTTAATGAAATTTTGATATTCAGGAGCGCCAACTGCCATTAAAATAATGCCAGTTATCAATAAAATCAAACCAAGAGCTAAACTAATAAAAAGGATCGTTTTATTCTTAATTTTTCCAATTTTCATTATTTTACTCCTTTTTTAGCGAATTTTTTATTACTACGGTCAAAAATATTAAAACTACGATTTTTCAAAAAGCCATAAATTAATGTCGTAGTTAGACTTCCAACAATTACTGACAAAAAGAAGAAAGCAATTCCGAGTCCAACGCCGTGTTTTAGTGAACCAATTGCGCCTAAAACTGCCACAATCGGACCACCATGACCCGCCTGATTTGTAACAGCAAGAATTCCAGCAAGTCCACCAGCAACTGCAGATCCAATTACATTGGCAGTAATTACCCGTTTTGGATCGGCGATTGCAAATGGAATTGCACCCTCAGAAATACCGATAAAACCCATAACTAGCGCCGAAATGCCGAGTGATTTTTCTTCCTGGCTAAATTTTTTCCGTCAAATTAAAGTCGCAATCCCCATTCCAAATGGGGCAACTGGAATTGCTGCTGCCATCATTCCCATTGGTTCATAAATTTTGGTAGAAACAAGGGCAGTCGAGGTAAGAAAAGCAACTTTGTTAACTGGACCTCCCATATCAAAACCAGCCATTCCGCCGAGTAAAAGTCCTAAAAGAAAGGCAATACCGATTCCGACACCATCTTTGTTATTAAAAACCGACTTAAGTGCTTCGATAAATTTGTCAAGAACATACCCAATTGGCGCACCGATAACAAAAATTGCCATTAAAGACCAAAAAAGACTAACACCAATCGGGATGACAAAAATCGGCATTATTGCGCTAAAAGATTTCTGGATTTTCAGAGTATTTAAATATTTGACACTAATTCCGACAAGCAAACCAAATAAAACGGCACCGATAAAACCCATCGGTGTTTGCACCGAAATGCCGCCAATTCCGTAGAAAAGATCGTTAGAATTGGCGACCGTGGCGACAATAAATCCAGGGGCAAGTGCTGATCGGCCAGCAATTGAATAGGCGATATAAGCGCCAAGAACGCCGATCATAATTTTAAAGGCAATTAGACCAATTTCTAACATCCACCAGAGAAAATCGCCTTTTGGTGCTGCAGAATTATTCCCATAAATTGCTTTTCCAATTCCAAGTGAAAGCGCGATCATAATTCCGCCAAAAACAACATAAGGAATCATATAAGAAATTCCCGTCATGATGTGTTTGATGAAACTGCCCTGTTGTGATTTTGTCTCTTTTTGTGACTCTTTTGCTAAATTAGCCTTTAAAATAGGTGCTTTTTCCGCATTTTCAATCACTTTTTTCGGTTGGTGAATTGCATCTTTTGTGTTGGTAAAATAAACTTTTTTACCTCAAAATGCACTAGTATCAATTTCGACATCGGCGGCAATAATGACAAATTTTGCCTGTTTAATATCAGATTCGCTAAGAATATTTTTCGGACCAACAGAGCCGCGGGTTTCAATTTTTGGATGATAACCGCTAGTTTTTAGTGCGGTTTCTAATTTTTCGGCGGCTAAATAAGTATGGGCAATTCCGACTGTACAAGAAGTAATTGCAACTACTTTTTCTAAATTAGCAAAATTTTCTTCTTTATTTTCACTATCTTTAATTGCTAGTTTTTCTTGAAAATGCTTTGCAAGATTTGCAAAAACAAAATCGACCTCAGTAGATTTTAAAATTTCCTTAACTTTGGGATCCAAAATTAGTGAAGCGATTTTAGCAAGAACATTAACTTGCGCTTCATCAAAGCCGTTTTTTGGTAATAAAATGCAAAAAAGGTATTTTGCAAGACTATTATCAAAAGTTTGTCAGTCAATTCCATCTTTTAGGGAGATGAAAAACAAAGCTGGTTTTAATACCGACTCACTTTGGGTATGTGGAATTGCAAAACCTGATTCAAGACCAGTCGGAATTTGCGACTCGCGGTTTTGTAAATCTTTGATAATTTGTTTTTCATCAGTAGCAATGTTTAATTTTAGCGACTGTTTGGCAATGAATTCAAAAACTTCGTCTTTTGTTTTTAAATTTTGCAAGAGAAAAACAAAATCTTTTTCAAAAATTTCCATTTTACTTTCCTTTCTTAAAAATTTTTATAACTAAATGATCGCTTATTTAGCTATAAAAAATAAGGAAAATAAAAATATTTTTAAAAATAAGGGGAAATTTGAAAAAACTTTTTAAATTAGGAGTTTCACTCTTTTAGAATTTTTAAATTTTTTTCATAATTTTTATGATAGTGATCTGAAATCAAATTAGCAGCGCTGAAAAAAATAACATCAGAAATAAATTGCTGATTAATTTTTGAAGAAATTGAAACAAAACGGTCTTTTTGTTCTAAAGTTTGGTATAAAATTACGCGATTTTTTGCTATTTTTGTTGTTTTATTAGCGGTAATTAAAATAAAATTGTCATTATTTTCGACAAATTTATGCAATGCAAAATTTACTTCTTTTGTTTTGCAAGATTTTGAAAACAAAATTTTTAAAGGTTCAGGCTGAACACTAACTAGCAAAAAGTTATGAAAATCACGGAAATTCACTGAATTTAGACCCAGTTTTTGTAAATTTATTGCAAGTTCGCTTGCAGCAATCGCTGAAGAACCAGCACCATAAATGAAAATTTTTTTAGCACTAACAATTTGTAATGCAAATTCAGAAATTTGTTCCAAATCAATGAGTTCTAAAGTTTGAATTAGTGAATTATGATAGTATTTATAAAGATTCTGGATTATTTTAGCGTTTTTTGTCCCATTTTCTTTTGTTTTAATTTCATTTGAATTAAGAAAATGATAATAGACATAAAATTGCATATCCTTAAAACTTTCAAAGCCTAGTTTTTTTGCTAAATTCGAAATTAGTGAAATTGAGGACTGACTTTTATTTGCCAAAGATTTAAGTGAAGACTTATAAAAAAATTGCGGATTTTCTTGTGCTAACTTAACAATTATTTTTTCTGTTTTCGTTAAATTTTCAACAATTTTCGTATCAAAAAAAACACTTTTCATAAAAAAAATACGGTAATAAACCAAATCCAATTTAATTTTAACTTTTTTTCATTTTTCTTATTTTTTACTTTAAAAATGAAAAAAATTTCATAAGAAAGAATAAAAATTAAAAAATTTAATTTGGTTTAAAAAACACTATAAATTTAAAGTGATTACATTTTTTTTGTATTATTTTTTCGTTTCTTATTTTAAAAAACAAAAAAAATTTCAAATAAAACAAAATTAATTAAAATATTTAATTTATTTAAAAAAATACTTTAAATTTAAAGCTATTTTATTTCTTTTTCTTGGATTGGTCCAAGGCCGATTAGATCACCTTTTTCGATAAAACTAATCGAAGCACCTCCTCCTGTCGAAATATGACTAAATGAATTTACTAAATTCTCAGCTTCAATTGCCGCAACTGAATCACCGCCGCCAATTACGCTATAGCAATTTTCAAGTTTGGCAATTATTTTGGCAATTTCTCTTGTTCCTTTGGCAAAATTTTTAAATTCAGCAACACCTAAAGTTCCGTTTCAAAGGACAGTTTTTGCATCTTTTAATTGACTTTCAAATAATTTAATTGTCAAAGGTCCGATATCCATTCCTTCAAGATGATCAGGAATTTCGAGCGGGTTTTCATCGTTATAAATTGGACTAACATCAGCAAATTCAGCCGCTAGAGCAGCATCGACTGCAAGAACTAATTTATCAGGATACTTTTCAAGCAATTCACGGGCAAGATCGAGTTTGTCATCTTCGCAAATTGATAGACCTATTTTAAATCCAAGTGCTTTTTTGAAAGTATAACCCATTCCGCCACCGATTAAAACTTTATCAGCTTTTTCTAATAAAGCAGAAATTATGCCGATTTTATCGGAGATTTTTGCGCCACCAATAATTGCATAAAATGGTTTTTCTGGTTCAAAAATTAATTTTGAAAGCGCATCTAGTTCTTCTTTTACAAGATAGCCAATTGCGGATTCTTTAATATAGGTAGCAATTCCGACATTTGAAGCATGAGCGCGGTGCAAAGTTCCAAAGGCATCGTTAATAAAAACATCAGCTAGCGATGCTCAATATTGCCCTAATTCAGGGTCATTTTTTGACTCAGCCTTATTATTTAAATCTTGAAATCTTGTATTTTCAAGGAGAAGAATTTCGCCGTTTTGAAGTTCTTCGATTGCGTTTTCAACTTCTTCACCACGGTTTTTAGCGATGAATTTAACATCTTTACCTAAAATTTCCGCTAGTTTTTCTCCTACTAGGCGAAGTGATTTTTTCTCAAGGTCACTTTCAGATTTGATTCGACCAAGGTGGGATAAAATTATTAATTTTCCACCGTCATTAACGATTTTTTCAATAGTTTTAAGGCTAGCAACAATTCTTTTTGTTGAAGTGATTTCGCCATCGATAATTGGGACGTTAAAATCAACACGAAGAATGACTTTTTTATTTAAAAAATCTATTTCATCAATGAATTTTTTGGATTTATAAACTGGTATCATCTTTTTCCTTCCAAAAATTACTATTTTTTGTTATATTATAAACTATTAAATTGATATGATTAGAAAATGGTTTGAAAAATTTATCTATGAATTTATGATGAAATTTTAAAAATTGCTTTAAAATTTAACTAAAACATCTAAATAAAAATTAGAAAAGGATTTTAAAAACAAAAGTGTATGAAAAATTAATAAATTTCTAATAAATAACGTTATTTTTATTTATTTTTATGATAAAATTTAGATTAGATTTTGTACCAAGGCAAAGGCAAAATTTATTTTTTGATCATATAATTCCAATTTTATTCTATAATTTAAATTATTTTTTCAAATAAATTCAAAAGAAGTCGCTAAAAAATGAACAAAAACAAAACTTTAAGATTTTATTTAACGCAGATTTGCGAAGAATTTCATAAGGAAAAAGATTGCTATTATCGTCTTAAATTTGCAAAAGAAACTGTTGGTATTTTCAAATCACTTGCAGATGTTGTTTTTAAAATTGAAGATGTTAAAAATCCTGTGCGACTTTGGGTTTTACGTAACAATAAATTTGAGAATGTGATATCTTTTCCTTTGCCTATCAACATAAGAACTCTTTCTCCTGCTCAAAGAGATGAATATTTAGCGAAATTATTCGCCGAAGATTCAGAAATTAAAACAAGTAAAAGTTCTGATGTTGCTGATAAAATTAAGAAAAATGATACAATTAATCAACAAGTTGTTTCTAGATCTGATAATAGTTTAGTTTTTGAAAAAAACAAGAAAAAGCAACCAAAAACAGAATTAGTTATCACTGAAGATGAAAAAACTGTTGATGAAATTTTGTATGCTTTAACCCAAAACGAAACTGATTTACCGATTGATTGCCCAGTTTGTGATAAGTATAACGAAGATGAAACTGCAAGTCACGAATGTCCTTGCCATCTTATTGAACTTGAAATTTCTGATCCAAACGAAAACGACTTTGGTATTGAAAATAAAAATGCATTTCAACCTGAACAATCAAGTGAAAGCTTCTCTTTTGAAACAGTCGATTTTGATAACAAATCTGAAGTTGACCAATTTTTAGTTGATTCTGAAACCAAAAATGACGAAGCAGTTACTAAAAAAGACTTTGAATTTACAGCAAATTTTAAAAATAATCAAGAAACTATACTCGAGCAAAAAACTAATGATGAAGACCGAACCGAAAAAGAAAAAAACGATAATTACGAAGAAATTGATAACGAAGATAAATTTGAGGAAATAACAAAATTGGAAAAAGAAAAGAAAAAAGAAAGTATTTTTCCCGAGGATCTAGTTTTTAATCAAGAAATTTCTGATGAATTTGATAAGCAAGTTCTTGAAAAAGTTAAATATAGAACCCAAATATTAATAAAAAAAGGTCAAGAGAAAGAATTTGAAGAAGAATCAAAGTTAAAAACTCCGGTAATTGAAGGCGAAATTCTTGATGGAAATGATCTTGAAAATGATTATGAAAACCATCATGATAATTTAAGCGATTCACACTCTGAATTTTGCGATTCTCCCGTCTCGTCTAGTTTCTCAAAATCTCCTTGTTCTGCTTGTGCTCATAATGGATCTTGTCCTTGATGTCAAAAGTATCGTAATTATTTATTAGAAGCAAAAGATTGCCCTGCCTGTCTTGCTAGATTTAAGGAGCAAAATTTTGACTACCTTGGAAAAATTCACGAACTACGTTCAACAAGTTTTGTTGCTAAAAAACTTACAAAAGTTCCGTCGCAAATTTGCAAAACTTGTACACATAATGCGCTTTGTTCTTGATGCCAAAGATATCGTAATTATTTATTAGAAGCAAGAAATTGTGGTGGATGCAAGGAATTGTTACGGGCAAAAAATATCGATCTTGACCGTAAAATTTTTGAATTATCACATCCTTCTTATCCAAGTTTTTTGTTAAAAAACAAATATTTTAGCAATTGTAAGGCTTGCAATCATAATGCAAGTTGTCCTTGATGTCAAAAATACCGTATTTATTTACAAGAAGCAAAAGATTGTCCTGCCTGTCTTGCTAGATTTAAGGAGCAAAATTTTGATGTTGATGCTAAATTATTAGAACTTCGCTTTGATTCTTATTCTAAAAATTTACCGATAATTCGGTCAAAAATTTCCTGTTCTGCTTGTTTTCACAATGTAAGTTGTCAATGATGTCAAAAATATGCAACTTATTTATTGGAAGCAAAAAATTGCCCTGCCTGTCTTGCTAGATTTAAGGAGCAAAATTTTGACTATGAACAAAAATTAGCCGAATTACGCGTAAATAATTATAGTGATTTATATTCTTTAGTTTGACAGCAAACTTATAATTCACCTTGTGCTACTTGCAATCACAATTTCTTTTGCCCAAAATGCCGTAAATTAGCAGCATATTACCGTGAAGCACGAAAATGTTCTGCTTGCAAAGAGTTGCTACGAGCAAGAAATATTGATATTGAAGAAAAAATCTACCAATTATCATATTATCCATATTTTGAATCACGCGCTTTAGTAACTCACCAATTTTTAGAGCAGCAAAAACTTGCATATAATGCAAATTGTGCTTCTTGTTCCCACGTTTATTTTTGTAAATTCTGTCAAAAATACCGTGCATTTTTACTTGAAGCAAAAAATTGTCCCGCTTGTCGCTACCTTTTTGCCCAAAAAAACCTTTCAATTGATTACTTATTAAAAATAATTAATTATGAATTTCATAGCGATGATTTCAACCATATAAATCCACTTTTAGTTTTGGCTCACGGAAAAACGATCGCTCACGAGACAATTCCGGAAATTGTTGAAATTCCTCAAGTTGTCGAAGTCGTTCTTGATTATTCTTGAATTAAAATTTATCATTGTCCTGCTGGAATTACAAATTATCCACTAAACAAATTCCCAGCACTAATTCCGCTATTCCAAGGAATTGTCTACCAAGCTTTATTAGGACTAAATTGAGCTGATCATAATTCAATTGTTGATGATGAATTATTTAATACAAAACGTGGTTATGGTGGTTATAATGTCCAAAGCGGACTTTCAGTTGGGCTAGGTGATCTTAGTGTTGATGAAGCAACTCGGGTAATTGCCGCTTCGACTTCAAGTGTCGATGACGACGAAGAAATTATAATCGTTGCAACCGAAAAGTCAACAATTTGGGGTCTTCCTTCTTATGTTCTATGATTTGTGCTTTTTGCGGTAATTGCTGTTCTTATTATCGTTATTGTGATGTTCGTCCTTCACGGTGTTGGAATAATTTAGCAATAAATTTATACAGTTTTTTTTAACAAAATCAAAATTTTTCTACCAATTCCATTTTTTGTAAAAAATTTTATAAAAAATGGAATTGGTAGTTTTATTTTAATTATTTTTCAGAAACTGGAAAAATTCGCAGAAGCTTTTTTAATTTATGCTAAACTTGGTTAAAAAAGTTTTAAATATTTTGTATCAAACTAATTTAATATATAATTTAATAGTAAATTGTTTTAATTTGTTTTTTTGGAAAAATCAGGGAAGGGGAATGAGTTATGAATTTAGATATTGCAATTTTGGCACTTACAGCACTAACGTTATTGCTAGGGCTCATTTTTGCCGTTTTTTTCATCTATAATCACATTAAAACTTTGCATAAAAACAAAGTTAATCGCAGTTTCCTTGACCTTGGGATTTCAACGCAAAGAAAAATAGTTTACGAACTCTTTTTTGCAGTTAAACATCTTTCAAAGAACAAAATCGGCGCAATTATTACCTTACAAAGAAACACGCTTCTTGATAGTCTTCGTACCGATGGAGTCAAAATTGATTCAATGATTAATTCATCTTTGCTAATTGCAATTTTTCAAAAAAATTCACCATTGCACGATGGAGCAGTAATCATTGTTGATGATCGCATTTCATATGCATCGACTTATTTTTCCGTATCAGAATCGACGCTTGAAGACCGATATGGCGCCCGACATAGGGCGGCTTTGGGAATTTCGGAGGTTTCTGATTCGATAACGATTGTTGTTTCAGAACAAAGTGGTGAGGTTATAATTGTCCGCGATGCTAATTTTTTTAAGATTACTAATCTCGATTCGTTTGCCGAAATTTTAACAAAAGAACTAAATTTAACAAAAGCTGTTACAAATAAATAAGTAAATATGCAAAATTTTGAAGCAACTAGTTCTTCTGTTTTAGCCGAATTAGTAGATGCTAAAAAAATTAATCAAGTTCGCAATTATGCCAAACAAAAGCCACTTTCCGAAATCGCCGAAGAAGTTTCCAAATTTAGTCAATTTCAACGAATTTTGTTTTTTAGGATGTTAGATACTGCCGCTGCTGGTGAAATTTTCACTTATTTTTCTCCCGAAATTCAAACCGAATTAGTTATTAGTTTGCCAAACGAAATGATGAACAAACTACTTGACGAACTTTATGCCGATGAAATTGTTGAACTCCTAGATGAAGTTCCTGATAATGTTGCTAAACGAATTTTACGTAACATTGACACTGATACTCGTAAGCAAGTCAATCAACTTTTGCAATATACCGACGACCAAATTGGCTCTTTTATGTCCGTTGATATCGTCTATCTTTCAAACGAATTTACCTGTATGGAAGCACTTGAAAAAATCCGTCAATATAAAGACATTTCCGAGTTAGTTCATTATTACTATGTCGTTGATGCCCATAAAAAAATAATTGGCGCCACTACTTTAGAAGATATAGTTTTTTCTGATCCTAAATTGAAAATCGAAGAAATCATTTTTCAAGTACCTTTTTTAATTACAACTGATAAAAAAGAACAAGCTGCCGAAGTTTTTGCAAAAAATGATTTTTCCGTTTTACCAGTCGTAAATACCGCCCAAAGATTAATTGGAATGGTCACAAGTGATGACATTATCGACATTGTTAAAGAAGAAGCAACAAGCGATATGTATAAACTAGCTGGGATTTTGCCGCAAGAAGTTGATGATTCCTATATTAAATCAACATTAAAACAGATCGTAAAATCAAGAGTTTTTTGGCTAATCATTCTGATGTTTGGCTCAACCTTATCACAGTTTATTATCCAAGAATTTACTGATGCAATTACCGAAAATAACGCAATTAAATCAATCGGACTTGCTTCGTTTATCACCACAATCGTTTCAATGATTCCAGTAATTTCTGGCTCAGCTGGAAATGCTGGTTCGCAATCAGCGACTACAATTGTGCGCGCCCTTTCTTTAAAAGAAGTCTCGCGGTCTAATTTTATCCGCAAAGTTTTGCTAAAAGAAATTAGTGTTGGTCTGATAATTGGCACAATTTTGATGTTCTTAAATTTTGTACGTCTTGTTATCTACTTTAGTTTTACAGGTGATATTAAAAACACACAAATTCCTGAAAATTCAATTTCTAATCTAACAATCCGCGATTATATTCTCATAATTTCTTTTGCCTCCTCCGTTTCGCTTTTATGTGTTATCATTTTTTCGAAAATTCTTGGGGCAACAATTCCGATGTTGGCAAAGGCGATCAAACGCGATCCTGCGGTAATGTCAGCACCAATTTTGGCAACTGTGACTGATTCAGTTTCGACTTTAATCTTTTTTGGTATTACGATTCTTGTGTTTCTAATGATTTAATTAATAAATTTCAAAAAATTTATTAATTAATAAAATTATGAAATTAATTTCATAATTTTAAAAAATTACTAATTTGATTGGATAAAAAGTGTCTTATATTAACATAATCGGCTGAATTGCCTCAGTTTTAACTGCCATAATTGGACTTCCACTTGTAATTAATACATTTCTAGGAAAAAAACCACCGAAAGTTTCGCTTTTTAGTTGGTGAATTTACTATCTTGGAATTTTAGGTTTTGCCTTTTTTGGTTTGGTTATAAATGATTTACCAATTGTAATTACGCAAATTTTTTGCGGTTTAACTACTTTTATTTTTTTAGTGCAAAATTACATTTTTCGACTAAAAACAACGAAAAAACTGCATTCTAATATTGCTTTTCTTGCTCTTAGTTCAATTGTTTACTTTCTAATTTTACTAACTGGAATTCTTTTTGCAACAAAATTAATTTCATTTTCTAAAATTATATCAGCGGCAACTTATATCGTAATTTTTGCTGGTTTTTGTGTAAATATCGCTTTTTTACCACAAACTTTATTAGGAATCAAGCAAAAAACAATAAAATTTATCCCATTAACTTTTTTAATTAACCTTTTATTACTAAATTTTGCCTGAGTTATTTATGATTTTCTAAGATTAGTTGTTGAAAAAGAATCAAATTATATTCCTGCACTAATTTTCCAAATTATCGGTTTTTTAATCGCAAGTTTACAACTTTTTGCCTATTTTTACCAGTTAGGTCAACAACGCAAAATAAACAAAACCTTCAAAATCAACTGAATTTAGTTAATTTTGAAGGTTTTTTTCTTAAAATTTCAGTAAAAATCTTAAATTAGTTAAACTTTGTACGGTACAAAAAATCCTTAATTGCATAAATTAGCCCTTCTTGATCACAAGCGCTTGTATGAAAATTAGCCGTTTTTTTCACAGCTTCATAACCATTTGCCATCGCATAAGAAAATTTTGTTCTTTCAAGCATTGAAACATCGTTAGGACTATCGCCAATTGTCATCACCTCATCAATTTTATAATTAAGGGCATTAGAAACAAATTCAACAGCATTTCCCTTATTTGTATTTTTTTTACTAATTTCAAGACTTAAGTTTTTCAGAAAAACTACCTCTAAATCTTGATCTTTTTCTAGTAATTTATAGGCTTTTTCAATCTGTGCTGGCGAACCTATTAGTTCTAATTTAATCACGTTTTCCTGGAAAGAATCGGTAAAATAAACCTCATTTTCAGGATCAAGATGTGGATAGTTAAAAAACGAAAAATATTCCCGTTTAGTATTGAAACTAAAATATTTTTCCTGATTCCAAAAATTTAGTTGCATATCTAAATTTTTCGCAATTTCAAAAACATATTTTTGTGACTCAGTCGAAATTGAACCGTTAATTAGTTGGTGATTTTCAATTTCAAGATCGCTAAACAATGCGCCATTTGAAGTTATAACGTATCTGATTTCTAGGTTTTTTGCAACTTGGCGAATCCGCGAACTTAAAGGATTACCAGTATTAAGAACAAGGATAAATTTGTCCTTGTTCTTTTTTATATAATCAGTTGTTTGTTCGCTAACCTTAAAATCAGCGCAATATAAAGTGCCATCAATGTCGCTAAAAATTAATTTTTTGTTCATTTGTTAAAATTATAAAGATATTTAAATAAAAAAAAAGAAATTAACTTTTTAATTAGAATTATTCGGCGGATTGGATTTTAAAAAATAAAGGTAAACAACATTTCTACTTTAAAATTGGCAATTTTTCATAAAAAAAAAAAAAAAAGTTATAATTAAATTCTAGTTAAAATTTAGAAAAGAAAGGAAAGTGCAATGAAAGAGATTGACAATGATGTTTTAACTCTCAAAACAAAACCCGCAAAAATAAGCCAAAAACAATTAGTGCAATATTTTCTCCGTGCACTAGTTGTTTTTTTGTTTGCAATTTTATGTTTGGCGATTTTTTTTGATTCACCCCGATCATTTCTAAATATATCTAGTATCGACCCCGCAAATTCGCCAACTTCAAATATTTCGAGTATTTCAACTTTTTTTAATCCGATCGAGGATAATATTCGCGAGTTTGTCTCCTCGCGAATAACAAGATCAGTTTTATTGCTATTTTTTAGTTTTGCTTTTTTGTTAAAAGGGCTAAAATATTTACAACTAAAACAAAAACTGAAAAAATACTTTGTTTTAACGGTATTTTTCTCGCTTTTTTTACTTAATATTATTTTATATTTTGCCTGACTAACAACAAATTGAATTAATATTTTTCTATTTTCAGCGCAAATTTTTGTGCTAATTTTTCTCGATTATTTCCTTTGAATCTGAATTGGGCGAAAAAACGATAAGATTAATTATGACTATAAGAAATTATTTATTTTTAAGCATATTAGTCTTTTTGCTGCAATTGCTGTTTCTGCAATTTTATTTGGAATTTTTGGTTCAATGGTTTTTTCTACCCCAAAAGAAAATGCAACTCCGACCGTAACTTATGGCAATAAAATTGCGGATTGATTATATACATTTATCGGCGAGGTTGGAAAAGCTACTAATTCATTCATCTTAATTGCGATATTAGTTTTTGCACTAGTAATGTTTTTGCTGTTTTTTAGTCCGCAAATTTATTTTTACCGCCAAAGCTTTATCAGACTAAAAAAATTCGTCCCATCGTTTTCCATTTTAATTTTCGCTGTTTTTTCAATTTTTATTTATAGTGTTTATGTTAATATTTATGCAACCGGAAATTTTGTTCAATTTTTACCTTTTGGTCAAAATTTAGAAACAAATTATGTGCCAATGATAATCGGAATTTCGATTCATTTTGTTTTGTTGGTAGTTTATTTTCTTTTGAATTTCACCGGCATAAAAGCAAAAATAAAAGATTATCAATTAAGTTTTTTTGGATTTTTCCTTTTATTATCATTTATTACTAGTTTTGTTATTTCTTATTTAAACTATACAGTTTTTGCCACTATTTGAATAAATTTAAGTCAGATAGTTTTTCTTATTATAACTTATTCACTTTTTATAAAAATAAGACCAGAATTTCCTTTGTGATTAAAATTTTTAATTGGCTTTTTTATTAGTTTATATATAATTTTTACTTTCATTTATACTTTAAATATTAATGTTTATACAAATTCGGTTGTAAAAACTGATAAGAAAGACTCATCTGCTTTAGTATCAACTTTTTATATTGACTATAGTTTCTATTATTTTGGAATTCTTAACGTTTTACTTGGAGTTTTTGTATTATCAAATTTGTTTATTGCTATTGGAAAAAACGCTTTAATATTAACAACGAAAAAAACTTCCCAAGAACAAAAACAGAATCAAAAATTAACCACAAAGGAAAAAGTGGCAAATGATTCTGCAAATAATAGTCAAAATCTAAAAACTTCAAAGTCAAAAAACTAAAAATTAGGAGCAAATTATGAAAATTTTTGGATCGAAAAAAGAAGCAAATTCAACTGTTATTGACAATAAAGTTGAATTTCGTGATTACTATGATTTAATTAAGCACCCAAGTTTTGTTAGTTTTGATGCTTTAATGAATTTGACATTGCTTATATCTTCACAAAAAGCAAAATCATCAATGCGAACAAAATACCAACAAAAAGTAATGAGTTCTTACAAAGCAACGACTGAATTAGTGTTTAAAAATTTTGTTATCTCGTGACAAAGGTCTTCACGATTTGGCTCAAAAGGTCTTGTTCCCGTAATTGCCCAAAAAGAATCTTCAAATGTAATGGCAAGTAATTTCTTTGCTGATAGCAACGATTCAAGATTTTCTTCAATCCTTGCAAATTTAAATACACTCGCATGAGATTTTATTAGTAATAAAAACCGTTTTGTTGAAGTTGTTGAAGGTTGCATCGTTTTTAGCGACCCTCAAACTCGCACGCTTAAAGTCGTTTTTAGCGAAATGTCATTAGTTTCTAGTTTCGAAAATCAAACAGAACAAGAGAAAAAAGCAAAGAAATCCTAATTTTGAAAGTTTTTAGATTATGAACATAAACGAAAAAAAGGAAAAAAGAGCCAATTTTGTTAAAATTTACGATTTAGTATCTTTAAATCGAAACATTTCCTTAATCCAAATTAATCTCTTGTTAAGAACTATTAGAAATGTTTATGAATTTTTCCTTATTGGTCAATATTTTCTTACCAAATTTAGTTCCCAAAGATCGATATCCTCAAAATTAACTTTAATTACTAGAAAAGCTTTAACAAGACAAAATATTAATCTTTGAATTTACCCTTCGTCAAACGAAAAATATACGCAAAACTTTTTTGACCAAATCGAGCATAAAATTCTTGAAAATTACACTGAAAAAGATTTTATTATTCCACTTGGCGTGCGCGCAATTGAGTTTGCAAAAAAGAAAAATATGAAAATTATTCAAAGTTTTGAAGATCTTAGCAATTCGTTTGAAAATTCAAATAAAATCGCCCAAATTATTGAACACGGAATTAAAAATCGTCAGTTTTCTTCAGTAAAAATGGCAGTTTATTCTAATAAAATTCCGAATTTTATTGCCACAATTTTCCCTTTAAATCAATTTGAATTTAAAATGGAAACAAGTCAGGAAGCGCTAGAAATAATTGAAAACAACCTTGAAAAAGTCCGTTTTTTCCCTAATTTTGAAGAGTTTTACCAAACCCAAATTCATACTTATTTTGCTTCATCAGTTCAGGTTTTGCTTTTAGAGTCGCAATTTATTGTCTATAAAAACAAACTAATTCACGAAAACACGCTGTTAAAAGAAATTGAAGAAAAAATTCACCATCTTAAAACAACAATTCTCAAAATCGAACGTGAACTTGAAATTGAAGAACTGAATCTAATCAAACGCAAACCGAAAGGAGTTTTTTAAATGGCCGCAAAACTCTGAAACTTCAGAATTTTAACTCCTGAAAATAAGGTTGTTAGTTTTAAAGATTGCAAAGTTTTTATTAATATCGAACAGGAAAAATATTTTGCACCAATCGTGCCATTTTTAGTTTCCAACTTACAATTTTCGCTTATCAAAATTGAAGTTTCAAACGAAACTCTTTATTTTTTTGCTCACCGTTCACTCTTGTTTTCGCTTGAAGATTCAGTCTCAATTCGTCTTTATGATGACTTAATTTTTTACAAAGTTGATAAAAAAGAATTTTATATTCAGAAAAAATCAGGGCAAAATAATAAAAACAAACTTTTACATAAATTACAATTACAAGCAAATTTAGAAATCAGTTCGGATTTAGAACTATACCAAAACTACCAACTCACAAAACAACAAAATGAAGAAAATCGACTTAAAGAATTGTTTTTTCTAGTCAAAACTGAGGTGAACAATGTCTAAAAAAGCAAAAAAGAGAATACTTTTTACTAGTTTTTTCCCAATTTTAACACTAACCCCGTTTTTCTTTCTAAGTTCAGGAATGAAACTAACCCAGGCTGAAGCAGTTCAACAAAGTCCTGGAAATAATCGCGAATCTGGTGGGACAAATTCTAATGACAATTCTGCATCTGGGGGAAAAAATGGGAAAACTGATGGAGAAAGTTCGTCTCCTGAGTCTAAAAAAGATGGAAAATCTGGCAATAAAAAAGAAGAAAAGAAAGCCGAACCAATCACAGAAGAAGATTTAAAGAAAAATCAGGCTTGATGAAACGCGCAAAAATCAAGTCTAATTGATAACTTTTTGCAAAAAGTTGACGAAGATATTAAAATCAAACTCGCTGATATCAACTCAAAAACTCGCGATAATGTCGAAGAAAGACTAAAACAAAGTTTTTTTTGAATCCAATTACGTTATTATTTCAAAAAAAATGCCGAAGGGATTAAAAAAAACCCACAAGAATACGGTCTAAATATCATAAGCCCTTTCGCTTTCGCTAACAATCTTAAATTAAAACGTGGTGATGTCAGTTTTGAAAAAGAAAATCATCAAGGTCTTGAATGGGGAAGTAATGAAAATGATGATTATGCAAAAGTCAAAGGTGTTAAAACTGATAAAGTAACCGAAGTTCCCAACACTTTAAAAGGGAAAGAATTTGAAGAACGAATTAAAACTTATTTCCAAGGTTTAGAATCAGGTTATAAACAATATTTATTTAAAGAAGAAGAATTTCCTGAATATAAAAAGAATTTTGATTTAAATATCGATCGTGATCGAATCGATGCTGAAGAATCACTTTTATTAGCATCTAAACCAAAAGGAAAAGAAGGTGTTAGTTCTTGAAATGATTGAATTAAAAATTACTTTGAAAAACAGTCACTTTTGCTCGATTTTTCGCTAAATCAACTACCAAATCCTAGTTCTTCACAATCAGCGCAGGAACAAATTAATCTTGCAATTAAAAAAATAACAAACCAAAATCCGCCCGATGTTGCCGAAAAACCTGAATTTGAAGTGCGAATTGCTCCCGATTTACCGCCGATTGTTGCCGCAGAATATGCAAATATGTCTGCAAGTGAAATCGTTAGTCTTTATAATTCTGCATCTCAAGAAGAAAAAAAGAAGATCTTTTTCTTCTTAAATCCGCTAAATTCCCGTTTCAAATATGACATTCAGTCAGTTGAAGAAAAAGATGGGAAAGTTAGTGCAAAAATAAAAATCACTGATTTTGTTAACAAAGTTCGCGATGCAAACGATAAAAGTAAATACGAAAAAGTTTATGATAGTTTACAATACGATGATTTTGGTGGTGCAACAGGATATCAAAAACAGGCAATTACCGCAAATTTATACCGTTCAAATTTGGGGGTAACGGCAGTAATTGATGAATTTTTTAAAACTATTAATGTCAATGATCAGTTTAGTTTTGACCAAATTCGTTATTATTCACCTGGATCACAAACAACAATTTATAATTTCTTTTATTTATTAACAAAAGTATTTTATAACGAAGATTTTCTAAATGCTCAGAAAAAAATGGCACGTGAATATATAAATTCTTCACAAGCAACCGTTTTTTCTGCTTCCCAGTTTCAGTTTTTATCCTATCTAAAAAAAGCAGAAATTGATAATAACAAAGCTTGATCACATTATTATCTAATTTATTTCCTTAATTTAATTGTTTTGCAAGATAAATTTTATCAAGCAACAAAAAAAATAACTGCTAATAGTGGCGCTGCTAACCAGAAAAACCAAGCTCAAACTGGCGGTGAAAATCAGAGTGAAGAAGAGAAAAAACTTGAAGAAACGCTCAAAAAACTCAATATTACTCGCCAAGATATAAATCGTTTTTTTGCTGAAGCGCACCAAAAAGTTGCACTTTTTCATAACGAATCTCATAAATTAACGTCAAATTTAGTTAATTCATTTTTGGCAATGACTAAAATTGGTCGCCAAATTAACCAATTAAACCAAATTTTAGGACAGATTGCCTATTTTGACGAAAAAGATAACAAACCATCTACTTCTGGAAATGATAACAAAACCGAAGGACAAAGTCAAAAACCACTTGATCCAGTGCAAAATTTTGCAAATTTAATCAAAGAATACAAAAATTCTAGTGCTAATGAATGAATTGCTAATAATTTAGTTTATTTATTAATTGGCGGAATTACATTAGTTTTAATTTCAGTCGCAACAATATCAAGATTATTAATTTATAAAAAAAACCAAATTAAAACTAGTGAAAAAATTAAGGGAGATGAATAATGGCATTAAAAGTTGCATCAGTTTTAGATTATGTTGTTTTAGTTAAAGGTCAATACCACTGAAAAGAACAACAATTTTTTCAAGTAAAAACGAAACCAGATATTAAAGCAGTCGTTATTCAGGCTTCTTTTGACCAAGCTTATCTGCTTTTTAACAACCAAAAGGGGAAAATTGAGATAAATGATGAGTTAGTTGAAATTCCTAATTTTGACAGAATTTCAACTTCAACAGAATATTTTGGGAAAATTATCGACCTTTCGGGAAATATCATCGAACCTAAATCGTTAAAACCAACAACTTTTTTGCAATATCGGCACTCTGCTTTTGAAACTGCCGCTGGAGTTTTAAGACGTGAACTGCTTGATCGCCAAATTTATACCGGAATTTTGGCGATTGACCTTTTTAACCCAGTTGGATTTGGGCAACGTGAATTAATTGTTGGCGATCGCCAAACTGGGAAAACACATATTGGAATTAATGCAATTATTAACCAAAAAAATTCACAGTCAACAAAATGTATTTATGTCTCAATCGGGCAAAAACGACAAAATTTAGTTTCTTTATATTCAGATCTTGTCAAAAACGGCGCAATGCATAACACAATCGTGCTTCACGCGCCTTCAACTAGTCCATTTGATCAGTATTTAGCCCCTTATTTTGCGATGGCGCACGCGGAAAATTTGAGTTATAATTACGATGTTTTAATCGTTTTTGATGATTTATCAAAACATGCAAGTGTTTGGCGGGAAGTTGCGCTTTTAACAAATCAGCCAATCGGAAAAGAAGCTTTTCCAGCTGATATTTTCTTTGCCCATTCAAAACTTTTAGAACGATCAGGAAGATTTATTGGACGAAAATCAATTACCGCATTACCAATTTTACAAACAGTTGACAACGATATTACTTCGCTTGTATCTTCAAATGTAATTTCAATTACTGACGGACAAATTATTACTTCTTCGGCACTTTTTGCCGAAGGAAAAATTCCTGCGGTTAATATCGGACTTTCAGTTTCGCGGACAGGATCTTCGGTTCAAGCAAGAAATATTCGCACAATTTCAAAGGAAATTTCTTCACTTTATTATAATTACCAAAAACAGATTAAACTTGCAAAATTAGATTACGATCTTAACAAAGAAACTTCTGATTTACTTTTTAAAGGATCACAAGTTGAACAGTTTTTAGTGCAAAAAGGTTATTCTTACTATTCGCCAACAAGCGTTTTAATGGGAATTAAAATAATTTCTTGAGGGCTTTTAAAAGATGTTCAAGACCCTACAAAAGTTGTTGATTTTGTGCGTGCACTTGTCGAAAATGACCCGTTTGCAAAGCAGATTTTTACTAAATATACAAATAATGAATTTGTTGATAACGATCTTGCTGGTTCTTATTTTGCCACTGTTGTAAACCAATTTTTAGCAAAAACGACAACGCAAGCGCTCGAAGTACCACTTGCATTCCCAAAAATGGAAGAATCTTTGCTTGATAATATTATCAAAAAAGCACAAGCAATTGGAGGTAGATAAAAATGATTGGTGTTATTTCGCAAATTTGGACTAACGTTGCCGAAATTAAATTCTCAAGCGATCTTGATAAAATTCAGCTCGAGCAAGCGCTAACAATGCATGAGCATAAAACAATTTTGGTAATTAAAAAAATTCTTAACCAAAACACAGTCAGAGCAATTGTTATTGCCAAATCTGAACCAATTGCAGTTGGTTCGCAAGTTTTAAATACGCTTAATTTTTTACAAGTTCCTGTAGGTCCAGGGGCAAAAAATCAAGTTTTTAACATCCTTGCCCAATCACAAAACAGCCCGCAATACCGTCCAAAAACAATTCCGATTAACTCAACAATTAACGTTACCAAAGAAAATTTTACAATAAAACATAAACTACTTGAAACTGGAATTAAGGCGCTTGATTTTTTTGTGCCAATTTTTGAAGGTTATAAAATCGGAATTTTTGGTGGTGCTGGAGTTGGTAAAACCGTTTTGATGAAAGAAATTATTTTTAACGTTTCCAAACAACGACAAAAAGTTTCTTCAATTTTCGTTGGTTCGGGTGAACGTTCCCGTGAAGGGCTAGAACTATTTTTAGAACTAAAAGAGTCAAATTTGATGGCAAAATCAACGATGTTTGTTGCCCAAATGAACGAAACTCCTGGTGCAAGGTCGATGATTGTGCCAATGGGGGTTACTGCCGCCGAATATGCCCGTGACTACGAAAAGGAAGATGTGCTTTTATTCATTGATAATATTTACCGATTTATTCAGGCAACTAATGAAGTTTCATCAGCGCTTGAAAAAAACGTTTCCATTGGTGGTTATCATGCAACGATGGACTCTGATGTCTCATTTATTGAAGATCGACTATATAAAAATGAAAACGGTTCAATTACTTCGTTCCAAACCGTTTTCCTACCAATGGATGATCTCTCTGATCCGGCGGCAATTTCGCTTTTTACCCACTTGGATTCATCATTTGTGCTCTCACGTGATAAAATGTCACGTAATATTTTCCCCGCTTTCGATCCGCTTGTATCAACTTCAAACTCGGTTTCGGTAAACGTAATTGGCGAAAGACATTTTAATGCAATTATTGCTGCGAAATCAATTATGAAAAAATACAAAGACTTAGAAGATGTAATTCTAATTTTAGGTTTTGACGAACTTGATGCCGAAAGTAAAATTATCGTGCGAAAAGCACTTCAGTTGGAAAACTTTTTCACACAAAACTTCTTTATGGCCGCCGCTTTTACAAAAGAACCAGGAGTTTATGTCCCACTTGAAAAAACAATTGATTCAGTAATCCGCATTATCGATGGTGAATTTTTAGATATTTCACCAAGTGAATTCG
This sequence comes from Mesomycoplasma dispar, assembly GCF_000941075.1. NCBI lineage: Bacteria > Bacillati > Mycoplasmatota > Mycoplasmoidales > Metamycoplasmataceae > Mesomycoplasma > Mesomycoplasma dispar. The sequence goes on from NZ_CP007229.1 coordinate 750,317, forward strand.
CCTTTATTGGTTCGGTTGATGATTTACTCAAAAACAAAAATAGTTAGTTAAAATTTAGCAAATTGATAATAATCTAAATTATCCCTGAGTTTCCCAGCTGGAATCTCTCACAAGCAAAAGATGACGTTAATTCCGTCATTTTTTTAATTTTTTAAAATTACCTCATCTAACTGGGAAACTCGGGAACAACTGAAAAAATATAAACCAAATTGATAATTTTCTTGATAACGAAGACATTCAAAGTGTCTATCACAATTTAAAATTCTAATTTATAAATTAAAGTTTTTTTACTTATAAATTATTAGAAAATAATAAATGCATATTCTACTTTATTAAAAAAAAGTTCTAATTAATCAGGAAGTTTTGGTGGATATGTGGGTTTAAAGAAATCATAATACTTTAAAGGATCATACATAATAGGATAATTACTTATACCGTGAGTTAAGGAAGTATATCACATAGTCTCGGTAGATTTTTTTCTATATGCTCATGAATTAAATCTTTGTGTATTTCAATCTCACTGAAACAAACCTGGACGAGTTTTCAAAGTTTGTTGTGTATTATCAATCGGGTTTTTAAAACTTACATATCTAATTCTAATATTTGTCCCTACATATCTGGTTCCACCTGCACCATCACGCCCGGTAGGTATAACTCTTTTATCATCCCCCCATCATTGTGGTGCAGTTCGGTTTAAACGATAAAGTCTTTCCAATTCATTTTCATTTGTAGTTCATTCATCAAGGTTTGGCGAAGCCCAAAAAACATTTGATATGTTTTTTGGGCTTTTGTTAATCCGAGGTAGTAATTCTAAATTATTACCAAATTGCATATTTACAAGCATTTTTGCACCTTGGGTAACTACTGAAACTGCTTCACCTGGATTATCTGAATTAAACATTGGAAGCACAAACCCTTTGGGCGCATAAGATGATTTAACGACAAAAGAATACATTGAACCTAATGCATTAGCAGTTTTTGACTTAAATTGTAACGAAATTGGTAGCGAAACAAACCCACCATTTGGGAATCATAATCTTTTTCCACTAGAAAATTCACTCGGTATAATAAAATTGTAAGTATTAGAATTTATTCTTCAGTATAAAGTTAAATAAGAAATGTTATCATTATCCTGCGAAGTTTGAATCGCAATAGGTGGATCGGGGATTTTAAGTTCTTCGGGACTAGAACCAGGATTATTTGAATTAAAAATTGTTTGATCTGGTGGATCGAGTGGTTTATTCTCCGTTGTAAGATCTTTTCCTTCATTTAGAACAACTTTTAATCAATCTTGCTCATTATAAGGGGTTAAATGGGGGAATGAACCAAACGGGTTATATTTAGATCCGGTTGGTTGAATTAATCTTTGTGGGTCGTAAATAGCATATGTAAAACCCATAAGACCAGGGTTCATATAATCAACGTTAATTGGGGCTACTATTGCTGCTTGTACTGTTGTTGAAAAAGTGATTGATTGTTCTGACAATGTCGTTTGGTTAACTGAATTATATGTTTCAGTAGGATTTTTTGGATAATCTTTAGTATTTTTTATTGTTACAGTTAATGTCGCACCTATTATTGACTTTAGCGATTTTGGTCAAATTTTTAATCTAGCAGTTACATTTTCCGGATCTCATTTAACATCAGAAATTTCAAGTTCACTAGGGTAATCACCCTCATTTCTCGTTTTCGAATAACTGATATTATTATTAAAATTTTTTTCATTGTTAAATGATTGAGCTGCAATATTTGTTTTATGTGGATTTAATTTAATTTTTAAATTTTGACGTAATCAATTTTCAGTTATTGCAGTTGCAGATTCATCATTAAACTTAATATAAACTTCTTCACCTTCGTAATAATCATATCGAAGTGGTATTGTCCAACCGGTTATCAATCTTACAGGAACATTTAAAGGGGCAAAATATATTTTTTTTGGTTGAGTTTGTATTTTGACAGGAAAAGTAGCTACTGATTCTAATAATTTCAAAAGATTATCTTGTATTTTTAAAATTTCATCCCTAACTTTATGACTTTCAATGATTTTTTTATCATACGTTTCTAGTCCTTCAACACTATAGACAACACCTGGTTCTAGATTAGTAATATTAAATATTAATTTATTTGTTTGAGTATTGATTAATACAGGTTGCGAAATTTCTACTTTAGAATTTTCGCCAACCCGAAAATTTGGTCAAGCCTTCTTGTACTTTAAAACAAACGGAATTGCAGCAATCGATTTGGCATCTTGGGGTTGAAGTTCAATTTCGATATTAGTAGCACTTGTAGAGATTGGTACAATTTTAACAGGATCACTAGATTTCAATAACAAATCTTTTGCAGTAGTTCTAAATTCGCGTAAATTTTGTTTTGCACCAGTGGCAATTTCGGGAGCAAAATCGACTTCTTGTTCAGAGCTAACAGAAGCAACATTACCAGTTCCACCTTTAATTTTTAAAGTGATATTATTGTACTCGGTAAATTTGGTAAGGCTATTAACAATAAATGTTTGTGAATCATCATTTGACTGTGTTAAATTTTCTTTTATCCCACTTTTTTCAGTTCTTGAACCTTCCTTTTCATTGATAGTGAGACTTGGCTGAAGGCCAGCATCGGTTAAATCTTTTGTCCAACCTACTAGTTTAATTTTAGCGTTAGTGTCTTCAGGAGTTGTTATAATATTAGTAATTAAAGGTTTTGTTATAAATTCAAGATTGACACTGGAAGACTGTGGCGGTGAAGCTTGTTTCGTTTTTCAACCAATGGCAAGATCAACATTGGATGATTTGTTAGTTTGGTCAACAGTTAGATTTACTGTTTTTGATGTAAGTGCTTTAATTGTATATTTTGTCCCGGGTTTAAGAATATTCTGAAAGTTAAAAGTGGCTTCAAGTTGGCTCTTTGAGAATTGATGTGTAGTAGTAATCTCTGTCGTGGATCCAATTGATTTTTCAACTTTTCCGTTAACTGTATTCTCTAAATATAAAGTAATTTGATCATCTTTTAAAAACGCGTCATCATCATCGAATTTAAGTGTAATATTTGCTGAATCATAAGTTACATTCGATATTTTTGTGCTAACTAGTTTAACATTATCAGCTTGTGAGTAAAAAAGTCGCTGCAATGAATATTCATTATCAATTGATTGATCGAAATCTAATTGTTTACCTTCATATTCAATTTTTTTTACTATATATTGTTTTGCTTTTTTAAGATTTTCAGTTACACTAAATTTAATTATATTATTAGATTTTCCATTCGTAATATTTACAGTTTGTTTCGCTGAAACAATGAGTCCTTTTTTATTATCATTATCTCAATCGGGATTTGTATATTTGTTCCCGAATTGTTTGTTCATTTCCCCATTCAATGTTAACTCTTTTTGATTTAGAGAACCGTTATTATTAAATAATTCAACCGTAATATCAGTTTGACCTTCTCGAATTGCTTCATATTTAATTGACTTAATTGCATTTTTCGTTAATAACTCATAATCTGTTTTTTGGGGTTTTGCAACTAAATTATTAGGTAGATTTACTGACCACTGACTAGTCTTCCCTTTTTTTAAAGTAAATATGTAATTTTTGATAATATACTTATCTCCCGGAATTAATCCTTCGGCTTTGATAACAACTTTTAGAGTATCATTTCCGACTCCCGAATTAGTAGATATAATTTCTGAAGTTTTTGTGTAAAAAAGTTTATGATCTACTGATTCTAATTCTAATTGAATATTGTAATTATCTTTTAGAAAATTTATGTCCTCTTTTGCAAATTCAACTTCAAAATAACCTTCTCGGAGTTCTGGGGAGTTTTTTGATGTTTTTACACCTTTTTCCATAACTTCTATTGTTTCTGTTGTGGAAGTCTTAACATTGGAAATCGTTGCACTTTCAATTGAAGTATTTACAATTGTTTGTCATTTTTCTGATTGATTAGTTGAATTTTTATTTGCTAGATTCTCCATTTTTGTTTTATCGATAAAAAGTTTAAACTCACCAGTCTGTCCTGGAACATCAGTTAGACTAACTTCGTCAATTAAATATCATTGACCTTTATCTAATCCGTTTAGATCAACTTCAAGTCTTGTAATTACTGAATCTGTATCGGGTGAAGTAGTCCCTAAAATTTGTTCGTTAGTGATATTTTTTGCACTAACACTAAGAGAATTTTTAGTTTGATCCCCTGGTTCAGGTTGTGTTGGATCTTCTCAACCATATTGATTAGTTTTGTTTTTCAACTTTTTATACTTAATTGTCATTCTTGAATTTTCAAAAGTTAATTTTTGTGAATTTTCCACATCAAAAATTAGCTTAATTGAATTTTCACTAGGGACATAAGCAAGTTTAGTAATCAATGGCGCGGTGTTAAAATTAAATGAAGGTTGTGAAGTTGCAGTTGCAGCAACATTTACAGGAACTGCGGCCGCCAAAGAACTATTAGGGACAATGATTTTTACTTTTTGGTCTAAACTTTGATCTTCAAGACCAATTACGGTATATTTTGCCCCTGCATCTAAGTTATCAAGCTCAAATTCGTAAAAATAAGTTGCCCCATCAGGTTGGCTGTTTTGTCATTGACCTTGTGACGATGTTGTAGCACCTGTTGAAATTAATTGTGCTTGAACTTCTCTCTCAGATGTAGTTGAAATCCCGTTTTTGGATGATTGATAAATAAGTTTTAATTTAGTTTGTTTATCTTTAAGTGGTTTGTCGTCTTTTGCAAAAAATACCCTAACTTTTGCCTTTTTTCAAGGTGTAGCGGTTTGTTGTTGTTGATCTAATTGATAAGTAATTCCAAGCGCGGTTGCGGTTTCAAAAGTAGTAGTAAATTTTTTAACATCAGCAGCATTATTAAATTGTTGCGTAGAAGCTGGTTCTTTTTTAGCTTCTTCAAGAACTTTTGAATCATCATATTCTAATTCTCGTTTTTCCGCAAATTGACTTTGACCCGCACCTGTTTGTTGAGTTTGTGTTTCATCAAATTCTAATTTTGAAATTGTATATTCAGTATTTTTAAATAAATTTTTTAAATTAAAGACAGCTTTAGAAGTTTTTCCGATCTCATCGGCAACAATAGTTGTTGTATCAACTTTATCTTGAGTTGCATTAGTTTTAGGAGTTGGAATAAAAGTTCCACTTACTTTTTTACCAATAAAAGATCCATTCGGATCATCAAGGACAAATTCAATCAGTGCGTGTCTTTCGCCAATTTGTTTTTTCCGAATTGCAATAATTTTGGTATTAGTATAAAAACTTCTCTCATTTATACTGATTGTTTCTTTAATCGCCACTGGCGGTAATTCTAAATTAGAAATTGCTTTAATTTGCTGTGATTTTTCATCGGCAAATTTAAGGCTGTCAATTATGTACTGACCTGGTTCAGAAATGTTATTAATTGTAACTTCGACTTTAGGTTCACCGCTGCTCAAATCTGGATTGGATACAAAATTATCCTTATCAACTTGAACTTCTTGCGTGATTCCTTTTGGATTTTTATAGGCAATTGTAAATTTATTATAAACTTCTAAAAAAGGTTTATATTTTTCATCAAAAGTGAGTTCAACTTTGGCAGTATTTTGTCTAAAATCAGGTTTAATATCAACTTTTTTAATTTCAACTTTATCGGGAAAAGTCACGAATGCCCGTTTTTTCTCGGCATCATCAGAGAATTTAAAAAGTCCGGAATTTTCGGAGTTTGTAACTTGAGCAGGATTTTTTGCTTTATTTAGAACATTATCAGTACTGCTATTGCTATCATAAGCAATATTTTCAATATAATATTGGGCAAAAATATCAAGTCCCGTTAGTGTAAATTTAAAAGTGGTACTTTTTTCAAGATTTTCTTCATCAGATTTTTTCTCATTTTGGCTAGAAGTTCCACTTTGTCCAACTTTTTGTAATTCTGCTACTACTTCCTCAATAGTCGCTTTTGCTTGATTCCCATCAACAACTTTTTTATACTGAATTTTAGCTTTGATATTTGTTTTATCTTTAAAAACATCTCCGGTATCTTTTAAGGTTAAAAGAAAATCATAATCTTCTGGATTTTTATCATTTCTGAACTGCAAAATTGAATTAATTATTGGTAAAGTGGCAAATTTTTTGCTATCTTCTTGAACTTGTTGGTCATCAAAGTAAAAATTGATGGTTTTTCCGGCTCCAGAATCAGCCGATCTACGGCGGCGAGATCTTTGTGCACCAGTTCCTTCATTTTTAATTCCAACAATTCGGTAGCCGTTTCCACCAGAAAGTCCTGTTATATCGGCTTTAAATTTGACACCAGTTCCAGCGCCATTTTGTTCAAAGTTCAACCTAACTTCCTTTTCTTGAGGATCGCCAACTTGATAATAAACAAGTTTTAACTTATCTTTATAATCAGGATGCTCTAAATATTTATCTTTTTCATCGAAAGTTAGCGTAATTGTTGCTGAATTATCTTTTTTGTCTTCCTTATCAATTTTAATTACTTTCGCTGATTCAGGTTGGATGATGAAATTTTCGCCAAATTTTTTGCGATCATTTCCAGCAACATTTCCTTCGATGTTGGAATTGGTTTGACCATCAAGTTTTTTAATGGCAAAATTGGAGAAATTTTGACCCAGACCTTTTGAACTAGTTGCGTTTTCTTTTATTGTTGGATCTAATTTGTTTCCGCCGGTTTTATCCTTATCAGCCCATTCAACACTTTTTAATTTATAAGTAGCATTTTTTTCAAGATCACTTTTAATTTCGAAACTTATTTTTGATTTTTCAACTTTTGCTTGAACTTCTATTTCTAAAGGTTTAAAATTGTTTTTCGCTTGTTTACCATCAGGATCAAAAACTCTTTCAAGTTTAACCTTTACATCTCTACCTTCAAATCCACCTTTTTCGATATCTCTTCCCGCTAAAGGATCAGCAATGTCGAAATTAGCAACGTAAGTTGTTTCATCTTTTTTCTCAATTGAATAGGCAATAATTTCTGGTTTTGTTGCAAAAAAGAGTTTTGAAAGCACTTCGGGAGTTTGGGCTTGTTGTACTTGAGATTGTCCACTTACACTATCTTTTTCAAATTTAAAGGTTTTAAGTTTTTTAGGTCCGCCTTCATCAGTTATATCCTCAACTTTAGTTAATAAATAAAGACTTCCTGCTTTTAAAGGACTGTTTTGACCAGCGCCGACCCCAGTTGTAGCCGCTTGACCACCTAAATTAAGAGTTAATTCTGGCTGTTGAACCTGAGGTAATTGAGATTGTTGATTTTCAAATTCTTTTTCAGTTGTAACTTCTTCGCCGGTTTGACTATTTTTAAAGTAGAATTTTAATTTTCTTCTTTTACCATTAGATTCTTTTGTTAAAAAAGTTTCTGTTGTATCAAATTTGACAGTGACATCGGCGGAATAATTATCGGATTTATAAGAAATATCGGTAATCGTTGCTGATTCCGCATCGAGTTCGAAGGTTTTGTTGATTTTATCATTATTTTTAGGTGAGTTTTGGTCAAAACCATCAACTTTTATTCCGCCCTGAATTTGATCGCCTTGTTGAGTCAAGTTATCTTGAACTTTCATCTCTTCAATTTCATATGAACCCGCTTTTTGAAGACCGCTTATCTCAAAAACAGCAAGTCCGTTAGCGATTTGACTAGTATAAATGTGATTTTGACCTGGCGGAGTTGGGGGAAGACCGCTTTTTGACTTTAGCTTAATCTGTAAAAATTTAGAGTTTCAGTTTGCAGCATTATCATTTAATTTGACCGTAATTCTAGCCGAAGTTTCAGAAGTTGATTCTGGTTTAATTTCAGCAAGATTTGGGGTTGGCGAGAAAAATTGCTTCTCAAATCCTGCTTGTGTGGTAGGTGATTTGTCAAATTCGAACTTAAATTCTGATTTTTTAAGTTGTTTTTCGTTTCTAACGTCAGTAGTTTCATCTTTTAACTGAAGTGATTCAATTTCATAACGATCACCAGGGTTGAGTCCGGTTAGAGCGAAAGAAATTGTTTTGTCTCTTTCATTTACAGTTGCATCTTTAGTTGATTGGGTTTTATTTTGACTTAAATTTTTGTAAGTTAAGGTTATTTGCTTACTTCCCAAATAATCATCAATTTTATCTAAGGTTAATTTGATTGTAAGGCCTGTAGTGTTTTTGCTTTCGTGATCAATTTTAATAACTTTTGCACTTTGAGCACTAGTTACAAAGGTTTTTTTAGGTTCTAATTCTGATTCTTGATTTTCAAGAAGATCAATTTCTTCTTCATTTGTTAAAGCAGTTTGAACATTAACAAAAACCGCTTTAAATTGCTGAATATTTGGATCAACTAAAGAACGTTTGCTTCGTGAAAGTACAAGATTTGCTGCCTGAGTTTGTGCTTGTGCTTGTGAAGCTTGAGGTTGAATTTCGGGATCTTTTTCAAATTTTACTGATTTTATTTTATATTTTGCAACTTTTTCTAAATTTAAGAAGGTAAAATCATAAATTCCGTTAAGTGAAGTTGCTTCTTGTTTAAAAGTTGAACTTTGTCCAACTTGTTGTGCTCCCCCGCCAGTTCCATCAACTTTCTCAAGTTCAACAGTCACTTTTTTCCCAGCAGTATATCTTCCGCCATCTTTGAGCTCGAGATGAACTTTTGCTTGGGTTTCGACAGAAGTATCGACTTCTAATTTTTTAATAACTGCAGATGTCGCAATTACTTGATCTTTGTAAAAATCAAGATCATCAAGATTGATTTTTACTTCAGGTTTTTCTGAATTTTCTTCTTTAACCTGTTCAAAACCAAGAATTACGTATTGCTGACCGTTTTCGAGACCTGTAAGGTTGAAAGTTGTTTTTTGGGTTTCGACATTTTTTGTGGCTTGAACTTCTTGGACTTGTTCTTCACCACCGTATTTTTTAAAGCGAACTTTTAATTTTTGGGTATTAAGAAAATCGTCAAGTTTTTCCGCGCTTTGTACAACTTCGGCAGTTTTTGAAAACTCTTTTCCGAATTCAATTTCGAATTCGGCAGTGTTTTTTGTTCTCTTTTTTAAAGTCAAACTTGTAACATTTGCCGTTTTTGGAATAGTTGAAAACTGTGATTTTTCAGTAGAATCAAGCAAGTTTTCTTTGAAAGGAATAATTTTTGCTTGATTCTGTTGGACTTGAAACTGACTAACTTCACGCCGAACGCGACTTGAAGTCTGAACTGCGGCAGTAGCAGGGGCAGCAACAGCGGTTGTTCCATCCACAATTTCAAGTGAATTTTTATCGATTTCGTATAAACCTTGTTTATAAAGGTCGGTAATATCGAAACGAATTCTTGCGCCAACAACGGGCGCGGTGATTTCACCTTCTTTTTTCTGAGCAGATTCTGCCTGTTTTTCATCCCCATTTTTCTTTTTAAGTGTATATTTTAACTTCGCAGTTTTCCCTAAAAAATCACCTTTGGCATCCGCGAGTGTAAAAGTTGCAATCACTCTTTGCTCGTAAGAATTATCATAACCGACTTCAATTACGGCGCTTTTTGTGAAAAATGATGACTGACTTGGTTGAAATTGATGACTTGCATCCCCAAATAAAATATTTCTTTCAGTGGTAATTGTTTGCTGATTTGGCAATAAAGGTTGAATTTCACGAACTAAAACAACGGAATTAATGTTATATTTTGAACCAATTTCGAGACCGTTTAGGTCAAAAGTGAGACTTTGGTTGTTTTGTGGTTGTTGCGTTCCTAAACTCGCCTCAGCGCTTAAAAGTTTTGAAGACCCCGCAAGTGAATAATAAACTTTTACCTTATTATTTCCGATTGCTTTGATGGTTTCAGGGGTAAATTCGACTTTTAATTTTGCAGAGGTTTGTTCTTCTTTTTCATTTTGAATTTTAGTTACCACCAAAGGCGCATGAACTCCAAAAATTCGCTGTGCGGGCGTAATTGTTTTTGAAACTTTGAGAATATCAGCTTCACCTTTTGATGATTTATAACCATCAATTTCAATTGAATCAATACGATAATCTAGACCTTTTTCCAGATTTTCAACTAACAAATTGGAAATAATGGAATTATTCTCAATTTGAGCTTGAATTGTTCTAGTTTGTCCGCCTGGTTTCAGCTCAGTATACTTAATTTTCGCTGTTTTTAATGGCTCAAGAATATTTTTAATTGCAATATTTAGTGCAACTGAGTTCTCACTTCTGGGGATATAACTAATCGAAGAAACCGCTGGTTTTGTCGTCCAGTTTAGCTTTTCAGCACCAATATTAGCGCCAAAATTTAGGTATAATTTATTAACAAATTGCTGATTTGCATCGGCGATCCCGATTGAGTCAATTAAATAATTTGTCCCTGGCTCTAAATTGATGAGATCTCAGGTGAGTACTAATTTATTGCCGTTGATTTTAAAAGCTTGAGCCTCAGATTTGATTAAACTATTCGATCCAGCAACTCTAAAGTACAAAGTGGCAATTTTGTCTTTAATAAAATCATCAACTGAGTCTAAAACCACGCTAATTCGCGTAGAATCTTCGCTAATTTTATCAGTTGTAATCGATTCAACTTGCGCGCTCGTTGCGTGGGTAAAGAATTTTTTCTCTTTTTGGTCAAAATTTTGTGAAAAGAAAATTGTGCTAGTTTGCTGTTGACCACTTTCGTCAAAATTAGTTGCTTTATTAACAATTTCGAGTGAAGAAATTGTAAAATGTTTCTCTTTTTCTAAGTTTTTTGCAAACGAAAACAGTTTATTTCCGACAACTTGACCGATTGCTGAGAGCATTTTTGTTGGTCTGTCATCGGCAAAAAAGTTGATTTTAACGTCTTTTCCGTTTAAAAGTAACGACTGATCGTTGAATTTAACATCAAAACTGGAAGTGTTATTGCCATCAACGAAAGTTTTAATGCGGGCAATTTCGGGTGCTGAAATAAACGAAAGTTTATTTTCGACTTTGATCGCCAGTGTTCCGGAATTATTCCAGATTCGCGAAATTCAAAACTTCGCCCCTCCAGGAATTTGCTTTAAATCAAGATTGGCATAAATTTTGTTATTAGCATCAAAAACGAGACTGACATCGTTGGCAACCCCGAATTGGTGAGCGCCAGATTCGTCTTTTCAGTAATATTCAAGGTTAATTTTCTCGTTTTTTTCCAGTTTGACTTTTTGATTATTAAGTGCAAGCGAAATTTCGACTAGCGCCGAATTGAGACCGTAAGATTTTTGACTTAAATTAACGATTTTCCCCCCAAGCGGACTAGTGGCAAAAAAACGACTAGCAAGTGGAGAAATTTCGAGATCAAAAGTTTGGTCTGGATCGTCAAAATGATACTTGATTGCAACAACTTCGTATTTTGCTGTCTTTTTAAGACTTCGCAGCACAAAACTTGCCTGTTTTTCTTCAGTTTGGCTGCTAAATTGCCCCTTTGCAGTCAGAATTTTATCAGTACCAACTTCTTTATAATAGAGAATTAAATTCGCAGATTGTAATAAATTCTGTGAATCAAATAAGTTAAGATTCAAAATTGTATCATTTTCGATATCATAATGACTAAATTTTTCGACCTGGTTTTTTGTCGAAAAAAATTGTGAACTGTTTGTAAAACTGAAATAATATCTTGGATTATTAGCAGCAACTAACTGAACTTCATAAATCGAACCGCCGACTAAATTATCAGCAAAAGTGGAAAAACTGTTGGTTTTTTCATCATATTCGACTTTAGTTTTAACTTGATAACGCGAATTTTTGCTAATATAGACAAGTTCGAGGTCGGCTTTTTTGGTCCAGGCAGTATCGGCTTGATTTTTCCCTTGGAGTTTGAAACTAAATTCTCCCGAGTTTGCCGTGATGTTATTAGCGACAAAATCGGTGAGATAAATCGTTTTCGGCGAGATTATTTTTGCAAGATAAGGTGATAAAGAAACAATGGCACCGGTGACAAAACCGCCGGCGGCAAGTAGTTTTTTTGTTAAATGACTGTTAAGAGTTTTGCTGTTTTGGTTAGAATTAGCTTCATTTTTCATAATTGATCTCCTAAATTAGTGAAAAATTTATGAAATTTCATTATTTTGTTGTTTTAAAGTTCTAAATTAGTAAGTTATTCGATCTCAAGCATTTTCATTTGAAACTCACGGCACAAAATAAGGGTTTTTGGCATCAACGGCAAGATCTTCATAATTTTCAACTGGAAGAATATATTTATATTTTTTCTTAAAATTTTTTTGAATGTAATGTCGATGTTCTGAAAAAAAACTAATTCCTTTTGTTTTATGAAAAAAAACGTTTTTGGTTATATCGGTTGGTAAATAAGGAAAAACAATTATTCCAACAAAATTAAGATTTACTCCTGTAGATGGTAGTTCATTTTCAGCCCAAGATAGAGGTGATAAGTTGATCTTCATTTCTTTAGTCTTTAAATCCAAATCACGATCAAAATGCAAAGGATTTCCGTTATGATTTCCAAACAAATAAAATTTTCCAGATGGTTCAAGAAAAACTGCATAAGCAATAGTAGGCATTATTTCCTTAATCTTTCTAGGAGTTCCTGGAATGTGAAAATTAACAGTAAAGATTTTACTACTTGGATCATAAGAAGTTGATTTAATACCGAATGGTTCGCGTGATTTTCCCCTTCTTGTTAGAAGATCATTTAGTCAATCTCGAATTAATCGGTTACCACCACCATATCTAACTCTAATTTGCTCGGCAAAATTATCAACAGCACCTATAGGTTTTACATTTGAACTATTTGACAAAGTTTTAATTGGACTTGTAGGTCCTAAAAAAAAATTATTGGCATAATCGTAGTTTCAAAGATTAGAATTGCTACTTTGAATTTTTTGGAATAAAGAATCTTGAAAACTATCAACAATTAGATGACCCTGCCCTTTTTGACTACTATATTGCCTAATTTTGGACGTATGCCAAACATTACCGCTTGAATTCGCTCAAAAATTGCCCCAATAAGGATCTTCTTTATCAACTATCGGCGATGACATAAACGATAATGTTACGTTTTTTGACAAAGTAGGGACTAACGGTTTATAATAATCACTCATATCAATGTTAGAGGGGTTATTAGAAGAAATAGAGGGGTTTAAAATTTTTGGGAAAATTGTGAATATTTTTGACTCAAATGCGCTTGGTTCTAGAAAATAATAAGTTATAATTAAACCAATCTTAACTGTATTATTTTTTCTTTCTACCATAGCTAGACGTAAAGTATAGTTTTTTTGTTGGGATGTATTTAAAATTAAAGGACCTTGTGATGATACTGATTTAGGTATTTTATTAAGCAATTCTATATAGGTTTGGTGTGGATTTTCGGTCAAAGTATTGAACGGGTTAGTTAAATTATATCTGTATGCATTGACATCAAAATCTAAATTAGGTAGGGTATTGCGACTAAAAGGATTTTTTGTAATATTTCATTTATTAGATGGTTCTGAAATATCACCAACATCATTTGTAGTATCAACTTTAAATTTTGATTCGTAAGGATTTTTAATTTCTTCTTCAATCATAGCAGGGGCTTGGGAAGTAAGATCAGTTCAAACAGATAAATCATCAATTTTTGTATTAGCTTTTGGAAAACCCCCATCAAAGTTAAATAATAAGTTTTTTGGATCATCGAATTCCATTTCAATATACGCACCCATTGCATTAAGTGGTTTAATTACTGATTTTTTAAGTAAAATTCTATTTGTATATTTAGCAAAATCAAGTAATTCAATTTTCTGCATTTTTGAAATTTCTGATTCAGATAAATTTAATTTGTTATTTGGGTTATCTGTCTGATTTACATTCAAATTATTTATGAATTTGCCATAAACAGAGTTTTTACGATCTTTATTATTTTTAAAATATTTATACTGGATCGCAACACGCATTTTGTAAAATTTTAGTCAAGAAGCATTGCCTTTCAACGTAAAAGCAAAATAGCGAATATTTTTTTCTTTTATTTGTTTATTATGCTCGTTTAATTTTTTATCATATTTACTATATGAATCTAAACTTTGAATTCGTTGTTTTTCCTTTTCAATTTCAACTTTCTGTTCTTCTATTGCCCTAGTAATTGTGCTATTTTCAATATTTAACTCATCTCTAAATTGTTGATTATTAGTTGTTTTCGATAGTTTTGAAAGTCTTTCAGTCCTTTCATTAATAATTTTACTTTTATTTTTAATTTGTTCATTTATAACATTTAAACGTTCATCAAGTTTTTTTTGCTCTACTAATATTCGTTGTAATTCGGGATCCTCCACATAATCAAACGGAGGTTTTTGTAATTCCCTTGGATTAGTTAATGCAATTATATTATTTTCAGTTTGAACTTCATATTTAGCAACATTTTCCCATTGATCTATATTATTATTGCTGTTATTTCCTTCTAAAATTATTTTTCAATCTTTCATTGAGGTTTCATCAATTGCGTTATAAGGATCTTCGAATTTGAAATAAATTTGCTGCTCAAAACCGTCTTCTTTTCCTGTTTTATTTGTAAAGTTAGAGATTTTAACCTCTTTAAGAATTGGTTGTGATAATTGGGTTGTAAATTGGAGATTTTTTGTATCCCTTCTAGTTTTGTCAAGGTTAAGTGTTATTGGATTATTAATATCTTTTGTTGAGATTTCGCTAATTCTATATGTCGTCGATGGAAATAGAAATGAATCATTAACTTCATCCGTTACTTTTTTATCAAGCGAAGCGATTAGAGTTTTTTTAGAAGGATCTGATTTTACATCAAATTCATATACTTTTTCTTGTCCGTTAATACTAGAATTCCCTATATCTGTTCCATCGGGATTTAAAGGTTTTAATTTAACTTGAATTTTTTTATCAGCAAGAGATCACATCGAAATTGGATCAAGGTTTAAGTTTAAATTTTCATTTGCATATTCTTGTTGTCTTAATGAATTAGAGTTATGTGGGTTTTGTGTAAATATTATTTTTTCAGGAGATAAATCAGTGAAAGTAGTTTTAAAGATTTTACTATCCAAATTTTTATTTAAGGGTTCGAGTGCACTTCCGTGTTGTGCAAAAGTTTTTAGTTTATAGTCTAATTCGCCAAACGGAATTTCTAAATCTTGACCTTTTAATTTCAAAATTTTATACTCAAGATTAGGAATTAAGTCTTCAAGATTATATTCTAATTCAAATTTTAATTGATCATTTTCACTTTTAAATGTTGAAATTTTTGAAATTTGCAATAACTTAATCGGTATTTTCCCGTTTGTATTAGAATTCGGATCAGGTTGAATTGATAGGACAACAGGATTTTCGACTAATTTATTAAAATTTTCACGGTGGCCTTTTAATTTGATAATTAGTTTCGCACTTGTATCTTTTAAGTCAGTAACAATAACATCTTCAATTACAGGTGGAATTACAATATCAGATTTAATTTTTGGTGCGTATTCTAAATTATATTGATTTTCTGGTATTTCAATTAAAATATCCTGTGGTTGTTTATTTTTAAGATTAATATCTTTTCTTGTGTCTTTTAGTTCGAAACCTAAAGAAATTTTGCTTCCAGGTTGGATTTTATTATTCGTATCTTTATTTAAATCAATTTCAACATTATATGGTGTTGCTGGCACTTGATCATTTTTGGTTACTTTAACACCTTCAATTTTAGCTAACTCTGTATTTTTATTATTTTTGTCTTTAATTGAAATATTTACATTAGCTTCGTTTAGTCATTCGTCATCTTTATCGAAGAAGACATTAATTTTTCCAAACACTTTTGATCCATCTTGTGGTTCAGTAGCACTTTCATTATTTCCTGTTCTTAACCCTTCCACTTTTAAATCGGCAATATAAATTTTTTGTGTTACCGGAGTAAATTCGTCTTTTTGAGTAGACTGAATAACTTTTCCTCTTAAACTTTCAAATTCAATTCCACCAATTTCAAGTTTTTTAATTTCATAAGTTAGGAAGCGATCAAGATTTTCTAATTTGAAAGTAAGTTTCCCTTGATTGGTAGGATTATATTCAGACTCAGATGTAAAACTAATTTCTTCAGAAGAAGAAGAAGAAGAACTAGCTTTTTTAGCGACTGTAATAGTTGCGAATTTTTTCGGAATTTGTAAAAATTTATCATTAAATTTAAATTCTAAAGTTGCTGATCTTCCATCAGCATTTTTATCGGGGTTTTGAATGAAATTAGTCTCTTCTTGATAATCAAATTTAGCTTTAGTTTCAAAAAAGGCATCTTTTTGATCAGGTTTAAAATTAACAACCTCAGCAGATTCAACTTTTTTAACTTCCATTTGCCCATCTCCGAGATTGGTAGGAGTTACGGTATTTTGTTGATTAACAGTGTCGATTTTTAATTTATTATTTTTTTGTTCAGGCGAATTTGCTTGACCTTGGCTAGCGCTTGTTTCAGGTTCTTTAATTGTAAATTTAGTAATTCTATAGACGGTATTTTCTTTGATTTCAAGGCTTGAATTTTGTTGATCTTTATTAGAATTTTTATCAATTCTTACCTTTGTAAGCGAACCTTCAGGCACAAAAGTATATTTAAGAGTTTGCACTTGTGTTTGTTGTTGTAAAGCCGAATTTGGTTCAGAAGCAATCTCCAATTCAATTTTATGTTTGTTTCGTCAAAGATATTCATCTTTTTCATCAAATTGGAAATAAACAGTTGCGGCATCATCTTCGTAAGCACCAATTTGCGAAAAATTGGTTAGTCAAGCTTTTTTCCCTGGTGTAGTAAATTCAGTTTTTTCTACCCGAGGGGTTTTATATTCTGATTGATCAATTTTTTGATTTTTATAAACAAAATGTTCAATTTCATAAAGCGAAGCTTTGTTTAGATTAGTTTCAAAAGTAACAACGTAAAAATGGGATTTTCCATTATTTTCATTAATTTTTTTAATCGAAGTTGCTTTTGTAATTGTTTCGTATTTTTTCAGTGTTTTATTATAAAGTTGAACTTTGAAGTGGTTTTTGTCTTGATCTTGTAGCTCATCTGATGAAATAAAATAGGCATAAATTTTGGTATCAATCCCCGAAGATTTATCTTTTTCTTCAGTATAAATTAGCTGATCATATAATGAAATTGGGATTGTTTCAATTGTTTTTTTGGATTCTTCAAATGTTTGTTGCCCCTGAGTTTGAGGAGTTGAACTTTTGGCTTCAAATTTAGCTTCTTTAGTAAATCCAGCGTTAAACTCGATTAAATCTTGATCTTGAACTGAACGTTTTTTTCGACCACCTGAAGATGCATCTGGTTTTTGAATAAGTTCAACTTTTTCAATTTTATATTTAAAGCCTTCAAAAAGTTTTTCAGCATCGATACTTCTTCTCCCGTTATTTATTTGATTTTCTGGTGTTATTCCTAGATTTGATTGCAACGTATTCGTGGTCTCAACAACCTTTACAGTATCAGGTGCAGTTGGAAGTATTAGGTTTTTTTGTTGTGTTGTTTGCTCATATCGATCATCAAGAACAACATTAACTGAACCATCAGAGTTAATTACTCCTTCAACTGTCGAGGTTGGGATTGAATTATTTGCCTCATCCTGTCTTTTATAGGAGATTTTAACTTTATACCCTTCAAGATATTTAGTTACTTGATCATCTAATTGCAATTTAACATTAGCAGTTTTATTTGTTTTATTATAAGTTGATTTAATATCAACAACAGCAAAACTTTCCGGCGTTGTCCGAAAAAGTCGGTCTTGATAAGAAACTTGATCCTCGTCAAAGTTAATTGTTTGGACAGTTTGCCCTTGATTTTCGTAAGTAATTGAAACTAATTGGTAGTAATTGAGAGCTTTTAAATTTGTTGCGCTGAAAGTATATTCAGAAGTTGAAGAATTCAGTGCCGGAATACCTGTTAAATTAGCTTCATGTTCTTGTCCGTCACTAATATCAATATACTTTAGTTTCATTTTCGCTAATGCGGCGCCTTCTAAAAGTTTTGTTGAACTTAAGGTGATTTTAATTTCACCGTTTGTTCCTGCTAAATTTACTTTTTCCACTTTTGTTATATAAGCAGCAGTGTCAAAAGTTTTAGTAAGACTTTGAGTGCCTGGTCCAACACTTTGCAGCGGTTCAGTTCTTAGATTTACAGCAGCAAAATTATTCTGTCCTGTCTGAGTTTGCACAGTTTGAAATTGATTTGCCACATTTTCAACTTGATTTTCAGCATCACCTTCGGCAAATAAACTAACAACATCGCGGCGGCTACGAATTCTTGTTGCTTGAATTCCAGCACTTGTTGATAAAACCTGAACTTGATCACTTCCAGTGATTTTATTTAACGGAAAATTTTTGACAATTTCTTGGTTAGAATTGGTTTCAGGTTCAAATTCTAACTTCGAAATTTCAAATCTTGTCCCTTGCGGAACTTTAGTTTTAACATTTTCCTTATTTATATTAAAGACGGCAAGTCCGTCATTTTGAACAACGGCTTCGGCGGTTAGTTCTGGATCATCGGGTTCTTGACTTCCTAACTTTTTAAAGTTAATTTTAACTTTATTTCCCACTAAAAACCAGTTTTTATTAACATCGAAAACCATTCTAACAACGGCACCGTGTTTTTTAAACTCGGTTTGGTTAATAAATTCGGGTAAAACTTCTTTGGCGGTCGTATGAAATTGCTTTTGTTCTTCGGTTAGACTATTTAAAAACCCAACTGGAACGCCGTTGATGAAAATATCAACAAGATTATAAATTGTATATTTTTCCAGATTTTCGAAGCTAAACTTAGCGGTTGCGGTACTTTGGCCTTCATCGTAAGTGATAGTTGCCCCTGTTTCGGCAATTGCCCCAGTTCTATTTGATTTAATAATAAGACGAACTTGACTTTGTTGGCCGTTTTTGGTTTTTCCTGTTCCATAATCAGCAAAAAATTTCTTTGGATCTTTAATTTTAAGTTCAATTCCAGCACTAGTATCAGATAGATTTGTATTTGCAATTTGAACATTTTGCGGTTTTTTTAGAATCAACCCCGAGTCAATTTTAACTTCGGAAATTAAAGATTTTGTGGCAAAATCTTTTTTCCCTTTATTTTCAACTTCAGTTTGATCAAATTTAACTGTTACATTTTGAATTGGTTCTGGCGCTTGTCTGCGAATTCGAGTCAACGATCTTGTACTTCTAACAGGTGTACTTTTTTTCGTTAATTTTAAATCTTTAATTTCATAACCAGTTGCTTCTTGAAGCCCTTCAATTGTAAAAGTTGCTTGATTATTCGAAATGTCTACCTTCGATGATTTTCTAACTTCTTGACTTCCTTTTAAAACATATTCTAATTCCGCCTCAAAACGATTATTTAGCGCGTTATCCTCGAGTGAGTCAAAAAAAGTTGTTAGTAAAACGCTTGTCGAAGAAATATCGGTATAACTTATATCTTTGACCGTAATTGAATCAAGTTGGGTGGTAAATGATTTTTTACTTTCATCATTTTGAATCGTCGATGAAAACGGAATTGAATAAATTCCGTTTGATCTTACAACTTGAATTGAACTAATTTCGTATTTTGTAAGTTTGTCTAAATCGTTTCGAAATTCAAAAGTTGCGCTTGCGCTGGTTTGTTTGTTTCCTACAGTCGATTCTTCAGCTTGAATATTTGCCGAAGTTAGTACAAGTTTTCCAGTCGCTTTATTTATTAAAGTGATTGTAGCAACTTGATCTTTTTTTAGTTTAAGAATTTCGTTATTTGAATTTGAAAAAGTTACTTTAATTGTGGCAGAACGTTGTTTGTCTTGTTGAGCAGCGCCAGCAGCATTTGGATTAATTTCTACATCAGAAACAACGACATCGGTGGCAAATTTTAGGGTTTTTTGTTTTGAAGCATCGTTAATTTCACCAATTTGACGATGTTGTCCAACTGAATCTGCCGTGCTAAATTCGTTGACAATTTCGAATTTAGGTCCGGTTTCCTTGTTATCTTCATTAGTTTGAATTGCACCCTTGTCAAGTTTTAATGACTTAATTTTATAATCAGAACCTTCTTTTAGTCCTGAAAAGTCAAGATTTGCAACTAATCTTCCGTCCTGTAAGCGTGTAATTTTCACTCTTTTTTTCATTTCAGGAGCAGAATTTTCTACCGCTCCTTGAACCTGAACAAATTGCGCAACAGGATCGCTGTCCTCGCCAATCTCAACCTCAATTTCTTTTTCTGCTAAATAACTATCGCGAATTGGATCGAAATAAATTTGAGCCTTAACAGAATTTTGCTTAATTTCTGAAAAAACAAGATTTTTAACTTCAATTTTATCAACGTTAACGGTGAAATCTTTCTTACCTTCAGTGAAAGTATCTTTATTGTATCAAATTTCTGAATCAGCTTTAGAATAATCATTGACTGAAACAAGTTCATATTTTACATTTCGATCAAGATTAGAAAATGTAAATTCAGCAGAAATTGTGCCATCTTTTTCTTGAGCTTGGCCATTTGCAGTGACAATAGCTTCTGTTTTTGTATTTTTTAATAATAATGTAAGGTTTTGATTATTCACTCCACCGTTGCCGTTGTTTTTAACAAGAACTTTTTCGGCATCGTTAAAAGTAAGTTTCACTTTTACAGTTTCATCTTTGTTTTCACTAACACTAAATTCTTTTAATTCTGGAGCGGAATAGATTTTCTGGTCATCTTTTTTTGGATCTGCAAGATCTGGTTCGTAATTCTCAGCTTTTTTAATCTCAAACCCTACTGAAGTTTGAATATTTTTATCTTTTGTCAGATCAGAAATTTTACTAATTTCATATTCAGTTCCAGGCTCAACATTTTCAGTAAAATCCAATTTTAACACTAAATTTTGATCAACATTTGCTTTTGCTGTTATAACTTTATCACTACTTTTTTTATTTCTTAAACTAACCTGAATTTCATCGCCTTCTAAAAACCGATCTTTGATCGGATCAAAAGACAATTCAAGTCCAATTTTATTGTGTTTTTTCTCTGTTTGAACAACTTTTTCCACCGTTGCCGTTGTTGCGACAGTGTTAAAATTACGTTGCTCGGAGTTTTCCTGTTTCAAATTTTCAGCAAATTGAATTTTCTGTGAATCGACCAAAATTTCAGTAATTGTGTGATGAGTCAATTTGGAAAGTTCTTTAAGATTAAATGTCGCAGAATTGCTGTTGTCTTTAAATTCTATTTTCGCCGTCGCGCTTGCTATACCACCGGTTGCGTTGTTTTTAACGAAAATTACCGCGGTTTTCTGGGTAGAATTTGTTCTTTCTTTGAATTTTGGATCCTTTGTGGTAAAATTTACCGTCACACTAGCCGCATCCTGTTGAGGATTTGTTTGAACTGATGCAATGTCGGTTGTCGTATAAACATAAGGCGCTTTGTCTTCGGCAGTTTCGAATTTTTGTCGTTGGGAGTTTGTTGTTTCTGAAACTAAATATTCGAAATTAAGGTTATTTAGTCCGTCTGCATTTTGTCCAGGTGCTGGTTCTAGACCGGCAAAAGTGTATTTTTGCCCTGGTTTTAATCCGGTTAGACTAACTTTAATTTGATTATTTTCAACTTTCTGGTAACTTTCAGTGTTATTGTTAGCCTCGTTTGGATAAGAAACAGTTTTTCCATCTTCGTCTTTGAATTTGACTTTAAATTTATAACCATTTAAATAACTATTGAAAGTTGGATCAAAATAAATTGTTGCTATCGCTGAATTTTCAGTAATTGAGTCAAAATTTGACCCGAAAATCTTAACTTTTTGATATTCAGTTGTAAATTTTGCGTTTAATTCTAAAATTCCTGAAGAGCTAAAAAATTCAGTTTGTTCAGGAATTTCAAGATCGGCTACTTGGTATTCAGTTTTTGGATCTAGATTGTCTAATTTAAAGTAAAGAATTAATTTATTGTCCTTAATTTCATAGTTTTTTTGATCTGTGGTGCCAGCTCCTGCAGTTAGTGAACTATCCAAATTTACACTTATTGATTTTGAAAGATTAGCAAAACCAGGTTGTCCAAAAACTAATTTAGGACTAAATTGATTTTTAATTCCACTTTTGGTAATATTTTTAAAATCACCTTGAATTTCAACGATTGCTTTTGCGCTTGTTTCGGTAATATTTTCAAATTCGATTTTATTAACGTGAAACTTAATAAAAAATTCATCGTATTTTAGTTTTTGTGCTGATTCTTTGCTTTCATCAAATTCGATTTTAACCGCTAATTCAGGATGGTTTTCAATTTCAATTTTATCAAGTTTATAAACCGAAGAAACTTCAAAATCACTTAGTTCAAATTTTATCTCTGAACCTTGAGCACGCGCAACTTTGGACTTATAAAGTTTTCCTGGTTCATCTTTTTTATAATAATATAAATAGAGGTTTTTATCATTTAGGTATGAAGATTCTAGCAAAAATCCGAAAGTATATTCAACTTTTGTTGGATAAATTTTTGGTTCTAACTTAATAAAAGTTTTCAAATCGGAAATTTTGGTGACAAAATTCCGCTTTGGTGAGCTAATTTCTAAATCATTTTCCCAACTAACATTGCGATAATCAAAGCCGTCGTGATTGGTTGCAAAAACCGAATTGGGAATTTGTGAGGCAAAAATTAACTTATCAAGGGCATATTTTGTTGCATTTACAAGCCCTTTTGGCTGCAGTTTGATTTTATAAACATTATTTTTATCAGTTTTTGAAAAAGTTGCTGATGCAGGAACAATTGAGCTGTCATCAAGATATAAAAGTGCCTTTTTATCAGTTAAGTCATCAGCAGAAGCCACACTAAGTTCGACATCGGCAAAAGTTGCCCCAACTGCAATTTTTGAGTCAATAATTGCTGCTGGAGTGTAGAAATTTTTCGAAAAAGTGTTACTAAATTCGATTGTTGATGACTCAAGGTTGAAACTTTCAATTTGATAAGTAGAACCTGGATCTAATTTATCAAGGTCAAAACTGGCTAAATTAGCACTAAAAAACGATTTACTTGAAAATTTTTGCCCAGTTTCAACATTTTTATAATTCAATGTGATTGGTTTGTTCTGAATAATTGCAGTATTATCGAAATTCGCGAAATTAACAGTAAGTCTTTTTTGCGAATATGATAAATTTTGGTCAACTAAAGTTGTTGCAATTAAACGGAATTTTGCCGTTTTTGTCTCAAAAAGACCCTTTTTTGACTTATCTTTTTCAAAGTCAATCTTTGGATCTAGCGGAATTTTCTGCATCGGCTGCAACGGAATTTCGCTACGATTTTCGCTATCAACATAACGAATTGCGCTGATTTTATAATCAAGTCCAGGGTGTAAATTATTTAGACTAAACTCGGCGGCACCGTTTTTAACAGTGGCAGAATCAACATAAGAAGTATGAATTTCTTGGGCATTATTGATTTTATTTTCGAGATTATCTTCTTGATTTTTAAGGACAAAATAATACTCAAGGGCGACTTTTTTCCCTTCTAAATTCGCGGCTTCATCGGCAAATTTAACCGAAACTGATGCTGTAGAAGGTGTTTTTGACTGAAAATTAATCGTGCTAACCGCAGGCGGAGTATCAACAAAATTGGCAACATTTTGTCCAAAACCAATTACTTTTTTTGCCGCAAAACGTTTTTGCTTTTTGTCATCAAGGTAAACTTTTAAATAATAACGTTTCCCGAAACTAAGGCCAGTATAATTTGAATTTATTTTTCAAGAACGCGAAAATTCATCGTAGTTTGCGATGTGCGAAACAACAACGTTTTTTCCTTCCTGGTCGTTTGTCAGATCGACATTTAGATCTTGGTAATTTAACTTATAGGCATCAAGATCGCTTAATGCAAATTCAATTTCGTAACTTGCATTGTTATGATTAACGTGTTTGAAATCAACAATGTTATACTGGAGCGTGTTTCAGGACTTTAGCAGAAAAGGTAGAAGACCGAATGAGCCAATTGAAAGCCCGCCGAATGCTAAAAGTGATAGTGCTAATGCACGTTTTTTAGATTTTTCCCACCTTTTTTTTTTTTTTTTAGTGGTGCTATTGTCAGTCATTTCTTCTCCTTTATTTTATCTAAAGTAAAAATTTTTGTTCTTAAAATAAGTTAATTTTTCTTTTTTTAATAGATAAAAAATCAATGGATTTTAGTAAAACTAACACCATTGATTTTCTCAGAGATAGTATTTTTTTCTAAAACTAAAAATATAGCAACTAATATTGACTAATTTTTAATTCGATAACCAAATTATACTACATTTAAAATTTTTTAGATTTTTTTTTTTTTTTAAAAAAAAGTTTGCCTAAATACCTATTTAATTAAACAGTTTTTACGCTAAAAAATGATTTTTTAGCTACTAAAAAGTTTAACAAGCGTTATTATAACCCAAAAAATTCGGCTAAAAATTCGGCTTTTTACTTTTACCATTATAGTGATAATCTAAGGAAAAATTAACATCGCTTTCTGAGACATCGTTTGAAAACAATTTAGCATATTTTATATGCATTCTGGCAGAATTTTCGCCTTCTTCGTTTCTAAAATGATTTTTAGCAAAACTGTGGTTTTGAACACTTAAGTCTGTTATTTTCTGCTTTGCTTTTTTCTTGTAAATATTCATTTTTAAGCCGTTTTTGTTTAAAATTTTGCGAATTATAGCTCTGTTTAATTTAGTGCTATTCTCAATTTCAAGCCTTTTTTGTATTTTGGTAATGCTGCCTTTATCTTTTAGACTATGAAAAATTTCAAGCACTTTGTCTTCAATGCCAATGTCATAATTTAATTTTGCTTCTTTCTTTTCGGAAAGCAAGCCCTAGGTTTTTGGGACTAAAATCTTAATTTTAAAATTTTTGTCAATATTAGCGCTTTTTAGTTTTTTCACTAGCTTTTTCCACTGTTTTTCTTTAGGAATACCGAAAATTCCAAAAATAAACTCTCAAATTCGCGGTATCCCATTTTCCTGATACCGATATTTCCGCTGTTTTTTGCCTTTGACATTCTATCTTTGCAAGTTCTTTTTAGGTTTTTCGAATCTGGCGCGGCATTGCTGTTGTAAATCATATAGAAATTATACATTTTTCGTTTGTATTTTATATATAAATAAAAAATTATGAAAAATTCTTTACCTTCTTGAACCAAATTTAACTTACGCTAATTTTCAAAAAGTTTTTTTAAGAATTTTAGTTGTTTCAACTAAATTAAAACACAAAAACTGGATAAAGATCGAATTTAAAAAAGAATTTTTCTGGATTAAATTACAAGCAAAAATTAAAACTGAAAGATTGAAAAAATTCGATGTTTTAATCAAGAACTTGCAAAAAATAAAAAACTCGCAAGTTTAAATTAAAACTTGCGAGTTTTGCTTCATACCGGCGCACCAGTTGCTAGAATTATTATGAGATGGGAATTAAACCAATATTTCAAAAAATAATATTATATTAATTTGTATAAATTTTTGAAATCTCATAATACATATGAAATCGTTTTAAATTATAGCATAAAAAAACAGATTTTTTAAAAAAAGAAAAAAATTTTTGTATTAATGTTAATATTTGTTTGAAGGTGTAAAAATTGTTCGCAAAAGTTATTGTTCTAAATTTAATTTTCTCAATAAAAATATTAATTTAAAATAATAAAAATGCAAAAGAAACACAAGAAAAAGAAGGAAAATGGCAGGTTTTTGCTAGTTTCACTTTTTTCGTCTAGTCTAATTATAAGTCCTTTTTTCTTATTGACTGCAAATAATAAAACATATCAAAAATTTTTCAGAAAAAAATATAATAAAAGAGCAAAATACTGAAATTATCAATTTTAATTTTCACGAAAACGATATTTTAGTCGGTTTCAATAAAAAAGTACATAATTTGCATCTTAACAAAATTTTTGATAATCAAAAATCAGAAATTATCACCAAAGTTTCTGATGCCTTTAGTATAAAAACTGAAGTAAAGAAAAAAACTAAAATCAAACCAGGGTTTTTAAAACCCGGTCCAATTCAGTGAAATTACAAATCTGATCCTAAAAAGCCAAGTTATAATTACATTTACGAACGGATTGTAAATCCGGGAAAATACTGAAATCGGATCACCGGAAATCCGGCTCAAATTGTCCAGAATGTGCGAATTGGCTATTGAAATTTAGCAAATTTTACACAACAAACAAATTTTATAGCATCGCAAAAACAATTTTGGACACAAAATCATCACTTATGGCATTATCGGAAAATTTTGGCGATGGAAGTAATTTAGATTCTAGCAAAATTTTAGAAAATCTAAATTTAGATAGTAAAAATTCTGAAACTGAATGGGTGCAAGTTAGTTCCAAAAATGGAAAAAATCAGGAAAATGAAACGAAAAAGTATAGTTTTTTCTATAAAAAAAATGAATTAACCCTTTCTGGAAACCATATTAGCAAACCTGATTCTAACCCATTTTTAGTATCAGATCAGCAAATCAATAACACTTTTCCAATTGCACTTGGTTTTAAAGCGCTTAATAACAACAAAGAATTTCTAGTTATTATGGGTGATTTTGCACAAAAAATTCAAGAAAAAGCGCAAGAACCAGAAGAACAAACTGATCAAAATAGAAAAAACTTAAAGGAAAATGACTCAGAAACTAACAAGGAAAAAATTTATCATCCATTTTTATTTAGCGATGAAGAAAAACCTGTTATAAAACAGGAACAAAATTCAAAACCAACCAAAAAATTATCAGAAATTATTGAAGAATTTAAGAAAAAATCGGGAATTTCTGAAGTAATTTTCCTAACTTCAACTAACCAAGATAGAAAAATTGGCACCGGTTTAGGTAAGGAAAATTATGATGCTTTAATTAATAGTTCAAATTCAGTAACAAACGCTTTAATAACTGATACTAAAAATTTAGTTAAAAAAATCGAGACAAATAATTCAAGATTAAATTCACCTTTAGTCGTCGATGTTTCTACCGGTCTTTATTTCGAAGATCAAACTATTATTGAGATTGAAGGTAAAAAACTAGAAAAATTAAGACTTGAAAAAATTCCTAAGCAACAAAAAGATGAAATTTCTGAAGATAACGATAAACCAGAGAGTGTTCCTGAAGTTCACAACAAAAACGATAATGATATTAACCAAGATCAGGATAAGATTGAGAAAAAACAAGATGAAGATATCCCTAATGAAAATAAAGATCAAAAACCTAATAAAAATGGGCAAGAATTAGACAAGGAAAAAGATCAAAAACCGAAGGAAAATGAAAAAAAACCAACTGAAAATGATAGACAAAAACTGCCTGAAAAATCAGAACCAGTATCAAATTTAGTCCGTTTTGGTTTTTGAAATATTGATAAATATGGATTTTCTAAATCAAGAGCAAACAAAGAGTCTCGTGAAATTTCTAACGAAGAAGCGAAGGATGATTCTGGTCTTGAATTAATTTTTGAAGTGTTAAAACAAATGAATACTTCGGTTATTGGTCTCGTTTTGAAAGATGTAAGTAAGAAAAATATCGATGATTCAGTTAAAAAAATAGTACAAAAATTAGATGAAATTAAAAATAAAACAGAGAATAAGGAAACTGCCAAAACTCCGCTCTCATCTGGTATAGATTCTGAAAATTTAAGAAGAACATATACGAGTCAAGCAAAATGGCAATATCAAATTTATGATGAAGATGAAGCAAAAACCAATCAAGCACAAGATAATTCAAGTCAATCTGATAACCAATCTAGCAGAAGCGTTTCTAAAAGAGGTGGGAGAAAAAAAACAAGAACTGGTAGGCGAAAATTTCTTTTCTTGTATGATTCATCAATTTGGAAAATAATTAACAAACAAGCAAACGAACAACTTGATAAACAAAATCCATTCATAACATCAAAAGAAAAAATTGGCAATACTGAGAGAACCTGAAGAAATCCACCAGTAGGAATTACGTTAGAATTACTGGAAAACCGCAAAAATAAAGAAAAAGCACTAAAAAATAGTAATGACAATCAAGTTACATTTGTTTTAGGAAGTTTTGATAGCGAAGGAAAAGGCGCCGATGAAAAACAAGTTGGAGATACTAAATCAAAAAGATTAACTTCATCATCTAAAACAAGAAGTAAAGGAAAATCTCGTTCAAGACAAAACTCTAGATATAAAAACACAAATTTGGACAACGAAGTTCAAAGTCAAGAATCTGCTGCTACAAGTAGATTAAAAAATACACATAATTCAGCAGATCTCTCCATTGTTAAAGATGAACCAGATTTTTCCAAATTTAGCGGGCAGGGGGCACAAGAATTAACCGAAGCACAGAACCTTGGCGCAACTCTGGATGAAATTAAAAAAAATACTTCAACAAAAAACTTGCTTTTTGCTGGAACTACAAATATTAAAAAAAGGGATTATGCAGAAATTTTTGAGAATCTACTAAAATCATATTCGCAATTAATGCCAACTAACAAACCAACAAAAATTCATAAAAACAATGGTTATGTCGACCCAATGAATAGTATGTTTTATAAAGGAGAATGAGGTCAACCAAAAATTGCTAAACGAATTGATTGGTACGGACTTGATGGTTACAAAAAAGGCGATTCACCAAAAGGCCCACAAAATTCGGAGTCTTTAAAAGCAGCCTTTGAAAAATATGTTACTGAAAAAACAGGGACTAAAAAATCTAAAAAGCAAGATGAATCACCAAATTGAGAACCACAAGAAAGTCTATCAAAACATGCGCCAATTGTAGTTGAAATCGATTTTGAAAGCAAATTTGATAGTAAAAAATTGAAAGAAGAATTAGATAAGGAAGAAAAGGAATAACCTTTAACAAATTAAGTATAACAAACCCGGACTACCTTATTTTAGAATTTTAAGTTCAAATGTACTCGTATTTGATAGTATTTTTAGCTTTTATTTAACAAATTCTAATTTTTCCAAAATTTCATCAAGATTAATTTCGCTAGTTGAATTAAGTCAAAAATCAGCTTGTTCAAATTCGATAAATTTGTCTTCTGAAATAACAATTGAGTGCATTTTTGCTGCTTTTATTGCTAGAAATCCTGAAAGCGAGTCCTCGAAAGCAAGACAATTTTGAGGACTAATTTTTAGACCCTCTGCCGCTAAAAGAAAAATATCGGGAAAAGGTTTTGGTTTTCTAATTTCGCTAGGGTTCGCGATATTATCAAAAAAGCTATAAATTCCAAGTTTTTTTAAAATTAAAGGTCCGTTTAAACTACTTGAAGCGAGTCCGATTTTTAAATTTTTAGCCTTTGCTCTTGTAAGTAAGTCGAAAATCCCGGGAAGTAGAAAGTTTTTATCAATTGTTTCTAAAAGTTTTAAATAAATCTGATTTTTTTCAAAACAAACAGTTTCAATTTTTTCATTTGTTCAACTGATTTTTTTAAGATTTAAAATTGCAACTAGCGTATCTTTACGTGAAAGTCCTTTGAATTTAGCGTTTTCTGCATTAGTAAAATCGATTTTATAATTAGAAAGCGCTTCTTTTCAAGCATAAAAATGCAATTGGGCTGTATCTGTAATTATCCCGTCAAGGTCAAAAATTAATGCTTTAATTTTCATAGTTATTTTCAAAAAAGTGAATAGTTTCGATTAGTTCTTCTTTTTGATTAATCCAAATTTTTACCGGTTTTTGGTTTAAATTTTCAATCCGAAAGCCTGTCTGATCAATTCGCATTTGTAATTTTGCACCCTGGTAGACAAAATTATAAATAAGTGAATTTCACTGTTTTGGCAATTGCGGGCTTAAATGAATTTGGTGATTTGAATAACGAAGACCACCAAAGCCAAAAACCACCATTTGCCAAATTGCTGCAAGTGATCCAGCATGAATTCCGGCATCAGAACTTTTCATATTATGACCTAAGTCGATATTAATTCCGTATTGAAAAAGTTGGTAAGCTTTTTCAATTTTACCTAATCTAACCGCCTCAATTGCGTAAGTTGCTGCTGAAAGTGAAGAGTCATGAGTGGTAATTTCTTCATAAAAATCAAAGTTTTTGGCTCTTATTTCTTTTGAGTATAACTCGGGAAATAAATAATTTAAAAGCACCACATCCGCTTGTTTTACTAATTGTGAACTAAGAATTTCTTGCCCTTTTGTGGTTGAAAATAATTTTTTGCCAGCATCGCCTAGCATTTTAAACTCAGAAATATCGTTGCGCTTGAGTTCTAGAAACGAATCGTTTTCAGCAATAATTAAATCTTGATTAGGTTCTTGTTGGATTAAATTTTGAAAAATTTTATTGATTTTTTCAAAATCAATAAAATAAGGGATTTTTGCTAAAACAGTCTTTAAAATAGGACTATTTTTAATTTTTTGATAGTAAAATATTGCCAGTTCAAGGTTATATTTTGCCATCCTGTTTATATAAGCAGAATTGTTAATATTACCTTTGTATTCATTCGGTCCCATTACATCGTTAATTGCAAATTTACCATTTTTTCCAATTTCAGCACGATTTGCATAAAATCAGGCAGTATCAAAAATGATTTCATAACCGTATTTATCCATAAATTCTTGATCTTTAGTTAGGATAAAATATTGTTGAATTGCATAGGCGATATCGGCTGAAACATGAATTTCTTGACGCGCAGAAGCGATTGGAACTTGTTTTCCGGAGATAATATCAACCTGACCTCAAAAAGGACAAACCTCGCCGTGATCCGGAAGCGCCATTTCCCAAGGAAATTGCGCACCTTCAAGATTTGATTCCTCTTTACGAATTTTTTCTGAAGCCGCTTTTTCGCGAGCACCTTTTAGTCCTTTATAACGATAAATTAAGAGATTTTTTACAATTTCTGGCTCTGTAAAGAGAAAATTAGGGTTAATAAAAAATTCACTATCTCAATAAGTATGACCTTGATAGCCTTCGCCAGTTAAACCTTTTGCCCCAGCGTTAATTGTTGTTGAATTTCGACGGATAAGTCCGTTTAGATGGTAGAGTCCAAAATCAAGTGCAAGCTGATCAAAAGGTGAATTTGAATCAATTTTTACAAGAAATTTATTCCATAATTTCTCTGTAAGTGCTTTTTGGGATTCCAAAAAAGCACTTACAAAATCAAGATTTAATAGTGATTCTAACATTTTATTAGCGTTTTGTCGCACAGTTAAATCGCTAAGCAAATTCTCAGAATCATCAATTGTGCTATGAACTGACATTAGTTTTCTAAGTCTAATTTTTGTTCCCTTTTTGTATTTGCCTTTAATACGGAAAAGGATAACTCTCCTTGATACATCAACTTGATAGTTATCGTTTCCAGGGCTAATTTTTTGCCCGTCAACCTCGAGATCACTAACAAGATTATGAACAATTAGAAATTGTGAATTGGTTGATTTTTGCTGTAATTGCAAGGCGTTTTCGTAAGGACGAAACTTTTCGCCTTCGGCAAAATGTTGTGTTCCACTATTGGTAATTTGGGCATTAATTTGCGGTCTGATTTCAATTTCGACATAGTCTTTGTCAGTGTCGATAATTTCAAGATTAATTTCTTGGCCATATAAATTTAATTCAGAGTGGGACACAAAACGAAAAGTGTCGATTTTTATAGTGTTTTTTTGGCGACTGACCTTGACTGAACGACTTAAACTGCCGTTTTTAATATCAAAAACTTTTTGATATTCATCCTCAGAACTAAGCATTAACGGCTGACCGTTAATAAAAATTGGTGTTGTAATTGAATCGGCTAAATTACAAATTTCATAGACTTCGTTTTCAACATCCTTATTAAAAACACCACTGACAAAAAAACCTGGTTTATTATAGGAATCTAGTTCTTCGTCACTACTTCGGAGACCCAAATAACCGTTTGTAAGGGCGAAAATTGACTCAGTTTTTCCAACAAAACGACGATCAAAACCGTTTTGAATAATTAATTTTTTCTGATAATCATAATTGATAAATTTTTTTGAATTCATTCTATTCCTTAACTAAAATCGATTCAAAAGGCCGAAAAATTGTAGTTGGTTTTTTTAGATCCTGGTATGAAGATAGTATTAAATCACCACTGATTTTGCCGTTAAATTCTAGTTCATTTTTTGTAAAATTCAAGTAAAAAATTACCTTTTCACCTTTAAATTCACGACTAATTTGGCAAATTCCGCCATCAAGAATTTCCAATTTTGCACTGCCATCAACTAGAAAATCTCGCAACTGATTTTTATAAAGTTCAATTAACTTTTTATAAAAATTGAGAATTGAATTAGGATCTGAAATTTGACTTTCAACATTCATTTTTGGATCATCTAGGCCAAAATTAATTCAAGGTTTTTTTTGCGAAAAACCTTTAAATTCCGATGAGTTTCACTGCATTGGGCCTCTTCCAGCATCGCGGCTGTTAATATTGGCATAGATCATCATTTCTGATTCAGAATAAATTTTTTCTTTATCAACGAGCGAATCAAAAGCGTTTTTCATATCAATGTCGATAAAATCAGCACGTTTTTCAAAGTAGGAATTGCTAAGTCCGATTTCCTCGCCGTAGTAAATTATTGGGATTCCGCGCATTGAAAACAGTAAAAAAGCTAATGTTTTTGCTGATTCCTGCCAAAAAAACGGATAATTTCCCCAACGTGAAATTGCTCTTGAAGTATCATGATTTGAAAGAAAATTACTTGTAAGACTAACAGGAATTTCTGGATTATGTTGAAAAGGAATTTGTGCTTTAAGAAAATCCTTATAGTCTCAATTTGCATTAAATCCGTTTCTGCCAGTTTTATTTGACCAACCGATTCATCATCAGGAAAAATTGAAAAAATTATTTGCAAGCGGTTTTGAACCTGTGCCGTATTTAATTAGTTCTTCAACATTAATTCCGCTCGCCTCACCGAAAGTATAAGCATCGGGTTTGTTTGCAAAAGCGAGTTGATTGAATTTTTCAAGATAGTCACTTGCACCCTGACATCACGAAAAATAAGGATTTTTTTCAACATCATCAAAAGTTTTTGCTACGTGTTTAATTGCATCAAGACGAAAACCGCGCACGCCAAGATCGTATCAAAAATCGATAATATCGACAAAAGCGGATTGAGTATCTGGATGAGCCCAGTTTAGATCAACTTGATCTTTGGAAAAAAGGTGGAAATAGTATTTTTGCACATCAGGTTGTCATTCTCAGGCTGAACCACCAAAAATTGAACTTGCTTTTGCTTCTTCAGGGCTCAATTTTTCTCGTCAAATGAAGTAATTATGTTCTTTATTCTCAACAGATTCAATCGCTTTTTGAAACCAGGAATGCTGCGATGAAACGTGGTTTAAAACGACATCAATTATTAAATCTATCCGTAATTCACGGGCTTTTTTTGCTAGTTTCTTAAAATCTTCTAAACTACCAAATTTGGACCAAACTGATTTATAATCAAGAACATCATAACCAGCATCGACAAAATTAGTTTCATAAATTGGTGTGAGTCAAATTGCATCAATTCCTAGACTATGAAGATAGTCGAGTTTGTGGTAAATTCCTAAAATATCACCGTTTCCATCGTTATTAGAGTCAAAAAAAGAGCGGACGAAAATTTGGTATACCACTTTATTTTTTAAATTTTTAATCATTATATAGTAGAAATTAATCCTTTTTCATTAATAGAATTGATTGGTGTTTCTGAATTAAATTAAAGACAACTTTGATTTTTGAACTAAAGAGAATTTCAAAATCACCAAAATTATATTCGTATGAATTACTTGAAAAATTATGGATGACTTTAATAATTTTATTTTCACAAGTGATAGTGAAAATAACTAAACCTTTATCTTTTTCAACAGATTTAAATTTTAAAGACTTATTAATTTCCTTGTTGGTTGGTAAACGGAAAAATGGAGTATTTTGGCGAAATTCGTTAATTTTTACGAAAAAATCAAAGATTTTTTCCTTAATTTCGGTAATTTTGAGAAGACCAAAATTAAGTCCGTTTGTAAAATCGGTGGTTTTATACGAATTAAAGTCAAAATATTTCGCCGCCAGAAACGGAAAAGGTGGTTTTTTTGTGTTCAAATTCGGATGGCAACTTTGGTAACTACCACCAGAAAAATCGCAATTTTTTGAAAAAGCAAATTCAGTTCCAGCGCTAAAAAGAACTTTTCCCTGCACAAAACTAACTAACATTAATGCCTGACGGTAAGTTTCGATAAACTCTTTTCTAGCAATTCTTGTCGCCGATGTAAGAATTTTATCTGCTAGCGTCGGACCATCGTGGCAAGTTAAATAGGCAAGATTTAAACTAATATCGTTTGCAAAAAGATCGTAACGTTTTTTTGAGTGAAAGAAATTTTTGAAATTAAAATCGGTAATATTCCCAGGGATCGAAGAAACATAAGCGGCTAATTTTCCGCCAGTTTTTGAAAGAATAAGTCCTTTTTCGCTAGGTGAGTCGCTACCACGAACCGCATTTCTAATTGTATCGTTGAAATATCCAAAATTAAAATCATTACCAGTTTTTCCTTTTTCTAGTCGACTTCGGTTAGGTAAGTCGCTAAAATTTCAAGCCTCACCGTATAAAAGAATGTTTGGATTAAGTTTTTTTAGTTCATCACTAATAACTTCAAGTGCTTTTTTATCTAAAAATGAGGCAAGATCAAAACGGAATCCATCAACTTTATAATAGTCAACAAAAAACATTAGCGAATCTAAAATCAAGCGGAATGCCATTGGTTTTTGCGAGTCAATTGGCGGAAATTCAACTGGAAAAACAACTGCTTCATCACGATAAAAATAACCACGGGCAACATCTTCAAAAATTGAATTTTTAAAAGTGTGGTTAAAAACAACATCAACTACAACACCGATGTTGTTTTTATGAGCTTGATCAACAAACTTTTTAAATTCAGCAATTCTTAAATATGGATCAGTAGGATCGGTTGAATAACTTGAATTAACAGAGAAAAAGCCAATTGGGTCATAACCCCAATTATAAGGTGTAAAATAACCTTTTCCTTGCCCTTTGTGGATGATTGGCACGTTTTTTTGACTAAAAGTATAACAAGAGTGGATTGGTAATAACTGTAAAAAATTAAGATTTAACTCTTTTAGATAACCGAAAATATTATTTTCTAACGCACCAATAAAAGTTCCTTTATTCGTTACTTCATCAACAACCGAACTAAAATCACGGATGTGTAATTCGTAAATTTGGGCATCAATTTTCGGATCTTTACCTAATAAATCAAGGCTAGAAGGAGTTTTTCCAGCATCAGGGGAAAAAATATCGACTAAATATGCCTTTGGACTTTGATTTTTCGTTCAATCAAAAGGTGCAATACTAAAAGCGTAAGGATCAAGTGCTTCAGTTATTTTTAAATCGTGATGTTCAATTAGCAAATTATACGAATACCCGTGAAACGAACTGTCAATCTGGCAAAATCAAACATCGTTAATTTTTGACATTATTATGATTTCTTCCGGAATTTTGTCTTCAGGATCTTTATAAATTGCAAAGTGAACGCGAGTCGCATCTGGGGATCAAAGGTAAAATTCAAAAATGTTTGATTTATAAATTAGACCTAGAGGTCCTCAATACGATTCGCCGCGAAAATTCTTACGAAATAAATTAGTATCATAATTAAAAAACATATTTACTATAAACCTAAAAAATGTTAAAATTCACACAAATATTAGTTATAATGCCTATGTTAGGGAACTAATTGAGTTTGTTTTTTTAAATAGAATTTGAAAAAACAAAAAGTTGAACTTTTAATTTAGTTTGAAACTACAAAGTTTTATTATATCACAAAATTACAAAAATGCTCTTTGAAAGTTTTTATTTTGTTTAAAATAAAAAAGTGGTATAATAATTTCAAATATCACAATTTTTTTGTATTTAGAACAAAAAGTTGTCATTTCGACAACTTTTTGTTTATTGTTTTATTTATTAGATAGGGTTAAAAGGAGCAAATTTGGATTTAATTGAACAATTAAAAAATGAATTTAAACAGATTTTATCGATTAATTTTGTTCAAGAAAATGGTTTAAATTATTTGAGAATCGTCACCGACTATCGCTCGCTTAAGGAAGTTGAAAAAATTTCTATTGAGATTTCTGATTTTATTGATAAAATTGAAACTAATGAAAAAAACTTTATTTTAGAGGTACTTTCAAGAGGACAGGAATTCCAAAATGACTAAAAAAAAAAGAAATGAAAACCCAAAAATCAACCCAAAAGATAGTATAAAATTAATAGTTCAATCAATTAAAGAGGTTGCTAAAAACAGCGAGTTAACATTAGAAACTGTTATCGAAATTTTTCGACAAGCAATTGAATTTGTCATAAATAAAAAAATTGACCCTGATGCACAAATTCAAATCGAAGCCGATATTGAAAAGTCTATCTTTAAAGTTTACAACACAAACGGTATTGTTGTTGAAGATTCTTATTTTGAAGAACTTACCAATGAAGAAAAAGTTAGTGAAGCTGTTTCATTTATTTTACTTTCAAATGCAAAAGAAGTTAACCCTAACGTTCAAGTTGATGATATTTTCACAATTGAGATCAATCTTGAGACTTTTGAACAATGACTTTTTACCGCAATTATGCATTCTTTCAAACAGAAAATTTCTGAACTTGTTCGCAACAATATTTACGACAAATATTTAGCACTTAAAAATCAAGTAGTTTTAGCAACGATTACTAACAAAATTTCTGCAGGTTATATTTTCGAAATCGATGATGACAAAGTCGCTGCTTTTATGCCAAGTCATTACGCAATTGGGCATAATAATATGAAAATCGGCACTAAACACGAAGTTGTAATTGAAAATGTTACTAAAAATATTCGACAATCACAAGTAATTGTTTCTTCAAAATCAGTTCAACTAGTTAAGAAAAAAATAATCGATGCAATTCCTGAATTACAGTCGAATTTTCTAGAAATAACTTCAATTGCGCGTGTACCTGGCGAAAAATGCAAAGTTGCCGTTCGTAAAACTGATGACTCTGAGGCAAGTGATATTTCCGAAATTGGTTCGATTGTTGGTGAGACTGGCTCAAGAGTTTTTGCAATTTCCCAAGAATTAGATGGCGAAAAAATCGAAGTTATTAAACACGATGACAATATCATCCAATTTATCGTCAATGCGATGGCACCAGCAAGAGTTATTTGCGTTAAAGAATTTAGAATAAACCATAAATTACGGCGTTTTACGGTAGTAGTTCCTGATTTTCAACATAGTTTAGCAATCGGAAAAAATGGTTCAAATGTTAAACTAGCAGCGGATTTAACCCGTTCATTATTACAAATTCTTCCTTATTCAGCGATTCTAAAAGATGAAAATTTCCAAATTGAATGAAACGGAAACATTAAAGACCAGCAAGAATTAACTGAAATTAAAAATGAATATATGCAACGTCAGCAAAATCGCATCTATCAAAGTCAAAGAAATTATTATAGTCATAATTCTGATAGTTTTGACTCAATTCTCCAAGAATTTGAATCTGATATTCGCGAACTCGAAAAACCTTATGGCGTTGAAAGAGAATTTATTCCAAGAAATCAACAAAAATCACAAAGAACCGAAAAACCTGAACGTTCAGAACAGCGTGAAGTAGCACAAACTAGAAAAAACCCTTCACCTTCTTCTAGTAAATCACGTTTTGCTGCTAAAAATTTAGCAAAACGTGATAATAATTCAGGATATTATAACAATAATTACAACTCTGATTCTGAAGATGGTTCTAATTCTTACCAAAATGTTAGTCAAAAAGCGTTTTTCGACGCTGATTCGCTTTTTAATTCAGCCCTAAATGAAGCAATTAACGAAAACGAATTAATTGATAAAAAACATAAAGAAGAGGAAGAAAGTAAAAAACAAGAACAACATAGAGAGCATCAAAATAACAATTTCCAAGCAAATTCTAGTCGAAATTACCAAGGAAATAGACCGCCAAAAACTAGTCCTAACTTTGATCCTGACAAAAAAGAAGAAGCATACATCCAAAATGAAAGACAAATTCGAAATTTCAAATCCGATGATGATCTTGTAAAATACACAGGAGTTGGTGATATTGATATTGACGACTTTGATTTTTAGGAAAAAAAGTGAAAAGTTATACAAGAAAATGCATTGTTGATCAACAAATTTATCCAATTGAAAATTTAATTAGATTCACTTATAATAAAAAAGATAAATTAATTATTGACAAATTTTTAGATAGAAAAATTGGTGGCAGAGGCGCATACATTTTTGCTGACTATGATAAAATTCAGCTAGCCATTAAAAGGAAACTTTTTAATCGTGCTTTTAAAACGAATATTCCGACTATTGCATACCAAAATTTAGCCAACGAGGTAGATCTAATATGAAAAAACCACAAAAACGAATCTCAAATGTAGGCGAAATTAAAGCACAACTGAAAAACGTTGAAACTAAAGTACACAACGGTGTTTTCCTTTTTTCTGGAATAATGACAATTGCTGAGTTAGCAAAAAAAATTAATGTCTCAGTTAACGAAATTATTACCTATTTTTTCCACCAGGCAAAAATGTATAATTTAAATCATAGTCTCACCGAGGACGAAATTGCCGAAATATGTCTAGAATTCGGACTTGATTTTAAAAAGGAAATCCAAATTGATGCTTCTAATTTTATGGAGGAAGTCTCAATTCAAGATAGTGCCGTCGATTTAACTGTGCGTCCACCGATTATTACCGTTATGGGACATGTCGATCACGGAAAAACAACTTTACTTGATTATATTCGTAAAACGAATATTGCCAAAAGTGAAAAAGGGGGAATTACCCAACACACTGGAGCTTATCAAGTTATTTTTGAAAATCACGTTATTAATTTCATCGACACTCCTGGACATGAAGCATTTACGCAAATGCGGGCTCGCGGGGCAAAAGTTACCGATATTATCGTCCTTGTTGTTGCCGCTGATGATGGGGTAATGCCGCAAACTAAAGAAGCAATTAATCACGCAATGGCGGCAAATGTGCCAATTATCGTCTTTGTTAACAAAATGGATAAACCAAATAAAGACATCGATCGGATCAAAAACGAACTTTCTGCACTTAATATTGTCACCGAAGAATGGGGTGGAAATAACATTTTTGTCTACGGATCAGCGTTAACTGGTGAAGGAATTGATAGTCTTTTTCGCTCAATTTTACTAGTTGCGGAAATGCTTGAACTAAAAGCTAATAAAAATCGTTATCCAATTGGGACAGTTATTGAAGCAAAACTGCACCATAATAAAGGAACAATTGCCACTTTAATGGTTCAAAACGGAACTTTAATGGTTAGAGATTTTATTGTTGCTGGTTATCAATACGGTCGAATTCGTTCACTTGAGGATACAAACGGACAGTCAATTAAATTTGCGCCGCCAGGAACGCCAGTAATTGTTACTGGTCTGAATTATGTTCCTGAAGCTGGTGATAAATTTTTCGGTTTCCACGAAGAAAAATTTGCCAAACAGTTAGCACTTGAGAAAAAGCAGTCAGAAAAAATTTCGAAGTCAAAATTACAAACTCGCCAACAAACAAAAGAAAAAACACTAAACATTATTATCAAAGCCGATGTTGCCGGAATTGCGCAGGCTTTACACGCTACAATTGAAAAACTTGCCTCAAAACACGTGCATATTCACATTTTGCATTCAGGAGTTGGGATTATTAACAAGGCTGATATTTTACTTGCACAAACCTCAAATTCAACAATTTATGCATTTAACTTGCAAATTCCAGCAGCAATTAAAGCACAAGCAAAACAGGCAAATGTTGAAATCCGCGAACATACAATTATTTATAAAATTGTTGATGAAATTAAAAAGCAAGTCCGTGGTATGCGCGAAATCAAATATGAACTTCAGCAAATTGGAACAGCAAAAATTATTGCTAAATTCTGATTTTCTAAGGTTGGCTCAATTGCTGGATGTAGCGTGCTTTCGGGAAAATTTGTTGAAAATTGCAAAATTGAACTCTGAAGAAATTCAAAATTAATCCACACTGGAAGGATTGAATCCCTTCAACGTGATAAAAATCCAGTCAAAGAAGTCCAAGTGGGTAATGAATTTGGAACACATATTTATAAATTCAACGACATCGAAATCGGTGATGAACTAAAAGCATTTTTAGATGTTGAAGTCGAAGAATAAAAAGGAGCAATAATGTCTGTTAGTCACGAAAAAAGACAAACTTATTACCAACAATTAATTTCAAAAGTAATCGAGTCACATTTTTCCGAAAGAATGCCAGTTTCAGTTAACTGAGTGCGACTTTCAGGTGATAATTCCCATCTTTTTGTTTATTTAGAGTTCGAATTTGATGCTGAAAAATATCTAGCAGAAATTATTAGTGCCCAAAAATTTATCAGATTAAAATTTGGCAATCTCCTTGAAGGTTTTAAAGTTCCTGAATTACACTTCCAACTTGATCCAGTGGCGAAACGGGTAGATGAAATGGACAAAATTTTTGCCCGAATTAGGGAAGAAGATGAAAAAAATGAAGAAAATAACGGGAAAAATCAACAAGAGGATAAAAAAAGCGAATAAAGTTCGCTTTTTTTAAAATTTAGCAAAATAAAATGAAATTAATTAATTTACATACAAGAACTGAATATACTTTTTTATCATCAACAATCAAATTAGATTCATTGATTAGTTTTGCAGTTGCAAAAAATTTAAAAACTTTGGTAATAACCGATCTAAATTCAATGTTCGGCGTGCCCAAATTTTATAAATTATGCAAGGAAAATGAGATAAATCCTGTTATCGGGCTTGAAATTGAAATTGAAA
Organism: Mesomycoplasma dispar; assembly: GCF_000941075.1. Classification (NCBI taxonomy): domain Bacteria; kingdom Bacillati; phylum Mycoplasmatota; order Mycoplasmoidales; family Metamycoplasmataceae; genus Mesomycoplasma; species Mesomycoplasma dispar. The sequence continues at coordinate 790,861 of NZ_CP007229.1, forward strand.
GTTTCCATTTTATACTACTTGCAAAAAATTATCAAGGTTATGTTTTTCTTTCCGAAATTTCTTCAAAAAAAACAAAAAAAAATGATATTTTTTTAGTTGATCTTTTAGAAAAAGATGATATAATTATCGTCGATCATCCAAAAAAAGGGTTTTATGCCCAAAAAAAAACGCAATTAGACACGCTATTTGATAAGAAAAAGTTAAAAAATTATTACATTGTTGAAAATAATCCCGAAATTAGTAACGCAATTTATGTTCAAGAAAGGGATGTTCTTTTTGCAAAAGAAAAAATTTATCTCGAATCACTTGCCAAAATTAAAGGGACAATTTTAGATTCGAAAGCAAAGTTTTACGATTTTGACCAATGAGATCAAGAAATCGATCCTGTTATTATCGAGCGAACAAATTCGCTTGTTGAAAATATCGAAATTGAATTTCCTAAAATTGAATTTAACCTTCCTGATTTGAATCACGAAAGTGGTCTTGAGTCAAATCTTCTTTTAAAAAAGATTCTTAATGAATCAATTCAAAAAAAAAGCGCTGAACTTGTAAATTATAATTGAAAACCACGGCTTAAATACGAATATGATACAATTTGCAAGTTAAACTTTAGCAACTATTTCCTTGTAATTTGAGATTTTCTAAAATGAGCAAGGCAAAATCAAATTCTAATCGGACCAGGACGAGGTTCAGTTTCAGGTTCTTTAATCGCTTATTTGCTAGATATTACCGCCGTAAATCCTTTAAAACATAATCTAATTTTCGAACGATTTTTAAATCCTAAACGAATTTCGATGCCAGATATCGATATCGACATTCAAGACACAAGACGAAACGAGATAATTGATTATTTATTTGAAAAGTATGGTAGTGAACATTGTGCTACAATTATCACTTTTTCGACATTAGCCGCTAAAAGTGTTTTCCGTGATATTTCCAAAATCTTTGGAATCCCAGAAATTCAAGTTAATAAAAATGCAAAGTTAATTGCTGCTAATATGAGTTTAGCAGAATTATATGCCCAGGAAAAATCAGCCTTTCGTAAATTAATTAACAACGGCGATAATTTCCAAGGGCAGGATAATAGTGAAATTTATAAAAAGATCTATGAAATCAGTGTTTTTTTAGAAGGGATGCCTCGTCAGTCTTCAACTCATGCTGCTGGAATTATTCTTTCAAAAGTGCCAATTCAGAAATTAGTTCCCGTTCATTATTCAAAGGAAAATCTTAATCAAACTCAATTTTCAGCTGAGTTTATTGAGGATTTTTCGCTTTTAAAAATTGATTTATTAGGTCTTAAAAATCTAACTATAGTCGCAAATATTCTCTCAAAAATTACTAGAAACGGTAGAAATCTCACTTTTGAAGAACTGCCAACCGAAGATAAAGATGCAAATAATTTATTATCTCAAGGGAAAACAAGCGGAATTTTTCAACTAGAATCACCAGGAATGACTGCAAGTATTAAAAAAATTGGTGTTAATTCAATTAACGATGTCACTGCGATAATCTCACTTTATCGCCCTGGTCCAATCAAGCAAATTCCAACTTATGCAAAAAATAAATCAACTAACAACTGAAAAAAATTATTTCCTGACTATGATAAAATCGTCGAATCGACTTTTGGGGTAATTATTTATCAAGAACAAATTATGCAAATTTGCCAAGTTGTTGCTGGTTTTAATTTAGAGCAAGCGGATATTATCCGCGTTGCAATTTCAAAAAAAAATGAGACAAAACTTAATAAAATTAAAGAAAATTTTATTAAAAATGGAATTAATTTAGGTTATGATTCAAAATTAGTTAAACACATTTATGATCTGATTTACAAATTCGCTGATTATGGATTTAACAAAGCGCACGCGGTTGCTTATGCAACTTTAGCTTATAAAATGGCCTATTTGAAAGCGAAATATCCTGCCTATTTTTTTGTTGAACTAATCTCAAACGAAAACGGCTCACAACCTAATATTGAAAAATATGCCGATGAAGCAAAAAATTTTGGCTTTCAAATCCAAAGACCGAACATTAACTTTTCAACGCAAAACGCCGTTTTTGATGAATCAAGAAATTCAATTTTTTTGCCACTTTTAATGATTAAAGGTCTTGGTGCGATTGCAGTGAAAACGATCGTTGACGAACGAAACAAAAACGGCAAATACAAAAATTTCCTTGATTTTATTAGAAGAATGAAACTAGTTAATTTTTCGAAAGTAGCAATCGAAAAATTAATTTTTGCAAATGCACTTAACGAATTTGCAAATCAAGAAACATTAGCTCATAATTTTGAATTACTTTGAAATCATGGTAGTTTTGTCTTAAATGATAAAGAGGGAAATTTAGTATCCCGACAAGATTCGGAAAATGATAATTCAGAAATTGATTTTTTAGAAAAAATACCTTATGATGAAGAAAATAATTACCAAAACGAGTTAAAATATCTCGGAATGTCGTTTATTCAGCGACAAAATAATCCGCTTTTTGCCAACCAAATTTTGTTAAAAGATTTAAAACCAGGTGTTGAATACCGTTTGATTTTGAAATTAAATTTAGTCAAAAAAACAATCTATAAAAATTATAAAATATCTTTAAGCGATCAGCAAAATAATGAGGTTGTAACTTATGATAAAAATCCAGAATATCAAAATTTAGAAACAAAAAAATACTATGAATTTATAGTACTTTTCACTAATTCAGGAAAATACCAAATTAAAGGAATTCCAAAAAGAGTTGCTAATTATGACTAGAAAAATATTGCTAATTGATGGAACTTGACTAACGTTCAAGTCATTTTTTGCCGGATATTACGGGAATCGACTTATTAATTCAAAAGGGGAAATGACTTTTGCAATTCATATTTTTTTTAATTCACTTTTTAAATTAATAAGACTTACTGAACCTGATAATATTTATTTTGCCTTTGATTATGGATCAAAAACTGCTCGACACCAAAATTATCCTGATTATAAAAAGGGAAGAGTTAGACCGCCAGATTCACTTTTTTCGCAAATGCAGTTAATAAAAAAGATCCTTGGTTTTGCTAACTTTTTATGATCAGAACACGAAGATTTTGAAGCTGATGACTTAATTGCTTCCCTGCAAAAAAAGATTAGAGAAACTGATGAAGAAGCAGAAATACTAATTTTTAGTTCAGATCAAGATTTACTGCAGTTAGTTGACGAAAAAACAACAATTATTAATAAAATTGAAAATAATTTCATAAATACTAATACAATTCATAATTTTTTTGAAACACACGGATTCCATCCAGAACAGGTTGTCGATTTTAAAGTTTTAGCCGGCGATAGTTCTGATAATATTAAGGTCATTGAAGGTTTAGGGAAAAAAGGTGCGATAAAATTATTGGAAAAATATAAAAATTTAGATAATATTTTCCTAAATCTTGGTAAAATTAATGAAAAACTTGCAAAACAAATTACCGAAAAGAAAACCGAACTGTTATTTTTTAAAGATTTTATCAAACTAAACGATAGTGCTAATTTTAATTTTGATATTTTTCAAAAATTAGAAATTAAAATTAGCCGCGATTTAGTAGATATTTTAAACGATCTTGAGTTAAAAAAAGTCAACGATGCTCTATTTGAACTTGCTTCAAAACAAAATTAAACTGATAAATTCTGTAAAATTAACCTAAAATGAAGAAAATTTTTTTATTCCCGCTCATCCTTTTGGGTTCAGCAGCGGCAACCGGTGGAGTTTATTTTATTTACAAAGCATCAAAAAATACTACAAACACCCCCGGAATTAGCATTAAAAAGTCAGAAGAATTACCTAAAACAAAAGATTTAAAAGACAATGTTGTTGTCAATCCTTCTGATAAAAAGTCAATTCGTATTGGTTTTTGGAATGTTTACAACTATTCTAATAAATCTACAAGAGCAAAAAACACTGCAAAAACTTATGCAATTGCAAAAGTTATCGATTTTACGGGTCTTGATTTGATTGGTTTAGCCGAAATTAAACCAAACGCAGATGGCGCTGATCTTGTCAAGGAACTTCAAAATCTCAATCCGAATGCTGGCTGAAAGGAATTGACTACTAATAAATATGGAAAGAAAAACCAGGAAGAAAAATATACCTTTTTATATAAATCTTCACTTTTAGAAACGATAAATTTTGAAAACCCTTCTAATCCGTATTTAATTCAAGATGGCACAGAACTAACATGAGCTCGCCCACTGGCGGCTGTGAAGTTTAAAACAAAAACAACTATTAAAAATGATTTCACATTAGCAATAGGTCATTTTGATGCGCCAAATGCTAGCAAAAATCGTAATGAAGCAAAGGATTCTGAAACTTCACAAGGTGCCCAAGAAGCTGGAGAAGCTCGCGATTTAGTTAATGTTTTAGGTGAAATTGATAAAAAAGATGGTGAAAATAACGAAATAATTTTTATGGCGGACACTAACATTCGCGGTGAAAATGCAGAAAAATTATTCAAATCTACACTTAAATCTTATAAATCTTTACTTAGTCATAACGAAAACACAACTCTTTCTGGCTCACGTCGGTCATATGCAAACTCCTATGACAAAATTTTCTATAAAGGTGATCTTGCGACTAAAAACGCACAAAAATTTGACATTTTTTCAATTTTTAGTAATAAAATTGTTGATTTAGCAAAATATGATCAGATGCGTAGAAAAGATGGTAGATCCGCTAATTACCAAGCAAATAACCCGAACGATCTTAACCGCATCCGGGCAATTTCTGATCACACAATGGTTCATTTTGACCTTGAATTAAATGAGAGTGATAAAAATTAGATATTAAATTTTTCAATTTAAACAATTAATGAAATTAAAAAGTACTGTAAATTTCGATGTTTTTCCAGAATTTGTTAAAAAAGAAATAAAGAAATCAGAGTTGATTTCTTGTGGTTATCACAACTGTAGTTTTGTAGGTTTTTTTAAAAATCAAAAAGTTCAAATTCGAGTTGCAACTAACGATTTTGTAAATTGGGAAAATGAAAAGAATTTTATTCAAGAAAATTCTAATTTTCTCTTTTATGATCAGGGAAATTTCATTAAAAAGTGAATTGAGGGCCAAATTTTAAGTCCAGAAAATTTGGGTTTACACCTTGACAAATTATTTTTGGCAATTTCTGATTTTCATAAGCAAAAAAATACAAAAATTGCCAAATTTAACTGGCAAACCGACGTTATATTGGACAAAAAATACATTAGTCTAGTTGAAAAATACCAATTTGATTCACTTGTAATTTCGCACAATGATTTGCAATTTAAAAACATAATCGTTTCGACAAAGGCGGTTTTTTTAATTGACTTTGAGTGAATTAGACTTAATAATCCTTACTTTGATTATGTTTGTTTGTACATCAATTTAGGAATTTCTCCTGAAAAAATCATTAAATTTTTTAATCTTGAAATTGAAAAATTTAATGATTTTGTTTACATAGTTAATGTTTTTACTAACTTTTGAAATAAAAAATTTTATGATAAATAAAAATTAGACAATTGTTAGAATAGCAATTAAAAAAAACGTTTGAATTTAGGCGTAATTTTGTTTTCCCTTTTTAAACTAAAAAAGCCAAAACCTTGATAAATTTAATGAAATTTTATTCCTTTTCTTTATAATTTTTATATTATAAAGAAAATATGTTAATGTTATAAAATAAATTATGATTAAAGACAAAAATATTACTGTATCTGTTACTAAAAAACTACAAGATCTCGGCTATGATATTAGTTTGTGAGATGCTTCTTTGAGCCCCAAATTATTGAATGAAGATATTCTAGAGGTATTGAAAACATCTTCTAAAAGAAATCATAATCTGCAAAAAACCAAAGAAAATTATGGCTATCCTGATAGAATTTTTTTCAATAAAGAGCATAAACTTTTAATTTTAGTCGAGGAAAAATCAAATATAAAAAAACATCGAGACAACAATCCTTTATGCGAAAATTTTACATTAAGTAATGAATGTAATGTTGTTGATTTTGCTATCCAAGGAATAATTTGGTATATGCAACAATTTGTTAATAAATTAAAGAATTTAGAGGATTATAAAATTATCGGAATTGCTGTAAGCGGCGATATTTCTGAAAATAAAATTGGAAAATTTGACTGTTTTGTTGTTGATAATGCTCGTATAAAACACGTTAAAGAAATAACAAATTTTGTAAAAATCGAGGAATTTTTAAGTATTTTTATAGACTTTGATGAGCAAAAACATATTGAAAATATTAAGCAATCTTCAAAAAAAATTAACCAATTACTAAGAGATCTTGACTCAACAGAGAGGCCAGTGATTCTTTCATACTTAATGATCGCATTATATGGGCAAGATTTAAATAAAAAATTTGAACTTTTTTCAAAAATAAAAGATAATAAAAATCTTCTAATTGATATGATTTCAAGCGCGATTCAAACCACCTTAACCGAGCAAAAGGTGATGAAAAATAAAATTGATTTTATTAAAAGTAAAATCAATTTACTAAAAGAATCGCCAGATGTCAAAATTGAAACTATTCATTCAATTTTGACTGAATTAAAAGAAAACGTTTTACCCTTAATAAACGGAACTTTTTCAACTAGGTCAAATTTTGACATTATTGGAAAATTCTACGAGGAATTTCTAAAATACGCCGGATTTGCTAATGTAAAAAGGGGAATTGTTCTTACCCCAGAACATATTACAACTTTATTTACAAATTTAATTGATATAAAAACTAACGATGTAATTTTAGATATTTGTTGTGGAACAGGTTCTTTTTTGATTGCAGCGATGAATAAAATTATTAATACTGTTGAGAATCAAAATTTGCTAGATAAAAAGGAAAAAATTGATAATATCAAAAAAAAGCAAATAATTGGTGTCGAAATTAATACAACAATGTATATTTTAGCGATTTCCAATATGTTATTTCGTGGTGATGGAAAATCGCAAATTTTTCATGGTAGTGCAATTGGTGATTCTTTTGAAACAAAAGAAATTATTAAGAAAATTAAAGAACTATCTCCAACAATTGGATTTATTAATCCGCCTTATTCGGGAAGAGAAAGTAAAACAAACCCAACTTTTAAGGAAATAACTTTTTTAGAAAAAATATTAAGTTTATGTTCTCGCTACGTAATTATTATCGCACCTTATTCGATGTATTTTAGCGAAAATGAAAGACGTGCTAAAATTCTAAAGCAACATAAATTAAAAGCTGTTATTAATATGCCAAAGGAATTGTTTCAACCAAACGCCGCGACTTATACCTCAATTGCAATTTTTGAAACAAATATTCCCCATAATTTTGACGAAGAAGTTGCTTTTTACGATCTAAAAGATGACGGATTTGTTATGACCCCAAAAGGTAGAGTAGATTTTAATAACAATTGAGCTGAAAAAGAGAAAGAATTACTTGATTTTATTAAAAACCCTAATAACAAAGGTAATTTGGTAAATTCAATTAAAACTAAAATCAAAGAGGATGAGGAATGAAATATTTATGCACATACAAAAACTGACTATTCAAATTTAAAAATAAGTAATTTTGAAAAAGTAATAAAAAATTATATTTTATTTCAAATTAAAAAGGATTTTGATATTCTTCATTTAAACCTTGATGAATATGAACTTCTTGAGCAACTTATTTTTTCAAAAAAGTTTAGCGAATACCAAAGAATTATTAAAAAACAGGAAAGCTACACCGCAAAACTTAATATAAATAAGTGAAAATGATTTAAAATAACTGATATTTTCAAAATTGAAAACTCAAAAGTACAAAATACCAAAGAATTAATTACCGGACAAGAAATTTATTATATTGGTGCAGCAAAAAATAATAACGGTGTTAAAGCAAAAGTTGAAAAAATTGATAGTTATGTTTCTAAAGGTAATTGCGTTCTTTTTATTAACGGTGGCGAAGGTTCAGGCGGATATAGTTTGTATCAACCTGATGATTTTATGGCAATTAAAGGGTTTACTTCTTGCGGTTATTCAAAGAAACTTAACGTTTTTAACGGCTTATTTTTAGTAACAGTACTCGATCAACACCGGTATAAATTTAGTTATGGAAGATCTTGGCAAGCAAATCGTTTTAATTCAACTAAAATTTGCCTACCCATTAATGAAAAAGGTAAAATTGATTGGAATTTTATGACTAATTTTGTTAAAAATCATCCGCTTGCAAAATTAATTGAAGAATAAAAGGTTAGAATTAAGATTTATATAGGAAAATATCGCCTTTTACAAAAATATTTTCTAAATTTTAGGTTCAAATTCTCCGAATTGTGTTTAGATCAAATAGGCTAAAGGCGCGGCTGTCATTGCTAAAATTGATATTTTCCCCAAGAGCAAAAAATTTGTTTTCAAGAATAATGCCGTTAAATTTCCAAAACCCTAAATCAGAAAAATTAGCAAATAAATTTCCGTTTATTAGCACTAAATTATACTACTTTTGATAACGATTTAGTCTGTAAAATTTAGAGAAATCCCTTCATATTTGTTATAGAAGTTTTTCCTTAAATTTTCGATATGTTGTTCTATAATTTCGCTTGCACCATCGGCACGACGTAATCCCAGCGATTCATTAGATATTTTTCTTATTTGTTTATATGAAGGTTTTTCAAATTTTTCATTTTCAAGTAAATCCTTAATTAATTCAATTGTTTCTTCATATTTAAGATTGTTTTGCTCAGTAAAATTTGCAATATCAGTATAAAATTCTTCAGTGGCAAAATCTCTAAATTCAATTTGCACATCAAAGTTTTTAATGTCTTTTTGGTTAAAATTACCGTTGATTTTTTCAATAAATTTAATAATTAAATCGCTTTTAAAACGTAATTGTTCCGAACTTTTAATTTTGCCTTTAATTTCCTCAATTATATTATAGTTGATTCTACCATCTTCGTGTAAATGTTTGTTAATAATCGATTGAATTGTTTCAAGATCATAATCAGAAACACTCGTTAGTGTAGTTTCAAATTCTATACCATCTAAAATTGAAGTTTTTTCCTTTTTTTCTTCCTCGTGAAGTTGATCTTTAATTATGTGGTAATCTGCCTTGTACTTGTCAAATAAATTTTCGTTTATTAATTTTTGACCCTTATTTGAAAATTGACTAAAACTGTTTAACAAATGATGTTGTCTTATAAATTCATTGAATATTTTAATATATTGCTTTTTTTCTTCAAGCGATCCACTATCCATATTTTTTTCAGGCGGAAATTGATTTAGAAGTTTTTGAACTATTTTTTTATACAAATCGTAAACTTCTTCATATTTAGGTAAAAAAATAGTGCTTTTATTAGAGTCATCGCCAGCATAAATTATTAATGCTTCCTTATTATTTTGCTCTAAATTACGGAATGAATGAATAATTCCTGCCTCTTTTTCATCGTTATAAATTCGATTTGTTCGTGAATAAGCCTGAATTAATGTGTGTTCTTTTAAATCGCGATCAAGTCAGAGCGATTGCAATTCTGGCGAGTCAAATCCAGTTATAAAAATGTTAACAACAATTGTAAGATCGATTTTGTTTTTCTTAATTTCCCTTGCCAAATTAGATTGATATTCACTAAATTTCCCAATGCCTTTTTTGCTATTTTTATAATTACTTTCTTGGTTTTTGTTATTGGTATCGGAAATTATTTGGTAAAAATCATCCATTGCTTTTTTAAGAAATTCTTCGTTACTGCTAAAATTTATTTCTTCATTTTCTGAAAAATCGGATAAATAATCGTCTTTTTTCGAGTCGGGACTATAAATTATTGCAAGTTTCATTTTGTTTGGATTGTTTTCGCTTAACTGTTTTTTGAATTCTTCGTAATATTTTTGTGCTAATTTAATACTTTCAACTGAAAAAAGACTATTAAATCTACGATGCTGTTTGTCGCTGTTAAAATAATTTATTATTGTTTTAACATTATTTTTGACTCTAGTTGGGTGGTATAGTGCTTCTTTTTCATCAATAGTTTCAACTTTTCGATCGTCAAAATTTTCATTTTTTTTCATTGTAGTATAATTTCTGTATGAAAATCTTAACACGGTTTTATCATCGATTGCATTAATAAGCGAATATCGGTGTAATTCGATACCAAAAAGTTGTTCAGTTGTTTGAAATTGATAAACTTTAGTATTATATTCCTTATCTTTTCCGCTTCTAGGTGTTAAACTCTCTTTAAAAATTGGTGTCCCTGTAAATCCGAACATAAATGATTTTTTAAACGATTTTTTTACTTTTTGGTGCATATCACCGAATTGAGTACGGTGGCATTCATCGAAAATAAAAACAACCTTTTCGTTATAAATTGGTAAATTTTTATATTTCTCAACGACTTTGCTTAATTTGTGAATTGTAGTTACAATTATTTTTTTATTATAATTATCTTTTTGTAAAATTTTTGACAAATCAGTGGTATTTTTAACTCCTCAAGAATCCTGAATAACTGAATTAGAAGTTTCAAATTTTTTATATTCATCTTGAGTTTGATTATCAAGATCTTTGCGATCAACAACAAAAATAACTTTTTTAATATGATCAAAATCAGCCGCTAATTTAGCCACTTTATACGAAGTTAACGTTTTTCCCGAACCAGTTGAGTGCCAAATATACCCACCAGAATTTATTGGATCGTTATGCTTTGTTTTTATACGATTAATTATTTTCTCTGTTGCAACAATTTGGTATGGTCGCATAACAATTAAATTATTTTTTTCATCATTTTTGACAATTATGCAATATTTTGTCAAAATATTTCATAAAATTTTGCGAGCGAAAAAATGGTTTGCAAAATCAAGTAAATTTTTAATCTTATTATTTTTTTGATCTGTTAAAAAGGAAGTAAAACCGAAACCATCAGGAATTCTTAATTTACTATCTAGTAATTTTTTATTTCTATTTTTAATAGCATCAAGTGCTGTGTTTGAATAATATTTTGTTTCATTTCCATTAGAAATTACAAAAATCTGCACATACTCAAAAAGTTTATGTTCTGTGTTAAAACTAGTTTTTTTATAGTATAAATTTTGACTAAATGCTTTTCGAATACTAATGTCTGGTTTTTTGAGTTCAATTAAAACAAGTGGAAGACCATTTACTAAAATAACAACGTCATAGCGACTTTTTCTACCAGTCTCGTCATTTTCATTCGAAAATTGGTTGACAACTTGAAAAGAATTTTTTGTTCATTCTTTTTTGTCAATTAATTTAATGTTTACAAATTTTTGTCCATTATTATTTGGTTTATCAAGTTCCAAATTAATTATTTCATCAACCTGAAAAAATTTGTTTTTATCTGATACACTATTAACTTTTTTAGTTATTTCGTATAGAATTTTATCCCATTCATTGTCAGAAAATTTAATTTCATTTAATTTTCCGAGTTGGCTTCTTAAGTTATATATCAAATCATTTTCGTTTTTTAAATCTTGTCGATATTCGTAATTATGAGTTTTTAAAATCTCGAGGAGTTCAAATTCTCATTCTTTTTCAAGTCGATATATTTTTCTTTTTTCATCTGGTTTATAGGTCGCAACAAGTGTTCACTCTTCTGATTCCAAAATATTTTTGACTGGATCCACTTTTTTCCTTAAATTATATGTAAATAGTCGCTTTGTTTTTAAAACAATATTCAAAAGGAATTGAAATGTTAAAATTATAACAATTTTTAGGGAAAATTTGTTATGTTTTCTGCCAAGTAATAAAAAAATAAAATTCAATAACAAATTTTTAAATTAACTTTTGAAATTAGTAATTATAGAATAAAAAATTTTTGTCATTATTTAGGAAATTTTTATTTAACAGTAAGTTTATCAAAAATTAAATTTCTATAAAAATGGTATTGCTTTTCTAAAAGTTTAACTTCTTCTTCAACGTTATTAATTGTTTTTTCAAAAAGGGAAAAAATTAAGGAAATTTTGTTTTGAATTATTTTTGCTGGAATTAAGACTTCGATTTTTTTCATTTTTTCCATTGAAAGCGAAGGGATTGTCGCATCAAAATTAACAAATTTTGGGGTTACGGTTTGCAAAATATACTGTAAAAACTTAGGGTTTACAATTTTTTGGTCTTTGATTTCGATTATTCCGCAATGCGAATTAGCGCTAAATTTTTCATTTCGGTAAAAAACAGTTCCGGCATAACCATCGATTGTTCAAGTTAAAAATTCGCCTTCAAAATCGTAAGTGGAAATTTTTCCAATTTCGCCATTATTAATCGTCGATCCTGAATAAACCGGAAAAATTCCCGGATTTTTTTCAATAAATTTCTTGGTTAGTTTTCCGTTTCCACGGGTTAATTTGGTGATTTCACCAATTGATTTTTTATATTTTAAAAAATCAAAAAATTGAAAATTACCTATAAATTCAAAGGTTTTTTGCCAAATAAGGTCAAATAAATTAACTATTTCTTCAGAGAGAGAGAGAGAGAGCTATCGCTATTCAGAATATCAAGTAAAATTTTACGATAAAAATCAAACTGCTTTTCAGTTAGTTTAGTTTCTTTTTCAATTGTACTAGTGATTTCTTCAAATTTATCAAGAATTTGAAGAACTTTTTCCTGAATTTCAATAGGAGGAACGGGGATTTGGATGTTTTTCAATGTTGAAGTCGGCATTTTTGGACGACCATTATTTTCGTGTCTATTTTTTGGAACTACAGAAAATAAAATGTAATAAAAAAATTTTAAGTTGAATTCTCGCTGTTTTAAATTAAGCAAAACACAATCGGAATTCATATTAAATTTACCATTTCGATAAAAAACATAACCGGCATCGCCGTTTGTAGTGATTGTTATGTAATTACCATCGTATTCAAAAGTGGAAATTCGTCCCAATTCACCGTTGTTTTTAGTTGCGGCTGAATAAACCGGGAAATTTCCCGGATTTTTATTTATAAATTCTTTTGTAAATTTAGGATTTCCACGTTTTATTTCGAAAAGATCAGAAATCTTTTTAGTTTCTAAATTTGTACTAATGTAAGTCAAAAGTTGTTCGTTGAATATTTTTGTAAAGTATTTGCAGACCTTTTTGCTCTCTCTCTCTCTCTCTCTCTGTGTGTGTGTGTGTTAAAGTCTAAAAAAGAAAGAAATTGCTTTTGATAATAACTAAATTGCTTATTTCTTATGTTATTTTCTGATTTTAGAGTGTTAATTAAATTAGTAAAATTATCAAGAATTTCTGCAATTTTTTCCTGAATTTCAATAGGAGGAACGGGGATTTGGATGTCAGAAACCACGTTAGACATTAATTTTGGATTAGAAGTTTCTCGATTTACATAATTAGGAAATACAAATTTTAACAAATAGAACAAAAATTTAGTATTATTTTTAGTTTTATTTTTCAAAACACCGCAAACATTTGTAGCGTTAAACTTTTCGTTTCGATAAAAAACTGATCCGGCTCAAGCGCCATCGGTTGTTCAGGTAATAAATTCACCATCAAAGTCAAAAGTGGAAATTTTTCCAATTTCGCCATTGTTTTGAGTTGCAGATGAATAAACTGGGAATTTTCCAGGATTTTCAGCGATGTATGTTTTCGATATTACTCTTCCCCGTTTTATTTCAAATAAGTCACTAATTTTAAAGTATTTAATTTCACTTTTTCCAATGAGTTCAAAAATTTCTTTTATTTTTATCATTTTTTAATTATATATTATAAATTTTTAAATTTATCAAAAATTAAATTTCTATAAAAATTTTGTTGTTTTTTTAGAAATTTAATCTCTTTTTCAATATTATAATTAATTTTATTAAAAATAATTTGAATCATTTCAATATCATTAGCAATTTGATCCTGGATTATTTTTGCTGGAATTAAGACTTCGATTTTTTTCATTTTTTCCATTGAAAGCGAAGGGATTGTCGCATCAAAATTAACAAATTTTGGGGTTAGGGTTTGCAAAATATACTGTAAAAACTTAGGGTTTACAATTTTTTGGTCTTTGATTTCGATTATCCCGCAATGCGAATTAGCACTAAATTTTTCATTTCGGTAAAAAACAGTTCCGGCATAACCATCGATTGTTCAAGTTAAAAATTCGCCTTCAAAATCATAAGTGGAAATTTTTCCAATTTCGCCGTTATTAATCGTCGATCCTGAATAAACCGGAAAATTTCCCGGATTTTTTTCAATAAATTTCTTGGTTAGTTTTCCGTTTCCACGGGTTAATTTGGTGATTTCACCAATTGGTTTTTTATATTTTAAAAAATCAAAAAATTGAAAATTACCTATAAATTCAAAGGTTTTTTGCCAAATAAGGTCGAATAAATTAACTATTTGTTCAGAGAGAGAGAGAGAGAGCTATCGCTAATTTTAAGTAGTTTTAATAAAACGCTTTTATAATATTGATGTTGTTTTTTTATTAACTGATTCTCAATTTCAAGTCCTTTAGTAATTTCTTTTTTAAAACTGTTAATTTTGTCAAGAATTTCAACAACTTTTTCCTGAATTTCAATAGGAGGAACGGGGATTTCGATGTTCAAAAGTTCACTAGATTGCAAAATTGTATAACCTTTTTTTCGAACAATCACGTTATTTAAAGTATATTTTGGTAAAATATAACTAAAAAATTTCAAATTATTTTTATGTTCAGGTTTTTGTTTTAAAACACCACATAAATTTGTTGTATTAAATTTACCGTTCCGATAAAAAATATGCCCAGCATAACCCGCAATTGTCCAAGTTAAAAATTCGCCTTCAAAATCATAAGTGGAAATTTTTCCAATTTCACCTTGATTTAAAATTGATCCCGAATAAACCGGGAAATTTCCCGGATTTTTATTTATAAATTCTTTTGTAAATTTAGGATTTCCACGTTTTATTTCAAAAAGATCAGAAATCTTTTTAGTTTCTAAATTTGTACTGATGTAAGTCAAAAGTTGTTCGCTGAATATTTTTGTAAAGTATTTGCAGACCTTTTTACTCTCTCTCTCTCTCTCTGTGTGTGTGTGTGTGTGACGTAGGTTTTAAATCTAAAAATGACAAAATTTTATTTTTATAAAAATTTAATTGTTTTAATCTTAATTCTTTTTCCGAATCTAATATATCAATTAGGGCATTGAAATTCTCTATTTTTTCAAAAATATTTAAAATTTTTTCCTGAATTTCAATAGGAGGAACGGGGATTTGAATGTCAGAAACCACGTTAGACATTAATTTTGGATTAGAAGTTTCTCGATTTACATAATTAGGAAATACAAATTTTAACAAATAGAACAAAAATTTAGTATTATTTTTAGTTTTATTTTTCAAAACACCGCAAACATTTGTAGCGTTAAACTTTTCGTTTCGATAAAAAACAGTTCCGGCTCAAGCACCATCGGTTGTTCAGGTAATAAATTCACCATCAAAGTCAAAAGTGGAAATTTTTCCAATTTCGCCATTGTTTTGAGTTGCGGATGAATAAACTGGGAATTTTCCAGGATTTTCAGCGATATATGTTTTCGATATTACTCTTCCCCGTTTTATTTCAAATAAGTCACCAAGTTTGAACTGCTGAATTTTTCAGTTTTTAAAATTATCAAAAATACCGTGTTTTTCAAATGATTTTTGGTTAGTTTTGCTATCCATTTTTTATTCAATTTCCTCAAATTCACGAATAAATTCGTTAATTTTTTGACGATACTCATCATTTTTAGCAACAATTTCTTCAATTTTTCGGTTTAGTTCAGCAATATCTTTGACTTCATCTTCTTGAGTTTTTATAACGTATTTACTTACAGAAAGATTGTATTCGTTTTCAACTATTTCATCGATTGTGGCAATTTTGCTAATATTTTGAATTTCTTTCCGGTTTTTATAAATATCAACAATAAAATCAATATTTTCTTTCGTTAATTTGTTTTTATTCCGATCTTTATAAAATTGTTCACTCGCATCGATAAAAATTATATTATCACTTTTTTTCGCCTTATTTAAAACTAAAATTGAAGTCGCAATTGTGGTACCGTAAAATAAATTATTTGGCAAATTAATAACAGCATCAATGCTTGAACTAACTAAATATTCGCGAATTTGTTTCTCAACCCCATCACGGTATAAAACACCAGGGAAACAAACAATTACTGCGACACCGTTGTTTGCTAAAACATAATTCATATGCATAATAAAAGCCAAATCAGCTTTTGAAGCAGGCGCTAATGGCGCGTATTGAAATCTTTCATCATCTTTTAACAATGATGGTTTTCAATCTGCTGAATAAGGCGGATTTGAAACAATAATATGATATTTTTGTTCTAGAGAATGTTTTGGATCGGCTAAAGTATCACCATGCTCAATTTTGTATTGGTCATAATCAAGATAATGTAACACCATATTCATTCTTGATAAATTATAAGTTGTATGATTTTTTTCTTGACCATAAAGAATAATTTCATCTTGTCTAATTTTTTTACCAGTCTCGTGATCGATAACAATTCCCTCTTTGCTTTTTGCTAACTTGATAAATTTAAGTAAAAGTGAACCTGAACCACAAGTTGGATCATAAACTTTTAATTTTCCGCGGTTTGGAATTTTAATCGAAGCCAGTGAAATTTGTACTAGTAAATCGGAAACTTCTTGCGGTGTAAAATATTCACCACCGCCTTTTCCGGCTTTTGCTGCATAAAAATGCATTAAAAATTCGTAGGCATCGCCAAAAGCATCAATATTTGACTTACTGAAATCACCAAGTTTAAGTTGGGCAATTTCCTCGATAACATCGACAAGCAAACTATTTCTTTCCTTAACAGAATTACCTAGTTTTTCGTTGTTAAAATTAAGATCACTAAATAAACCGGCAAAAATTTTGGTATCATTTTCAGGATGTTTGGATTCTTGAATTTCTTTGAAAACCTTTTCTAAATCAACATTGAGATTGTCGTTTTTCGCAGCGTTTTTTGCGATATTTATAAAAAGTTGACTTGGTTTTAAAAAGAAACCTTTTTCTGTAATAATCAAATTTTCATCAAAATCAAAAATTTTAGCTTCTTCATCGGAAATATCTTCGTAATTAAAGTTAGAATTACCATTTTCACGTTCGTTTTTGTTAATGTAATTTGTCAAACTTGAAGAAATAAAACGATAAAAAAGCAAACCAAAAATGTATTGTTTAATATCCCAGGCATCAGCGCCGCCTCTAGTAATATTAGCCAAATTTAAAAGAGTTCTATATAATTGTGTTTTTTCGTTTTCGTTATTTACTTGGTGCATATTTTTCCTTAACATTTTGAACTAGAAAAAAATCCAGAAATTACTATAAATTATAAAGAAAAATAGTTAAAAACTAATAGTAAAATTCTAAATTTTCACACAAAATGTAGTTTAAGGTAAATTAGTAGAAAAAATTGAGACACCCCATAAAAGGTGTATTTTTTATGAAACAAAATAAATTTTCAATTAATAAAAAAATCAAACCTTTGTTGAGAAACGATGCTCTAATTCAAACTAGGAAATGAAAAATTCTAGGAAAAAAAAGGAGTTTTCCTCTAATTTCCAGTATTTTCCTCTTTATATTTTGGCAAATAATTTTCTTCTAAATTTTTCATTAGTTCAAAACGGTTAATGTTTTTTTCAAAAACAATGTTTTTGTCTTTAGGAAATACTAAAACTTGAAAAGCAACTTTTTCAAAATCTGGATCAGGGATTCCGCCAAAAAAATTTAAAATAAAGTCAGTTTTAGAAATTGTTGTTAAGAAAATATTGTTATTTTCCATTTTTCTTAATAGTAATTTTTCATCTTCAAACTTATCCCAACCGATCTCTTTGAAATTACCTCAACCGAGTTGTTTTCAAGTTTCATAAATGAAAATATTGTTATTTTTTAGAACTTCATCAAGTTTTTTACCATCTAAAAATTTAGTTTCAAAATCTAAAATTAGATTTTGACTATCAATTTTTGCAAATGGATCTAGTTTGAAAGTTCGCCTTAAAATTTTTTCTCTAAATTCTTGAGCAGTCCTAATAATAACTTGTTTTTCTGGGAAAAAAGTATTATTTCAAGGATCGATTTTTTCAGCAATCAAATCAAGAACTTTTGGTCTAAAAGTTTTAATATTGTTTAATTTTTGACTAAAATCAATAACTTTAAGCATAAAAAAATTAGAAGAAGTACTAATTTCGGTTTTTGGAATATTATACTTTTGTTCAAGTTTTTTATAAATTAGTTTTGCGTTCTCAATTGAGGGTTCGACATTTGGATTTGTGATGGGTTTATAACTATACGCATATTTAAAATTTATTTTTGTGTTTTTTGGATATACTATCGATATAAAATATGGTTTGTTTTTAAAAAATTTATCAGGCACCATTGTCTCATCTTCAACATAAGAAGGTTTCAAAAATATTACGTTTAACGTGTTTGAATTTCCATTTTTTTCAAGATAATAACTATATGAACTGTTTAGTTTTCATTGATTTGTTACTTCGACTAAGTTAATATTGTTATTTTCAAGAACATCATTAACAGATTTTCCATTTAAAAACTTGTCTTCAAATTCTTTTTTTATTTCAAATTCAGGTTTTTTTAAATAATCTGGAATGTTTTTCGTAAGTTCAATTGTTTTATTAATGATTGTTTTTTGGAATTGTGCTAATGTTTTAATTGTTTCAACACCTTTATTTTCAAGAAAAAAATTTTTTTTATGTATTTTTTCATCTTGATTATAAAATAAATTTAATCCGTAAAATGTAGCAGTTTTCGAATTTAATTCATCATTATTTTTACGAAGTAAATTTAGAAAATAACTTGAATCGTATTCCTTATTAAAAACAAATTTGTGCACTTTTTTAGGTTTTGGTTTATCAATAATAGAGACAGGTTGAATGCAGGATGCCAAAGAAAGTGCCGGAATTAATAGACTTATTACTGAAAATTTTGTTCAAACTAATTTAGTTTTCATCATCCACCAAATAAGAAAGGGCTAGCTTGTCATCGACTGAATTTTTGAAAATTGCTGATTTATAACTTTTAACAATACGTAAATTATACCAATTATATGCTAAAATTAATATAATTACTTTTAAAAGGTGTTAAAATGAAAATTTTGATTTTTGAAAAATTAGACGATTTACACAAACACTGTGCTGATCTTTTTATTGACCAAATTAGAACAAAACCAGATTCAATTTTAGGTTTTGCAACCGGAGTTTCACCAATTGAAACTTATAAACTTTTAATTGAAGATCATCAGCAAAACGGGACTTCTTGGGATAAAATTACAACTTTTAACCTTGATGAATTTGTCGGAATTGACCAAAATCACCCTGAATCATTCATAAAACAAATGAAAACTAACTTATTCGACCATATTAACATTTCAAGTTCACGAATTAACATTCCCAATTCCAAAGCAGAAAATCCTGAAAACGAAGCAAATGCTTATGAACAAAAAATCGCTGAAAATCCGATTGATTTGCAATATATTAGCATCGGAATTAACGGTCATATGGCCTACAATGAGCCTGGAACGCCTTTTAATTCAAAAACTCATGTCACTAATTTAACAGATGAAACAATTGTTGATATGGTCAAAAAAGGGAAATTTTCCACTTTTGACGAATGTCCAAAACAGGCAATCACAATGGGAATTCAAACAATTTTAAAATACACAAAAAAAGCGATTATGATCTCTTTCGGTTCGCATAAAGCGAATGTGACAAAAGCAATGTTAGAAGAAAAACCTAATTCAGAAATTAGTGCATCTTTTTTGCAATTACATCCAAATTGCACTTTTATTTTAGACAAAGAAGCGGCCTCTAAATTGTCAAAAGAAACACTTGATAAAGCAATTTGGTATTAAAATAACTAAAAAGGAGTTTCAAATGTCATCTAAATTTTCTAAGAAAATTAAAACATTTACTCCGAAGGGAAAAACATCAACATCAGAAAATTCGGTTTTCAACCGAATTTTAAATCAATTACAACGGCTTGGAAAATCACTAATGTTTCCAATCGCCGTTTTGCCAATTGCTGCACTTTTATTAAGAATCGGCGCGCTAATTCAAGATCCAGCAGCAAACAATTCCATCGGTATTTCCGAAGTGCAAAAATTTATCGGACGGTTAATTTCAACTCCAGGTGGTATCGTTTTTGATAATTTAGCAATTATTTTTGCAATCGGTATTTCCTTTGGTTTTGCCAAAGATAATCGCGGCGAAGCCGCGCTTGTTGGTGCGGTTGTTTGATACGGAATGACGGCACTTTTAAAACAAAATCAACTTGCCGAAGCAATTTATTCAAAAGTTTTAGTGGCACAATCTGGCGAACTCAAAGGTTTAACGCAACTTTTGTATTTTCTAAAAAGTGGAAAGCCTGTCTACCAATTAGACTCAGGTGTGATTGGCGGAATTACTGTCGGAATTATTGTTGCATTTTTGTATAATAAATACAAAAATGTGAAACTACCACAAACACTTTCGTTTTTTGGCGGGCGTAGATTTGTACCGATGTTAGGAATTTTGTCAATAATTCCGCTTGGTTTATTTTTTGCAATCATTTGACCTTGAGCTCAATATGCGCTAATTAAAATCGGTTCAGCCCTTTCGGATCAAAGCGCAAATCGTTATGCTCGCGGATTTTATGTCTCAATTTATGCATTTCTTAACAGGTTGCTCCAGCCTTTTGGACTTCATCACATTTTGAATACTTTTGTTTGATTTCAATTGCCAATTGAAGGTAAATTAATTAGCCCTGTTGTTGACCAAGTGGGGAAAACTATTGCAAAAGTTGGCGATATTTACACTGTAAATGGGGATATAACCGCATTTAATACTGGTATTATTGGTTCGGGTGGGTTTACAACTGGGTTTTTCCCTTTATATTTAGGGGGACTGCCAGGCGCGGCAGTAGCAATGATTTTTGCCGCAAAACGGGAAAATAGGAAAACAATTACTACTTTTTTAGCAGGGGCAACACTTGTAAGCTTTCTTACTGGAATTGATGAACCTTTAATTTTCACTTTTATCTTTATTTCCCCACTTTTATGACTTTTAAACGCTTTTCTCACTTCACTAATTTATATGTTTGTAACATGAACGGGGATGAGCATCGGAATTGGTTTTAGTGCGGGATTTATTGACTATATTGTTTCTTTTCCACGTTCTTGAGCGTTTGCAAAAAACAGTGGAATTATGGCAAATCCACTATGAATTTGGGCATTTTCAGCAATAATGTTTTTAATCCAAGGTTCAAGTTTTTACTTTTGCATTAAAAAGTTTGATATTAAAACTTTAGGTCGTGAAGACA
This sequence comes from Mesomycoplasma dispar, assembly GCF_000941075.1. NCBI lineage: Bacteria > Bacillati > Mycoplasmatota > Mycoplasmoidales > Metamycoplasmataceae > Mesomycoplasma > Mesomycoplasma dispar. The sequence continues at coordinate 812,057 of NZ_CP007229.1, forward strand.
AAATTGAAACTGAGATAAATAATAAAAAAGAGAATTTAGACATTGAAAATACCGACAAATTACAATTAAAGAACAAAATTGTAACACAAAATAAAGAAAAATTTAACGATGACTACGAAAAAATGGCAATAACCTTCATTGAAATTTTAGGCAAAGAAAACATTGAAGAGGTCTCAAATTGCGCAACAAGATTAAGGCTTATTGTTAAAGATAATAAAAAAAACGATGAATTAGATGCAAAAATTCTCGCAGCAGGCGGTCGCGGAATCGTTCGTGTTGGTAATAAAGGTCTGCAAATTATAATTGGCACTGATGTCGAATTTGTTGCCGATCATCTTCGTAAAATGATAGGAAAATAATGGCGCTTATCGATCCAAAATCCGTATTTTTGAAACTAAATGCGGAAAATAAAGCAATTTTTGCTTTTAATGTTTTAAATTTAGAAACACTTTTAGCTGTAATTAAAGCAGGTGAAATTTCCCAAAAACCCTTAATTATTCAACTAAGTCAAGGCGCAATCAAATATTCACGCATTGAATTTTTAGCGTCAATGATTTTATCCGCGATTAAAAATTCTTCAGGTCAGTTTATTTTTCACCTTGATCATTGCGATGATCTAGAACTTTTTCAAAAATATCTTGAATTTGGTTTTAACTCGGCAATGTTTGATGGTTCAAAATTAGAAATTAGCGAAAATATTGAAAAATCACTAAAAGCAAAAACGCTCGCAAGTAAAAAAAATGTTTTTCTCGAACTAGAAATTGGTCAAATTGGCGGCAAAGAAATTGGTTATCAAGAAAATAGTGAAAAAATTATTGAACTTGATGTTGTTAAAGAATTCTATGAAAAAACCAAACCAGATCTTCTAGCGATCGCCTTTGGAACCGCGCATGGAATTTACCAAAAAAAAGCTGTTTTGGACTGAAATCTAGTTAAAAACTTCAAAAAATACTATAAAATCCCGCTTGTTATGCACGGAAGTAGCGGTCTTTCCCGGGAAGAAATTGAAAAAGCAATCAATCTTGGAATTAACAAAATTAATGTTGGTACTGACCTTTTAGTTAGTTTTTCTAATGAAGTTAAAAAGTATTTTCAGGAAAATCCTAATGCTTATGACATTAGGAAAATTAATCAAAAGGGGATTGAAAAAATGATTGAAAAAGTGCTTTTTTATCTTGAATTATCATAAAATTTTATGATTTTATACTTAATTTTTTCAACTTTAATTGCCATTTTTCTATTTTTAGTTACACTTTTTCTTTGATTTTATAAAAAAAAATACAATAAAAACTGATCTAATTTCAAAAAGGAAACGATCAGACTTGTAATTTTTATACTATTTATATTCGCCTGCCTTTTTCTAATTTCAGGTTTTTATCTAGTTTTTAAAAATTAGTTATAAAAGCTAAACCAAGGCAGAAAAGTTAAACGAATTTAGGATTTTTTTTTTTTTTTTAATGCTAAGCATTGAAAAAGCGCGCTTTTTTATATTGCTATAAGTTTAACCTTTTTTTTCACCTAAATTTCAATTATTTTACTAGAAAATTGAAATTTTGACTAGATTTTAAATGGTGTTTATAATTTTGTGTTTTTAAGGTAAATAATAAAAAATACTATAAAAAATCAAATCAAACTGGGCTTAAAAACTAGCATAAAAAATATTTTTTTATTTTTTATGCTATAATTACTACAAATCGTAAATTAAAAATAGGAGTAGACAAAAATAAAGAAAAATTTTCAATTTTTTCTTTACCTTTTGTAGGTTTATTGTTTTTTGTTATAACGCCAACAATTGCGATTTTAGCAGACTGAAAGATATATAGTTAATTATTATTTCGGATATCATTGAATGTTTCGATTGATTCAAATGGATATTTGGTTGACACAATTACTAATTATAATCTATAATCATAAATATGCCGGAATTGATTATGACTTTCATGGTTGAAAATACAAAGTAACAACTTTTGGACATTGAGCAGCGGCGAGAGCTAAATATAAAGGTAAAGTAGCAAATATTTTGTCTAATTCTTATTATGATAAAGTTTGAAAATTATCTGAAAATTTATATAAATAATAAATAAGAGATGATACCTAAAATTTTTGCAAAAAAATGAGTTATTTTTTCAATTATTGGAGCTAGTTTGGGATCAATTGCTATAAGTGCCCCTTTAATTTATTATGCTCTTACTAGGTCCGTTGAAGTTGAAATAAATAGATTCGAACCTAAAACATTAACTAACAATTCAAAATCCGTATCTATTTTTTCTAATTCTGATTTAGAAAAAATAAACAGTTTTATTTTAGAAAACGAATTAAAAAAAGGTACAGAAAATAGTGACTATGCTCTAAAAAATAATTTTCAGGAAGAGTATAATTACGCGTTTGCAAATGAATTTTTAGCAATTTTAAAAATTACAAATAATATTAACCAATTTGAGAAACTTAAATCAATATTAAAAACTACGCCTAATTTATCGCGAAGAATACAATTTAGTTTGAGTGATATATACCAAATAAGCAACATTTATTTTAATATTGACCCAATTAATAACGTTCCTAAACTCGTTAATTTTATTTCAAAATATTATGACAAAAACAAAAAGGAATTTATTAATATTAATGATGATGATTTTCAAGATTTAGCATGAAATATTTTATATTTTAAATTAAATGGGCATGATTTTCAAAAATATTTCGATATTAAAGATTGAATTAAAAATGAATTTAAGAAAGCGAATTTTGAAAGTGATGAGGTGTTAATAAGTGATAATGAACCTCATAAAACTTTACAAAAAAAATCTTTTCTGCTTTTTAGAAAATATATCGCTATTTTAACAATAATTAATAATTTAGATAAGGATTATTTTACCGACATTATAAAAGAAAAACAAAAATCAATAAATGTTTTAATTAAAAAATGAGATAACCATTTTAGACAAATTATTGAAAATAAAGATAGAGAAGAAAACCAAAGTAGTTTTGTTATTTTACCAATGGTTAGTTTTTACTATTTTAGCAAGAATTTTTATAACTACTCGCCAGAGTATTTGTCAAAAATAAATGACTTTACTAAAAATTGGTTAATAAATTTTAGCTCATCAAGAGATCCAAGTTTTTATGGCTCAGGTCTTCTTTACTATTATTTTGGAAATAATAAAAAAATAGAGCCCGAATTACTTAAAAAAAGTGAAGAAATTGTAGATTATGGCATTGAAAATGGTTTATTTGCTCACGAACCTGACATCGCAAAAACTATTTTTGTAAAACAGATTTTAGACTTGAGTGAGAAAAAAGATAATCAAGTGCAAAAAATAAACCAAACAATAGAAACCTTATTTAAGCAAACAACGGAAAAACCGGAAAATAATCCTGATTTTTTTGAAGACTTATATAATTATGTATTTTTTTCAATTAAGGCTCATCCCGATTTTTTTAAGAGTCAAAAAGATTTTTTAAATACAATAATTGGTTATAGTAAATTTGTAAAAAAACCAATTGATTTTTTTTATTTGTTTAAAACAATTGCGCTATTAAATAGTTTTTATAATACAGACAAGCCGGCAAAAATTAATGTTTCCAAGCAAATTTTTGACAATATTATAAATGTAAAACTAGAAAAAAATGCTCCATTTTTTTTAAAATTTATTAACTTATTTATTAAGTTTATTTTTAAAAATGAATTAGATGACAACAAGGAAATTGTTGAATTTATAAACCAAAATCTTGATGAAAAAAATATAAATAACACTGAATTTTTAGAGCATCTTTTTTGGTATATTGAGTTTCAAAGTACAATTAAATCAAAATTAGAACACCAAATAGATTCTACTAAATTGGAAAAATTTATTTCATTGTTAAAAAAAGATATTTTAGATAAAATAGATAAAAAAATAGGTAAAACACACTTTTTAAATATTAAAACTATTTATATGACTTATCAAATAGATTGGCTACTTAAAAATGATAAAAATTAAAAATTTGAGTAAAAATTTTAACCAAAAAGCTATTTTTAAAAATTTTAGCCTAGACATCTCGTCTAATGAGTTGGTCTTTATCGTTGGACCTTCTGGGATTGGGAAAACTACTCTTATTAACCTAATCGCTAATTTTAGTCAAAAAGATGGAGGTGAAATTCTTTTTTATAAAGATAACAAAATTGTTAAAAACCCTTTAATTGACGTTGTTTTTCAAGATTTTAACCTAATTGAATCCGCTACTGGTATGGAAAATATTAGAATTGGAGTTAATGCAATAAATTTTAATATTGATGAAAAGAATATTGAAGAAAACGCAAGTTTTGTTAATATTTCAAAAGAAAATTTAGCAAATAATGTAAGTAATTTATCAGGCGGTGAAAAACAACGGATTGCGATTTTACGATCATTAACTCGTGAATCAGACTTTATTTTGTTAGACGAACCAACTGGAAATCTTGACTTCGAAAATGCTAAAATTCTTTTCGAAAAAATACAATTATTAAAGAAAAACAAGACTATTTTGATAGTTAGCCACAATTTAGATCTTGCTAAAAAATACGCTGATAAAATAATTTACCTAAAAAATGAATCTGTATTAGAAATTGATAAAATTGAAGAAATAAATAAAGAAATAAATACAAATAAAAGTAATTATGAATTTAAGTTTGAAAAAAAACCATTAAAATTAGTTGATAAATTAAAATCTGTTTTTTTGTTTTTGAAACTCGACTTTAAAAACAAGGTTATTATTACCATTTTATTAATTACCACATTTCTAATTAGCATTTTAAGTCTTAATTTGTTTGTTGCACTTGATACACAAGCAAAAGGTGTTGATTTGCAACGAATTCATCAATATAATTTAGATTCCTTTGAGGTTAGTAAAAAAGAAATTTCGCCGTTTTTCACTGAAGAAATTGAGAAATTTAACACTAAAAAAGACATTATTAATAAAATTGTTCCACTTTTTAGGACTCAAAACTTTACTTTTGCTTATAACAACCATGAGAAAGAATTAATTTCTGAAAAAAATGAAATAGAACTAATTGACCAATCTGATTTTTTTAAAAATAGGTTCAAATTTGACAACAAAAACCTTCAAGGTAACTTTATACGAAATGAAAATGAAATTATTATTTCAAATTCAGTTGTGCAAAAATTAAAGATCATCAATCCTATTGGCAAAAAAATCAAAATCAAGGCCTTACGCAATTCAAATGTCGATGAAATTCCAACAATTTTTGAAGTTAGTATTGTCGGAGTAAACTATTCGACTAATTTATTGGGCAGAACACCTTCTTTTTTACATCATAATTTAGCAAAAAAAATTAATGAATCCTTTATCAAAAATTCTAGCGATCAAGGATTATTTAGTGATATAATAATTTCTCCTTTGAATGCAAAGAATTTTGAAATAGTTGTAATTGAAAAAAAATATTTATTAAAAGATTTAAAAGTTAAAAATTTTAAAATTAATGACGGTCGACTTCCTGAAAAAAAAGATGAAATTGTTGTTTCAGTTAATACCCTTAAAAAAATAAATGAAATTATAGATAATTTAAATAATAGGATTAATGAGTTAAACAAAAAAAATGATAATAAACTTGCAAAATACCCCAAACTTAAAATAGGAGAAAAAGTTAAATTATCGGCAAAAACTGGAGAAGATGTTCCTTTTAAAATTGTAGGAATTTTTGATCCAAAAGAAAATCCTGAATTAGAAGAAAAAAAACTAGAATCTAAATACCAAATTATAATGCACAATGACGGTGATGATTATAGAAATACTATAAGACCATATGCTGCAAAAATATTTTTAAAATCTGATAATATTGATGAAAATTTAATATCTTTTAAAAAGGATTTTTCAAATTTCCGTTTTACAAACGATCTTGAATCAGTTAAATTATTAATTTGAAATTCTACTTTTTTAGTAAAAGCAGTTCTACTTTTTATTCAAATAATTCTTATAGTTTTACTATTGGTATTTTCAGTTCTTTATGCAAAAAATTTAACACAATCAAAGATAAAATCAATTGGAATTCTTAAATCACTCGGCGAAAAAACTCGAAAAATATTTTTCTTACATATATTAAATATTTTTGTAATTTCTTCCTTAATTTTCATTTCAGGTTTAATAATAAGTTTACCTAGCATTCCATATTTGTATAAATTGATCACAACTGCAGATTTTGTAAGTCCAACTTATACGCAAAGTTTTATTAATTTTATTTTAATTTGATTCTCAATTAGCTTGCTTATTTTTCTTATCTATTTTTTTATATCATTGAGATATTACAAAAAACCTGTCACTGAACTTCTTAAAAATAATTTATAAATTGATAATTAGAGAAAAATATTTAATATTTGCAAATTTTATGATAAAATAAGTAAAAGTTTTGAAGGTAGTTAAATTTTTAAATTTATAATTTTAAGATTTTTTCTTATTTTTAACAAAATTTTAAATCAAAACAATCAAAAAAAATTAACAATGATAGTTAAACCCAAAATTTCAAACAGTAAATTTTTAAAATTCATCAGGAAAAATCGCCTAATTATTATACTTTCCTTCATTTTAGTTAGTCTTTTAATAGTTCTTTTACTTTTTATTTATGTCTTTCGTTTAGTGAGTGTGCAAGGAATTTCGATGTTACCGACACTAAAAGATGGGCAGAAAATTTTTATAAATAAAGTTAAAAAACCACAACGCAATGATGTTGTTGTTTTCAACTATAATAAAACAGTTTTAATTAAAAGGTTAGTCGGGATTCCTGGTGATAAATTAGAAGTTAACGAAAATTCAGTTCTAATAAACGGAAAATTAGTTGCTAGTTTTTCTGATTTAGGGTTTTGGAAATTTAACGGTATTATTCCTGAAAACAAATTTTTTGCTCTTGGTGATAATATTAATTTTAGCAATGACAGTCGTACTTTTGGACTGTTTGATTTAAATGCAATTCAAGGAATTTGGGCATAAAATTTAGTGATTTATCTGTAAAAGTTAATATTTTCTTTTAAATTGAATGAATAGTTTCAATTTTGACATTAGCAAATTCCTTTAGTAATTAATTTTATTTTTCACCACATTTTGTACGGTTAAGACGATTTGAATTGCCTTGAAATCATATCAAATAAAAGATTTTTATTATCTTTTATCCTTGAAAAAAGCTCAAATTTTTTATTAAAATTTCGACCATATAACACGATTATTAAATTAATATGAAATAATCACCGATCATTCTGTTGAGTCAAGATTTCTTAGTAATTGGTTAATTTTTTTGAAAATTGCTTGATATTTTCAATATGTTTTTGTTCATCAAGATATATAAAATACTTGAAAATTCGTCAATTTTTACAAAACTCCTTATTTTCTTAAAGTATTTATACAAACATTACCAATAACAAAGGCGGAATTCAAGGTGTGAATTACCTTTCAAAAATAACTTATTTGACACTGCAAAACGCAACCAAAAAATGACAAAGGCAGGTAAGAAATTGACAAATAATTAAAAAACAATTAGAAATTATTTTCCCTAATCGGCTAAATAATGTAAAATTAAATTAGATTTCTATTTGAAAAATCCATAAAATTTAAAACGCAAAATTATAAACACTCCCAAAAGAAAATTATTATTTTGGAAAAAATACTCAAATTCATCCAATTCAAAATTTATTTACCTTTGAAAACTACAATAATTTACTTGAAAAATTTGAAAAATATGGAATTAAAAAACTTGATTTAAACATTGAAATCGGGACAAATTTATTCTTAGTTGATTTGATAAATTTGGTTCTAGATATCATGTTGATACTGAAAATCTATGTCTTACTGATCCTGATTACTTTATTTTACCAAGTTCGGCAAAACTGAAACTTGAAAATTTCTAAATTTTCTACTTTGGTGGCGAATAACTTTATTAATTAAAAAACAAAAGTTTTTTAAAAATGGTAGTAAATTTTTCCAAAAATTACTACCATTTTTAGACTAAATTCATCATCAACAATCACAAAATTTGCTTTTTGCCCTACCTTGACTGTGCCGAAAAAATCTAAAAGATTGAGAGATTTTGCAACGTTATACGAAGAGCAAAAAACAATCTCTTGTCATGAAAGTTTAAGATTTTTTTTTAAATTTTGGAGAATTTTAAGGTAAGTCATTCCACTTCCAGCGATTTGCTTTGAATTTTTCAAATAAAATAAATCGCCTTTTTTTTCAGTTTCTAAATTTCCTAAATTATAAAGTCCGTCTTTAAGACCTTTTTGTGCAAGAGAATCTGAAACTGCAATTCAATTTTCCTTTTTAAGATTTTTAATCGTAAATTTTAATGTTGAATTTCTGATATGAAGTCCGTCGGTAATTAGTTCAACTAGAAAATTTTTAGGTAATTTTGATTCAAAAATTAGGTTAGTAAGTGACTGATTTCGGTGGTCAAAATTAGAACTACCATTAAAAAAGTGTGTAAATCTACGATAGTTTTTTAATTGATGATCTTTTTCAAAGTCAAAACAATTTGAATGACCAATTGCAAAATTAATTGATTTATGAAAAAAATCAATTAATTTTGCCGAGTTTTTTTCAGGGGCAATTACAACTGTAATTTTCTTATCCAATTTTTCTGCTAGAAATTTAAAATGTAAATTTTCTGCTGGAATTATTAGACTTTGATCGTGAGCACCTTTTTTTTCGACAGAAATAAAAGGGCCTTCTAAATACCAGTTTAGGAGAAAATTTGGATATTTTTCGAGTAAAAAAGTAAAAAATTCAGTATTTTGTTGAATTTTTTTTCAAGATTGCGTGACAGTTGTTCCAAAAATTGCCGCTACACCTTCAAATTTATGTAATTTTTCTTTATAGTCTAGAAAATTTTTTTCCCAATTCGAACTAGAAAAATCCTCAAAAGAAAAACCATAACCGCCGTGAGTGTGCGAGTCGATAAAAGCTGGTAACAAAACGTTATTTTTACAATCAATTCCTTCCAAATCGGTCTTTCCTTGCGCTAAATTGACTATAGTTCCGTTGTCATCTAACTCGATTCAACCAAAAAATTCGTCTAAATGGCTTATAATTCTTAAGTTTTTGTATAGCATTTTTTTAAATTAGTCTTTAATTTTAAAGTTCTTATTAAAAATAATTTGAATTTTGAATAAATTGTATCATTATTCAAACTTTTTTAAAAAGTTAGTTAGGTGAAATATGAAAAACACGTGAAAAAATGTAGAAAGAAACAAAAAAATCTATCAAAACAGAAGTTTTTTGATTCCTTTACTTTTATGGTTAACTTTAAAATTTTTATTTATAAGAAAATTAGCGAAATTATTTAGTATTTTTTTGAATAATTTCGTTAATTTGGTTTTCAACTTTCGTTGTATCAAAAGGTTTTTTAGCTAAAATTTTATCACGACCGAGTGAACCAAATTTTGATTTTGCCATAATTTGTAAAATTAAAATTATAAAACTAAAGGCTAAACTCACTCACATTTTTGAATAATTTGGATAATCGGAAAAAATTGAATCAGTTACTGTATTTTGTCCAATTTTAACACTGATATTTTGCTCAACTTGATTAGGTTGAAGTGCAATTATGAAAAAAATTAGCACAAAAACAAGTAATGATAATGTAAAAATAAACTTAAAAAGTACTTTTAAATCGCCAAATTGACGTCATAAATGAATATGTTGGGCTAAAATTAGGGCAAAAAGTATTACTCCAAAAACAATTACTAACGAAATTAGACTAATAAAAATTGGTCAAAGTGGTAATGAAGTTGACTTATTTCTCGCAATTTCTAAAATTTCTGCTTTTGTTAGGTTGGTAAAACTGCCTTTTGAAACAAAGTCAATCTCCCAATTAATTCGTTGAGAAAAATCGCTAATTTGGACAATTGCCAAAATTATCACGATAAATATCAGCACTTTTGAAATTAATTGCAAAATTTTCCTTGTAAAATAAGGTGCAACGAAAAAGTAAATTTTCGCAGTTCGTGATTCTAAATTAGTTATCAAAATCGATTCGCTCCTTTGTTTTTGCATCAAAAATGTGAATTCGTGCTAAATTAAAACTAATTTTCACTTTTTCATCAAGAAAATATTCAAAAATGTTATTCTGATTTGAAATAAGTTCAAGCGAATCGCTAACTTTTATTGCCACAAGTTGATCTTTACCAATAAGTTCGACATTTGTAATAACCCCGTCAAATTGGGCATCTTTTTTGTTAATGTAGATATCTTCAGAGCGAAATCCGACTTTTAAATTTTGATCTTCAGAAAGCAAACCTGCAAGTTTTGCATCAATTTCGAAAGAAATTGGCGCTTTTGTTGCCACAATTTGGTTGTTATGAAAAATACAATCAAATAAATTCATTGTTGGCGAACCAATGAATGTGGCAACAAAAGTATTTTGTGGTTTAAAATATAATTGCCTCCCTGTTCCATTTTGTTGAATTTTTCCATCGTTGAAAACAACAATTTGATTTCCCATTGTCATCGCTTCAAGTTGATCATGAGTAACGTAAATACTAGTTGTTTTTAACATTCTGTGAATGTTAACGATTTCACGACGCATTGACTCACGTAGTTTTGCATCTAAATTTGAAAGTGGTTCGTCCATTAAAAAAACCTGTGGTGAGCGAGCGATTGCTCGCCCAATTGCAACTCTTTGTCGTTGACCGCCAGAAAGATCACGCGGTTTTGAGTATAAATAGTCGCTAATTTTAAGGATTTTAGCCACATTTTTTACTTTTGCATCAATTACATCTTTTCTTTCTTTGGCGATTTTTAGTCCAAAAGAAATATTATCATAAACATTCAAATGCGGATAAAGGGCATAAGATTGAAAAACCATCGCGATATTTCTTTGGTGCGGGGATAAATTATTATACCTTTTCCCGTTAAAAATCAGATCACCTTGAGTGATTGAATTAAGTCCAGCGATCATTCTTAAAAGTGTTGTTTTTCCTGAACCTGAAGGTCCTAAAAAAATGCAAAAATTGCCACTTTCAATTACTAAATTGATTGATTCTAAAGTGTATTTATCGTTTCCTTCGTATTTTTTTGAAACATTATTTAGTTCAATTTTTGCCCCGTTAGTTTCCGATTGACTCTCGCCAATTGAGGCAACAAGTTTATTTAGATCAAGTTGTTTTAAATCTAAATTTAGATCTTTTAGTTGAAAAAGTTTCTGATTTTTCTCCATAATTAACCTTTAACCGCTCCTTCAGAAAGTCCGCCAACAATGTATTTTTGCAAATACATAAATAAAGCAAGTGCAGGCACTGCAGCAAGTAAAGCGCCAGCGGCATAAGCGCCAGCGTTAACGTGTTTTGGTTCGACGTTAATAAAAGTTTCAAGACCGACTGCAAGCGTTAGATCTTGGATATTAAAAAGCACAAACCTGGGTAGAATAACATCGGTAAAAGGTGTTAAAAATGACCAAAGGGCAACCATAATTATTGCGGGACGTAAAACGGGAAGTAAAATTTTGAAAAAAACTCCAAAATTTGAACAGCCATCAATTTTGGCTGAATCATCAAGTTCGCGCGAAATACTATCAAGATAAGCTTTTAACATAAAAGTATTTCCCGAAACTGCCCCTCCAGAATAAATTATTACTAACATAAAAATCGGCGAAATTCCACTAATTTGCCCAATTTGGACTAAAATATAAAGGAAAATTAGCGATGATGTTGCCGGAATCATTTGCAAAAGCATAATGATTGTCAAAGAATGTCTTGATCCTTTAAAACGGAAACGGGAATAGGCATAACCATTTAAAGCAACTGCGGTTGTTGAAATTAACATTGTCAAAACGGCAATTGTTAGCGTATTTCGATATCAAGCAAAAAAATAGGAACGCTCTGATGTAAAAAGGTAGTGAAAATTATCGAATCCGAAAACAAAAGGGGTAATTGTAATTAGTCGACTGTTTGCAACGTTAAAAGTTGCAAAAACAAGAGAAATTATTGGGAATAAAACGATAACAGATCAAGAAATTAAAATTAGATAATTAAAAAAAAGTCAAACTAATTCAATTGGTTTTGTATCGCGTTCGTCTGTTAAATTCAGCCGTTTTTTTGTATTTCTACTTTTAGGAACAAATTCAAAACTGGCAATTTTTGAAGAAAATAAATCCATTTTTCCTACCTTCTTGTCATTGATTTTATGAAGCTACGAATTGCAAAACTAATGCTAATTAAGGCTGCAAGTGTCGAAAGCGCCGCCGCAAAAGCTTGGTGTCCATCGATTTTTATTCCTTGAGTTGTTAATTTGAAAACTCAAGAAATGATAATATCTGTTGAGGCTTCCCCAAACGGTGAAGCATTTGCATAAGCAGGACCGCCGCCAGTAAAAATCGAAATTGTGGTAAAGTTGTTAAAAGCACCAACAAATTGACCGATTAACATCGGCGCAATTCCTAAAAGTAATTGCGGCAGTGTTAATTTTCAGAAAATTTGCGACTTGGAGGCGCCATCAACAGCACCAGCTTCGTAAATTTCGCCCGAAATTGCTTGTAAATTTCCAGTTACTAACATAAAAATGAAAGCATAACTAATTCAGGTTTGGACAACAATCAAAAGCACCCTTGCCGTTCCGATTTGATTTAGTCAGGAAATTCCGTCTTTGATTATCCCTAAATTAATTAAAATTAAATTGATATAACCTTTTGAGTCAGCAGCAAACATTGAACGAATAAAAGAAAGGGAAACAAAAGCTGGAATTGCTCAGGGAAGAATGAAAATTAAACGGAAAATTTTTTTCCTTTAATTTTGCTTGAATTTGTCAGAATTGCGATTAAAATTCCGAGTCCAATCGGAAAAAGTGTCGATAAAACTGTTCAAACTGCAGTTCAACCTAGAACTGAAGCAAGCGATTGGAAAAGTCCAAGTTGACGATAATCCCACCATTTTCCTCATTGTTTTAGCCCAACTCAATTCACCGTTTGACCAGGAGCAGCGTGATTATAACCATAATCGGTAAAAGAAATTAAAACTGATGTAATTATCGGCGCGGCAACAATGAAAATCATTAAAGCATGACCGACAAGCGAAATCATCCACGGAAATCCTGTGGTTTGGAGTCACTGTTTTGAATAAAGTCATTTTCCAGGAGTCACGCCCGCTTCCATTGCCTTTGCGATTCTTCAAGCCGATAAGGCGCCAATTAGGAAATAAATTAGGACAAATGTCATTAAAATTACTGAAAGAACACCACCAAAAAGGTAAAATCTCGCATCAGTAAAAATTCCTTGCCGCGGATTATGCAGATTTGCACCTAGATCATAAAAACCAGGAATTCCGCCCATTTTTGATCAATAAGCGCCAAAAGAAAACGGAATAATGAAACTATAGCAAATAAATGAAACTAAAAATAGTAAAAGACCTTTAACAAACTGACGAAAAATTAATAATTCAGCTGCTCCAGGAAAAAGCAAATTGAGAAAAAACGCGAAAAATCTTACATTTTTTATTGTCTCAACTGGGTAAGTTTTTTGTGCTTCATTTGCTTTTGATTCGTAGATTTTTTTATTAACTTTTAATTCGTTAAAATAACGGTAATTATTTGTAGTAAGAATTTGCTGGAGTTTTGTAATCTTTGAATTTAAAAAAAGTGTTCTTTTTGCGTCACTTTTTTGAATTTTTGCGCGATTTTCTAAATTTTTAAAGGCTGTTTTGGCAATTTCCTTTTGCTGAAAACGCCTTTTATTTTCCAACTTTTGCTGTTTAAATTCCTGCAAAATTTCTTCTGTTTTTGCTTTAATTTCCGCTTTTTGTTCTTGAAAATCAGCGCTAGATTTTAAAAGATTCAGTTCATATTTTGCCTCTATTTTTTCATTGACAAATTTAATTCGCGTTTTAAAGTCTTCGATTGTTTTTTCGCGAATTGCTCAGGCAAGATCGCGAAAATAAAAACCTTTGTATGAATATTGCTTTAAATATTTTGACTTTTCTAGCAAAAGTTGTCATTTTAGACTTGATTTTGCAAGTTTTTTAATTAAAAAATTACCATAAAAACTAAAATAATATTTTTTAATTAACAAAAATAAAGGACGATTTATTTGTTCTAGACTGTTAAATAATTTGGTTTTTTCCTTTAAAATTTGAGAATGATTTTCTAAATTTAGATTAATTTCAGGAATTTCTCATTGTTCATTTTTATTAACAGAGTGAAAGAATTTTATAGCTTGATCAAAAAAATTTATTTTTGTCTGTGATAAACTAAAAGTAGAATAATGCTTTTTTTCTCGAGTTATTTTGGCGATTTCGGCATTAATTTCTTGCTTAAATTCGGCTAATTTGCCAAGATTTTTTGCCTCAAAAGCAAGAATTTCCTGCTTGTTTTGGCTAATTAGTTGTTTTTGCTGTGCGTTTTGTTGGGTCGCTTGCTGTTTTAAAAAATTAATCGCGTTTTTGTAACTATATTCAAGTGAAATACTTTTTTGTTTGGCAATAAGTTTTAAATTATTTACTCTTTTTTGATAAAGTTCGGCTTGCAATTGCTTGGTTTCAAGATAATTTTTACGCGAAATTTTCACTTTTTTTAGTAATTCTTCTTGTTTTTCTTTGATTTTTTGGTAAAAATCAAAGAAAATTTTTCCATTTTCTAAGTTTGAACTAAATAAAAATTGTCTTGATTCTTGATCAAGAAGTTCAATGATTTTCTCTAAATTAAAATCGGTTTTTTGATATTTTCGAGGATAATCAAGACAAATTTTAAAAATAAATTGCTTTTTAATTAGTTCAACTTCGTTTTCTAAAGTTGTTTTTTTTGTTTTTTCAAATAAGGCAAGTTTGACTTCTTCGCTATCTTCGGTTTGATTTAATGATTTATGAAAATCACTAAATCAATTACGAAGATTTTTGAGTTCTTTTGCAAGCTTTTTAATTTCAAAACTAATTAGTTTTTCAATTGAAGAGGCATAATTTAACTTTATAAAAGCATCTTTTAGAACTTTTAACTGATTTTTATAAGCGACTTTTTGACTTAACAGTTCACGTTTTAAATTGTCGCGAATTTTTTGTCGAGCACGTAAAAAAAGTTCTTTTTCAACATTTTCCTGAATTTTAATTTTGTCCAAAAAACGCGAATGAGCCACTTTTGCATTATGATAATAGGCCTTAAGCGTTTTGGCTTCAGTGTCAATTATTGTATCAAACTTTTTCCCGTAATAATTATAAAGTTGTAATTTGTTCATTAAAACCTACTATCAGCAAATTTATACTTTGCAATAATTCGTTCAAGTCGGTAAATATAAACCGAATAAAATAAAGAAATAACTATAAAACCTGAAAAAATACTAATAAAAATGCCACTTATTAATTCGGCTTGATTTAATTTTTCTGCTCCTTGAAAAAATGGATAACCCGCCATTGAACTAAATACAAAAATTCAGAAAAAATAGAAGAAATAGCCAATTTTTACTTTACGATAAGCAAGAAAAAGGTAAATAGCAAAGAAAATTATGAACAAATTTGTTGCAAAATAAGATGTTAACTTCCCAACTGCTAAATTTGAAACTAAAATTTCACGTTGACTTTCCTGATTAGTTTTATTAATTTTTTCTAAATGAGTTCCAAAAACAAAAGGAACTAAAATTCAACTAACGAGTGCTAATGTAAGAAAAGCAGAGAGAAAAATTAGTGAATAAAAATGAGTTTTAGGAATATTAATTTTAAATTTTTGCACAAAAGCCATTTTTTAACTAAAATTTACAATAACTTTACTTGTTCCTTGGTTGGCAAGTAAGATTTTTTTATGATATTCGATTGCGACTTTATCAAAGAAAATTTTGGCAAAATCTTCTTCACTATTAATTTTTCCAAGAACACTTTTATGGAAAACTTCTGAGCCAAAAGTTTGATCGTTTCAAGCACCTCAAACTGTTGAAGAAAATTGTGGATTAGAACGGTCAAAACGAGAATTATCTGTATTTAGAATTCCAACACCATTTTGTTCTAATTTTTTATCTGAGTCAATTACGTTAAGAATTTTGTCAAAACTTTTTGATTTAAGATAGTCGTTAATAATTTTTTCCGCACTTCCCAGTGTATATTTATCAACTGTTTGCCCAGTTTTGCTTGTAGTTTTTTGTGCTTTTGTTTGCTTAATTGTCTCTGGACTAACGAAAGAACGAATTAGTGCGGCAGCAACGTAATTATTTAAATAAGCTTTGGCAATTTTTTCAATTGTTGCATCGTCAGTTGGATTTTTAGCAATTAGTTTAACTTTTTCTTTAATTTCATTAATTTCTTTTGCAATTTCAGCTTCAAGTTTAGTTAAATCGTATTTTCCTTCAAGAATTAAATCACGATATTTTTCGATTTTTTTATCTTTTTCACTAGTTTCATCACCGTTTGCACCAAAAATAAACCCTTCAACTTTACGAACATGGGCTGTTTTTTCGCTTTGGGAAATATCTAAATCGTATTTTCCAACTTTTGTATCTTTTATTCCAACTTTGAAAAAACTTTGATCGATTTGTCAACTTTCACCGTTACCGACAAAATCAGCAAGGTCTTTTTGCCCAAACAATGTTCCAAGCGTGTTTCTAACAGCGGCAAATTTTTGGTATTTTTTAATTAATTCATTGATTTTTTTCGCATTTTCAACTAAGGATGGCTCTAGATTTTCAGTTTCAATTTTAGCTGTAAATTCAGAGTAGTTTTCTTCTGAACTAGCATCTTTATTTGTTGTTTTATCCCAACTTGATTCAATTGTTTGGTTAATATATTTAGGATTTGCTGTTTTTTGGATTTCCTTATTAATTGCTTCTTCAAGTTCAGTATCTTCTGTATATCCTAAATCTTTTTTAAGTTGGTCAAATTTTCCATAAAGCGGTCTATTAATTTTTTCAACTTCAGCTTTAATTTGGTTAGTTAATGATTTTGCAAAAGGAATTTTGGAATCATCTTGGAAATAGGCGGTATTTGTTTTTGCTGAAAAAATTATTTTAAAAAGTTCAGTAAATGCTTGTTTTCTTTCAGGAGATGATGAATTATTCCGTGAGTTAATTAAAAATGATCAAGAACCAAGTGCTTGTTTGAATTCAGTTTCGTTTGTTGCTTTTTCGATGTTAAAAAAAGACTTTGCATTTGCAGATTTTTCAGAATTTTGCACATCTCAAGTACCGATAATTGCAAATTTTAATTTCTTTTCTTTCATCAAACGGAAAATTGTATTCTGGGCAACATTCATATCAGATTTAATAATTTGTGCTAAATCTGCTTGTGAAATTCCTTTTTTTGACCAAACTGTGTTTTTATATTCAGTTTCTGATTGATAAGCGGCTTTAAAAATTGGATAGTAAATTTTTGCAACTGACTTCATTGCCTCGCGGAAATATTTTTGGTACTCGTTATCTTCAGGTTTTAAATTTGCATCAACCGCTGGATCAATATCTTTGTGCAAAAATCCCGATGTAAATTTATTATTTTTAGTATACAATAATTTAGACATTAAATTTAAAGGTTTGCCATCTTCGTCCTTTAAATTTTCGCGAATTGCAATTTTTTCAAGCGCGCCCGCAAGAACACCGTTTCCGTATCAAAAGTCTTGAATTCGAAAAATTCCCTCACCTTTTTCAACAAGTTCAGCAAGTGTATCTGTATTTTGATTTAACAAAATTTTACGTGCTTCATCTTCATTTTCGGTTGAAGCAAGAATAATTCCCTCTTTGTTATGTTGAATTCCAACGAATTCAGAGTGAGGCTTATTATTTTTTAGACCAAAAACGGTACCGAAATTTTTCATATTTTCTTTTTCGGCTTCAGTCGCACCAATTTGCTTAGTAATTTCATCAAATAAAGTTGGTGAAAAATCGTTTAAATAACTAATCGCTCCACCTTGAACTAAGTCGGTAATTCTGTCTTGTGGTGCATAAAAAATGTCGGGAGTATTGTTTGTGTCGGTATGTCCAACTGTAGAAAAATCAAGTGCTGCGAAGACATTTTTAGAAATAGTTCGAATTTTAAAGCCATTTTTCGTCGCTGATTCGGTTTTATTAAATTCTTCAATACTTTTTTTTCAGTAATTTGTTTGCGCTGGATCAACAGCAACAATAATTTCTTTGTTTGTAGCAAAGTCATTAACTGGATCGCCACAAGCAATTATTGCGAGCGGACTAAAAGACACTAAACCAAATATGGATTTAGACAACTTATTCATCATAATTCCTTTCAAAAATAATCAATTATTTTTATTTGAAAACAATTTTATGTTTGTAAAAACCAAAAATAGAAATGATTAGGTTTAAAAAACTAAAAATTGGTAAAACATTTATAAAAACGGACAAATAAGCAATTCATTTATAATTTTCGGTTTTTGAAAGAATATAAATTAAGTGAATA
Source organism: Mesomycoplasma dispar (assembly GCF_000941075.1). Taxonomy (NCBI): domain Bacteria; kingdom Bacillati; phylum Mycoplasmatota; order Mycoplasmoidales; family Metamycoplasmataceae; genus Mesomycoplasma; species Mesomycoplasma dispar. Next base: position 830,377 of record NZ_CP007229.1, read on the forward strand.
CATAAAACAACATTAACAATTCAAGCAGAAATACTAATTGAAATTAAGAATTTCCAAAAATATGAACTAAACTCGTTTGCTAAAATTAAATTTCAATTTTTGGTAATTTTTCATTCGTATTTTGCAAAAAGGAGCAAGATTAGCACACTGAAAGTAAAGATTATAAAATTACCAAAAAATAAATAGGCATATTCAATAATTTTTGGTCGATATTTCCTTTCCATTGGTAATTTGCCAAGAAAAACATATCGCAAACGAGTTTTTAAATTTTGTTTTGTATTTGTCATATATGATATTCCATATCTTATTTTATCAAAAAAACTATAAATGTAATTAAAAAATATAAAAAATTAGAAAAATTAGTATAAAACTCATATAAATTTCATTTTTACTGTAAATACTAAAATTTTATTTATTTTTCTGATTTTTTTCAATTTTTCCTTTTGTGATCCACAAAAAAATTTTAAATCTTTCTATCCTAAAAAGTGGTAAGACTTAAATTTATAATCGCCCTTGTGACCAAAATAATTTTTATTTTTTAACTAAATAAAAACAAAATAAAATTTTTTAGTCTGATTCTGAAAACTTTTTATTTTATAATTTTTTTATCGATTAGAAATTCAAACGAATTAAGTTATAATTAAAATTATAATATCTGCAAAAATTAAGGAGTTCTAGCGAATTATATGAAAAATTATGATGTTATTGTTGTCGGTGGTGGTCCTGGAGGGTATTCACTTGCCGCTATATTGGCGAAAAATGGGAAAAAAGTAGCACTTTTTGAACAAGAATTTTTAGGTGGAACTTGTGTAAATCGTGGTTGCATTCCAACGAAAACAATTCTTAAATCTGCAAAAATCAAAGATTATTTTGATAATTCGGAAAAATTTGGTCTAAACTCAAGTTCAAATTTTAATTTAGAACAAATTTTTCAAAGAGCAAAAAATAATTCATTAAAATTACAAGGGGCAATTTCACAAACATTAGAAAGTTCTGGTGTTGATATTTACAAAAAAAAGGCAAAAATAGTTTCTAAAAACACTCTTATAGCCGAAAATGAACAATTTTCTTTTGAAAAATTAGTTATTGCAACTGGTGCAAAACCAAGAAAAATTGAAATTGAAGGCACTGATAATATCAATTTATTAACTTCTGATGATTTTTTTAAATCAAATGTTGAATTTGATGAACTAACAATTATTGGTGGTGGAGTAATTTCCCTTGAATTTGCAGCTTTTTATGCTAGTTTTGGCAAAAAAATCACGATAATTGAGGCCGGAAACCGTATTTTTGGTAATTTTGATGACTCAATTGCTCAAGCTGCAAATTTTGTTTTAACAAAAAATAATGTCAAAAGTTTCACTAATTCAAAAGTTTTAAAATATGAAAATAATGAACTTTTGATTGAAAGTAATGGCGAAATTTTTCGACATCCAACTAAAAACATTTTACTTGCAATCGGTCGACAAGCCGTAAACGATAGTTTTTCTGACTTAAATCTTGATTTAGACAGTCGCGGATTTCTAAAAACTAACGAATTTATGCAAACTTCTGTTCCAAATATTTACGCAATCGGAGACATAACTGGTCAAATGATGCTATCAACTGTTGCCTATAAACATGGTGATATTGTCGCAAAACATATACTAACAAGTAAATCCGATGAAAAATTCAAAACCGAGTTAATTCCTTGAGCAATTTATACAAATCCAGAAATTGCCGCTGTTGGAAAGACGGAAAAAAAACTTATTAGTGAAAAAATTGACTTTCAAAAGGTAAGAATCGAGGCTAAAAATTTACCAAGAGCACATGCAAATGGCGAAATAGATGCCGGATTTATAGAACTTTTTTTTGAAAAAGGTAGTTTTCAAATTCTAGGTGCAAATATTTTTCTAGAAGAAGCATCGCTTTTGATTAATCAAATTGCACTTGCACTTTTACAGAAAATGACAATTTTTGATCTTCAAAAAAGTGCTTATACACACCCAACTTTGAATGAATCAATTTATTATATTTGTCGAAACATCACTTTTTCAAATTTAAAGTAATTTGATTTTTTTGTTAATAAAAAGGTAAAAAATTAAATAATTTTTTTAATTTAGTTAAAAAACAAAACAATTTTCTTGATTTGTCTTGTTTTTTTTATTAATTTAAAGTAAAATGCAATTAAATTTAAAAGATAAGGAGATTTTTGGATAAAATGCCGATAACAATTCTGGAAAAAATAAGCAAATTAATTGTTAAGTTTAATGGCATAACAAATTCAAAAATCAACCTAATTTTAAAAGGAAGTGCCGTTTTTTGAATTGAAAACAAAACCAAGGAGAACTATCCAAACGATTTAGATTTTTCGATAAGTGAAACTAATTTAGAATCTAAACAGCAGTTTCTTAATTATATCGAAAAGAATGCAGAGATAAAAATCACTAAAAATGACGGTAATTTGTTCATATTTTCACTAGACAATTTCAACATTGAAATTGTCCTTCTCGAACATCTTAATAGAAAATTTTTAGAAGAATCTGAATATGAAGGTATCCTATTTTTAAAGAAAATTTGGTCATTTAGTCAAAAATTACTTTCCTTGCCTTATATTTTAAGTGATTATTTTCCTCACGATCAAGACCAAAAAATTTCTAGAACTTTGGCGCAGTTATCAAAATGAAAATCAATGATAGATACAAATTTACTATTCACCAATGAAGCAATCGATTTTCTAAAACATTGTATGTGAAATAGTTTTTTTATTTTTTATTGATATAACTACACGGAAATGCTAGTTTTTGATTATGGGAAAAGTGAAAATCTTACAAAAATAAGTCTAGATTTGAACACAATAGAGATTATTGAAAAATTCTATGAATTTTTTTCTAAAAACAGTAAAATAAATAAAATAGTCCATATTTGTGATCTTATCTTAAAAAATAAGGAAAAAATTATTAACTTTTTATTAAAAGGTTATGATGAAATTTCGCTCCCAGGAACTGAATTTAACTTTTTGAGAAAAATATTTAATATTAATCAAAATAAAAGTGAGCAAAATTTAGTTTATTTTCAAAAAAATAGCAATTCTGATAATATTTTTGTTAGTCATAGTGATGAAGCAGGCGGTCTTCTTGTTGATGGTAAAATTTATAATCTTGGAACTTACAATTGGAAATCAGGATTATATAATTTATACGATCTTTCTGGGAAAATAGTTGGAAAAACTAACGGAATTCCAATTGAAGAAAGTAAATGATCTGTTGAATATCAGGCCAAAATACCAAGATCTAGACTAAAAATAGATTATGAAAATAAGGAAAATGAAATTCTCCAGATAGTTTCAAGTCAAAAAACACTTTTTAATGAGCATATTTTTCTATCGCGTAATCACGATAATCGGATTAATACACTTATACTGTCGATTTTTGATAATTTTGAAATATCAAAATTTAACTTTTTGATAACAACAAGAGAAGAAGTTCAACCTCAGTCAGCAAAAACAGCTTTTGTAAAGGAAATTATTCAAAAAAATAATTTTATTTATAATTTGGAGGTTTCTGCTAGTCAACATTGAGATAAGGAAAACCTTTTAATTCGAGTTGCTGATTTTTATACAGGTATAAATGCAGAAATGATTAATAAAATTGCAAGAGTTTTTGATGATTTTGCAATACCTTTTAAGTATTATTTTGGTTCAGGTTCAACGGATCAAACCGAATTTCAATTTAAAAATTCAGTTACAATTGCAATTCCTGCAAATGAAATCCACAGTTATTCATCGAAAATACTTATTAAAAATATTTTCTATATGTTCCTAGCAATCGGTGTTCTAAATGATAGTTTTTCAGAAAAACTTCTATAAATATACAGCATCTTTGGCGATTTCACTAATTGGATCAGAAGCTTTTAAGTTTGCATCTTCGCTTTATATTTATAGAATTACTGAGGATTTTTGACTTGTTACAATTTTGTACTTATTAATTCAGTTTCCGACAATAATTGTTTATCTTTTTAGTTCAAAAATTGTTGCAAAGTTTACTAAAATATCCGATAAAGCAATTCTTTTTATTTGTGATTTGATTAGTATTCTTTTTTTGATAACTTTAATTCCGATGTTTTTTCTCATCAAGAATAGCTACATTTTTTCAATTTTACTAATTAGCATTTCATCAATTGTTGGTTTTGTTCATTCTTTTCGATTTATTTACATTAGGAACATTGTTTATTTTATCGCAAACAACGATAGTCAAATGTGAAAAACCAACATTGGATCTTCTTTTGCAACATCAGTTGGTTTTGTTTTATCGCCAATTCTTACATATTTTATCTACCAAAATTTAAGTTTTCATTACCTTATTATTTTTAATTGTCTTACTTATTTATTATCAGGTTTTCTCTATTTGTTATTAAAAACTAATAAGGAAAAAACTGTTTTTAGTGAAGAAGAAACAAAAACCTCTGAAAAAATCTCAGAAAAACCGCATAAAAAGTGAATTTTTGTTCTTTCTTCATCAATGATCATCGGAATATTTTTATATCCTAGAGCATCTGGTCTACCGCAAATTTTTAATTTACTACCTAATTTTTCGATAGAAACTTGAGGTTTTTATTTAAACATTCTTTTTTCAGTAAGTTCGCTAATTTCTTCGCTAATCCAATTTAAGTTAAAAAAAATTAAACAAATAAAAATGTCCTGAGTTGTTTCAGTAATATCGATTGCTAATTTAGTTTGACTTTTAGGGCTAATTTTAGTTAAAAATCAGTCTATTAATTTAATTTTGTTTATGATTTTTAGTTCAATTCAACAAATTTTATTTTCACTTTTTATTAGTCAGTATTATAGTTTGACTTACGAATTATTTGACAAAGATGTTTTTCATAAACAAAACGGAATTTCTTTAAGTTTTCGAATAATTTTAAGTTCGCTTGTGAGAATTTTACTAACTTATTTTGCAACAATTTCTGCACTTTATGCCTTTATTGCTTATTTTTTAATAATTTTAATTTGTGCAATTTTGTTATTGATTTTTCAGCCAAAATTGAAAAAAGTTGTACTAAATTAATCAAAAATCTAGTCTCTTTTTATTCTTATATTTTACAAAAAATATTATTAAAATTATTTCAAATTGAAAAAATGTCGTATTTTATAGTATCTTTTGGATTTAGAATTCTAAATATAGAGACTTTTTATTCACATTCTTCTTCTGCTTTTCCCTTTAATTCTGCTAATATATTAAGATCGATTGTTACTGATTTTTCTGTTTTTGCAATAACAGCTTTAGCACCTCAATTAGGATCTTTAGGTCAACAAACTTTTTCTTTTGATTATTCTGTCTCAAAATCATCTAAATTTTCATCATTATCATTATCATCATTTTTGCTACTATCACCATTCTTTCCAAAAAGCTCTTTTATTCTAAAATCAACATATTGTTTTTTTCTAAAATTTAAAAAATTGACCGACTTTTTATGTTCATACATTATTGATGTTTTCTCACAAACAGATAAAATTTCTCTTTCTTTATCAGTTAATAAATCAGAATATAGAATAAAACCTTCAAAAGTTGCATATTTATCTTTAGGTTTATACTCTTTTTCATATAAGCGAATATAGTCAAATAGTTTGCCTAATTCCTTATTCGTTCTTCTAATTACGTCAATATTTAGTTCGTTTTTATAAGAATAAAAAACTGGATCAGTATTTCCGCGAAGAAAAATGTCTCTTTCAAGATCAGAAATTTTCTTATTATAATATAAATTTAACGGAAAATATTTTCCATTATAAACATGATGGTAAAACGGGCATTTGCCAATTCAGTATAAAACATTTTCACCATCATGATAAAGTAAAATTAAATTTGCCGTGACAATTTCCGGGATTCAACCTTCGGGAACATCTAAACCGCTCGATTCATAAGCGGTATTTATTCAAAAAACAGGATTTTTTGAATCAAATTGATTAAGAATATCATCATAAATTCCGTATTGTGAACCACCAAAATAATATAATTCAAATTTAGAAAGATCAAGTGAAGCTCAACTTTTTAGAATAACGTTATCTGGAAGATAACCACCATCGACATCTCAAACAGAGTAGATATTCGGACCAAACATAATTTGGAAAAGATGAACTAAATTTACTTTATTAGTTCATCTTTCAAGTTCATCATAATATTTTTGACCATCTTTGCCGAATAAATTAATACTGTGTTGACGATAATTTGGTCCAAATTTATTTATTCAACTAATTAAAATTTGACTTCTGTCATCTTTTTCAAGGTCGAATTTCTTAATTCCATATTTTTTAAATTTTTCTAAAATATTTTCATAGGTTTCTAATGTTTTTACATTTAGTGCCAGCGAATAATCGTCTTTTAAATCTTGAAATCGATTTTCAATTTTTTTTAAATCTTCTTCGATTTTTTGACCTAAATAAATTTTATTAGGATCAAAATATTTTGAATTATATTCATGCTGAATTCTTAGAAAGTCAAAAATTTTTTCCCGATGATTTTCAAGATTTTTTGGCCTTGCAAACGGAATTAATTCCTGAATTTCGTTAATTATTAACTGTTCAACTTCTTTTAGTCTTTCTTTGTTTGCATAAGACATTCTTAAAATTGAAGGAAAAGAGATTGAATACTGGCAGTTTTTTTCATCATCAATGTTTTCAATCGCTACGACAACCATTTTTATATCTACTAATGAACCATCATCTCAAAAAATCCCATCGAGATTAGCGTCTGTTTTTGCCATTCGAAAGTATCTTTCTCTCTCTATTTTATAAATTTCTTTAGAAATTTGCTTTTTAAAAAAATTAAAAAATCGTAATTCTTTTGAAAAAAAGATTGCTTTTTGGATTTCTTCAAGATTAAGCCGATAAATATAATCATCTTTTTTATAAACAATTGAGATCATATCTTCTATCGGATTATGCACGCGATTATATCAAGAAGACGAATTATATTCTAAAAAATGTAAAAAATTCTCCTGACAATATGTAAGTGCACAAGTAAATACTTTAACTCCGTCAGGTCGAATATACGGCTCATTTCAATGTTTATAAAGATTTCTTGTTGAAATAAAATCTCTTTGATTGACTTGCCTATATCTTAATTCTTTAAATTTTTGCTTAATATTAATGAGGGAATTTGATTGGATCTCCATATAAATAATGAATTCTTTCTATTTTTTAATTAGTTTTTTACAATAATTTGATATTTAGTAGAAAAAAATTCAAATTTTGAATGTTTTTTAGTTTTTAATAATTTGTTTGTACTTTTTCTTCTTTTTTTGTTATTAATTTTAAGATTTTTTATAATATTCTTTTAGTCTAAAATCAACATATTCTCCATTTTCAATATCTAAAAAGTTGACTGATTTTTCGTGATTAGAATAAATTGATGTTAGTTCACAAACTGTCAATTTTTTCCTATCCTCTTCAGTTAAAAGATCAGATTCTTCGATAAAATCCTCAAAATGCTTTCTAGCATTCTTATTTTTATAATTTTTTTCATATAAACGAATATAATCAAATAATTCGCTTAATTCCTTGTTTGTTCTTCTAATTACGTCAATTTTTAGTTCGTTATCGTAAGAATAAAAAACCGGATCAGTATTTCCGCGAAGAAAAATGTCTCTCTCAAGATCAGAAATTTTCTTATTATAATATAAATTTAACGGAAAATATTTTCCATTATAAACATGGTGATAAAACGGACATTTACCAATTCAATATAAAACATTTTCGCCATCACGATAAAGCAAAATTAAATTTGCCGTGACAATTTCCGGGATTCAACCCTCTGATCCAGAGTTACCACTAGGTTCGTAGGCAGTATTTAGCCAAAAAACAGGGTTTTTTGAGTCAAACTGATTAAGGATATCATCATAAATTCCGTATTCGGAGCCACCAAAATAATATAATTCAAATTTAGAAATATCAAGTGAAGCCCAACTTTTTAACACTAAACTATCAGGAATAAGACCATCCCATGTTGGATCTCAAAGAAAATGTACCCTGGGACCAAACATAATTTGAAAAATATGAACTAAATTTTGTTTGTTAGTTCATTTTTCTAGATCATCATAATATTTTTGACCATCCTTACCAAATAAATTAATACTGTGTTGACGATAATTTGGTCCAAATTTATTTATTCAACTAATTAAAATTTGACTTCTGTCATCTTTTTTAAGGTCAAATTTCTTAATTCCATATTTTTTAAATTTTTCTAAAATATTTTCATAAGTTTCTAATGTTTTTACATTTAGTGCTAAACGAAAATATTTTTCAAAATCCTGAAATTCATCTCTAATTTTTTCCAAATCTTCTTCGATTTTTTGACCTAAATAAATTTTATTAGGATCAAAATGTTTTGAATTATACTCGTGTTGAATTGTTAGAAAATCAAAAATTTTTTCTCGATGATTTTCAAGATTTTTCGGCTTTGCAAACGGAATTAATTCCTCAATTTCGTTAATTATTAACTGTTCAACTTCTTTTAGTCTTTCTTTGTTTGCATAAGACATTCTTAAAATTGAAGGAAAAGAGATTGAATACTGGCAGTTTTTTTCATCATCAATGTTTTCAATCGCTACGACAACCATTTTTATATCAGTTCAAGTACCTTCATCTCAAAAAATTCCGTCTATGTTTTCAGTTGTTCTAGTTCAACGCCAGTAACGTTCGCTGATTATTTGATAAATTTCTTTAGAAATTTGCTTTTTAAAAAAACTAAAAAATCGTAATTCTTTTGAAAAAAAGACAGTTTTTTGAATTTCTTCAAGTTGAAGTCGATAAACATAATCGCCTTGTTTATAAAGGATTGCGATCATATCTTCGATGGGATTATGTTCGTAAAAGAAAATGTTATGTTTTAAAAAATTTGTAAACTTTTCCTGACAATAAGTAAATGCGCAAGTAAATACTTTAACTCCGTCAGGTCGAATATATGGTTCATTTCAGTGTTTAAATATATTTCTTGTTGAAATAAAATCTCTTTGATCGACTTGTCTATATCTTAGTTCTTTAAATTTTTGCTTAATATTAATGAGGGAATTTGATTGGATCTCCATATAAATAATGAATTCTTTCTATTTTTTGGGTAGTTTTTTACAATAACTTGATATTTAGTAGAAAAAAATTCAAATTTTGAATGTTTTTTAGTTTTTAATAATTTGTTTATACTTTTTCTTCTTTTTTTGTTATTAATTTTTAAGATTTTTTATAAAGTTCCTTTAGTCTAAAATCAACATATTCTCCATTTTCAATATCTAAAAAGTTGACTGATTTTTCGTGATTAGAATAAATTGATGTTAGTTCACAAACTGTCAATTTTTTTCTATCTTCTTCAGTTAAAAGATTAGATTCTTCGATAAAATCCTCAAAATACTTTCTAGCATTGTTATTTTTATAATTTTTTTCATATAAACGAATATAATCAAATAATTCGCTTAATTCCTTGTTTGTTCTTCTAATTACGTCAATTTTTAGTTTGTTATCGTAAGAATAAAAAACCGGATCAGTATTTCCACGAAGAAAAATGTCTCTTTCAAGATCAGAAATTTTCTTATTATAATATAAATTTAACGGAAAATATTTTCCATTATAAACATGGTGATAAACCGGGCATTTACCAATTCAGTATAGAACATTTTCGCCATCGCGATAAAGCAAAATTAAATTTGCCGTGACAATTTCCGGGATTCAACCATCAATTGCAGTGTGACGACTAGGTTCGTAGGCAGTATTTAGTCAAAAAACAGGGTTTTTTGAGTCGAACTGATTAAGAATATCATCATAAATTCCGTATTCGGGGCCACCAAAATAATATAATTCAAATTTAGAAATATCAAGTGAAGCCCAACTTTTTAACACTAAACTATCAGGAAGCGGATCTTCTCATGTTGGATCTCAAAGAAAAAAAATAGTTGGACCAAAAATAATTTGAAAAAAATGAACTAAATTTAGTTTATTAGTTCATTTTACCAGATCATCATAATATTTTTGACCATCTTTGCCGAATAAATTAATGGAGTGCTTGCGATAATTTGACCCAAACTTATTTATTCAACTAATTAAAATTTGACTTCTATCATCTTTTTCAAGGTCAAATTTCTTAATTCCATATTTTTTAAATTTTTCTAAAATATTTTCATAAGTTTCTAATGTTTTTACATTTAGCGCTAAACGAAAATATTCTTCAAAATCTTGAAATTTATCCTTAATTTTTTCCAAATCTTCTTCGATTTTTTGACCTAAATAAATTTTATTAGGATCAAAATGTTTTGAATTATATTCGTGCTGAATTGTTAGAAAGTCAAAAATTTTTTCTCGATGATTTTCAAGATTTTTCGGCTTTGCAAACGGAATTAATTCCTCAATTTCGTTAATTATTAACTGTTCAACTTCTTTTAGTCTTTCTTTGTTTGCATAAGACATTCTTAAAATTGAAGGAAAAGAGATTGAATACTGGCAGTTTTTTTCATCATCAATATTTTCAATCACTACGACAACCATTTTTATATCAGTTCAAGTACCTTCATCTCAAAAAATTCCGTCTATGTTTTCAGTTGTTCTAGTTCAACGCCAGTAACGTTCGCTGATTATTTGATAAATTTCTTTAGAAATTTGCTTTTTAAAAAAACTAAAAAATCGCAATTCTTTTGAAAAAAAGACGGCTTTTTGAATTTCTTCAAGTTGAAGTCGATAAACATAATCGCCTTGTTTATAAAGGATTGCGATCATATCTTCGATGGCATTATGTTTAGTCACAAGAGAAGGAGAAGAGTTGATTTCTAAAAAATGTAAAAAATCCTGTTGACAATAAGTAGTTACGCAAGTAAATACTTTAACTCCGTCAGGTCGAATATATGGTTCATTTCAGTGTTTATAAAGATTTCTTGTTGAAATAAAATCTCTTTGATCGACTTGTCTATATCTTAGTTCTTTAAATTTTTGCTTAATATTAATGAGGGAATTTGATTGGATCTCCATATAAATAATGAATTCTTTCTATTTTTTGGGTAGTTTTTTACAATAACTTGATATTTAGTAGAAAAAAATTCAAATTTTGAATGTTTTTTAGTTTTTAATAATTTGTTTATACTTTTTCTTCTTTTTTTGTTATTAATTTTTAAGATTTTTTATAAAGTTCCTTTAGTCTAAAATCAACATATTCTCCATTTTCAATATCTAAAAAGTTGACTGATTTTTCGTGATTAGAATAAATTGATGTTAGTTCACAAACTGTCAATTTTTTTCTATCTTCTTCAGTTAAAAGATTAGATTCTTCGATAAAATCCTCAAAATACTTTCTAGCATTGTTATTTTTATAATTTTTTTCATATAAACGAATATAATCAAATAATTCGCTTAATTCCTTGTTTGTTCTTCTAATTACGTCAATTTTTAGTTTGTTATCGTAAGAATAAAAAACCGGATCAGTATTTCCACGAAGAAAAATGTCTCTTTCAAGATCAGAAATTTTCTTATTATAATATAAATTTAACGGAAAATATTTTCCATTATAAACATGGTGATAAACCGGGCATTTACCAATTCAGTATAGAACATTTTCGCCATCGCGATAAAGCAAAATTAAATTTGCCGTGACAATTTCCGGGATTCAACCATCAATTGCAGTGTGACGACTAGGTTCGTAGGCAGTATTTAGTCAAAAAACAGGGTTTTTTGAGTCGAACTGATTAAGAATATCATCATAAATTCCGTATTCGGGGCCACCAAAATAATATAATTCAAATTTAGAAATATCAAGTGAAGCCCAACTTTTTAACACTAAACTATCAGGAAGCGGATCTTCTCATGTTGGATCTCAAAGAAAAAAAATAGTTGGACCAAAAATAATTTGAAAAAAATGAACTAAATTTAGTTTATTAGTTCATTTTACCAGATCATCATAATATTTTTGACCATCTTTGCCGAATAAATTAATGGAGTGCTTGCGATAATTTGACCCAAACTTATTTATTCAACTAATTAAAATTTGACTTCTATCATCTTTTTCAAGGTCAAATTTCTTAATTCCATATTTTTTAAATTTTTCTAAAATATTTTCATAAGTTTCTAATGTTTTTACATTTAGCGCTAAACGAAAATATTCTTCAAAATCTTGAAATTTATCCTTAATTTTTTCCAAATCTTCTTCGATTTTTTGACCTAAATAAATTTTATTAGGATCAAAATGTTTTGAATTATATTCGTGCTGAATTGTTAGAAAGTCAAAAATTTTTTCTCGATGATTTTCAAGATTTTTCGGCTTTGCAAACGGAATTAATTCCTCAATTTCGTTAATTATTAACTGTTCAACTTCTTTTAGTCTTTCTTTGTTTGCATAAGACATTCTTAAAATTGAAGGAAAAGAGATTGAATACTGGCAGTTTTTTTCATCATCAATATTTTCAATCGCTACGACAACCATTTTTATATCAGTTCAAGTACCTTCATCTCAAAAAATTCCGTCTATGTTTTCAGTTGTTCTAGTTCAACGCCAGTAACGTTCGCTGATTATTTGATAAATTTCTTTAGAAATTTGCTTTTTAAAAAAACTAAAAAATCGCAATTCTTTTGAAAAAAAGACGGCTTTTTGAATTTCTTCAAGTTGAAGTCGATAAACATAATCGCCTTGTTTATAAAGGATTGCGATCATATCTTCGATGGCATTATGTTTAGTCACAAGAGAAGGAGAAGAGTTGATTTCTAAAAAATGTAAAAAATCCTGTTGACAATAAGTAGTTACGCAAGTAAATACTTTAACTCCGTCAGGTCGAATATATGGTTCATTTCAGTGTTTATAAAGATTTCTTGTTGAAATAAAATCTCTTTGATCGACTTGCCTATATCTTAATTCTTTAAATTTTTGCTTAATATTAATGAGGGAATTTGATTGGATCTCCATATAAATAATGAATTCTTTCTATTTTTTAATTAGTTTTTTACAATAATTTGATATTTAGTAGAAAAAAAATTCAAATTTTGAATGTTTTTTAGTTATTGATAATTTGTTTATACTTTTTCTTCTTTTTTTGTTATTAATTTTTAAGATTTTTTATAAAGTTCCTTTAGTCTAAAATCAACATATTCTCCATTTTCAATATCTAAAAAGTTGACTGATTTTTCGTGATTAGAATAAATTGATGTTAGTTCACAAACTGTCAATTTTTTTCTATCCTCATCAGTTAAAAGATCAGATTCTTCGATAAAATCCTCAAAATGCTTTCTAGCATTTTTATTTTTATAATTTTTTTCATATAAACGAATATAATCAAATAATTCGCTTAATTCCTTGTTTGTTCTTCTAATTACGTCAATTTTTAGTTCGTTATCGTAAGAATAAAAAACCGGATCAGTATTTCCACGAAGAAAAATGTCTCTTTCAAGATCAGAAATTTTCTTATTATAATATAAATTTAACGGAAAATATTTTCCATTATAAACATGGTGATAAAACGGGCATTTACCAATTCAGTATAGAACATTTTCGCCATCGCGATAAAGCAAAATTAAATTTGCCGCGACAATTTCCGGAATTCAACCATCAATTGCAGTGTGACGACTAGGTTCGTAGGCAGTATTTAGTCAAAAAACAGGGTTTTTTGAGTCGAACTGATTAAGAATATCATCATAAATTCCGTATTCGGAACCACCAAAATAATATAATTCAAATTTAGAAATATCAAGTGAAGCCCAACTTTTTAACACTAAACTATCAGGAAGCGGATCTTCTCATGTTGGATCTCAAAGAAAAAAAATAGTTGGACCAAAAATAATTTGAAAAAAATGAACTAAATTTAGTTTATTAGTTCATTTTACCAGATCATCATAATATTTTTGGCCATCTTTGCCGAATAAATTAATGGAGTGCTTGCGATAATTTGACCCAAACTTATTTATTCAACTAATTAAAATTTGACTTCTATCATCTTTTTCAAGGTCAAATTTCTTAATTCCATATTTTTTAAATTTTTCTAAAATATTTTCATAAGTTTCTAATGTTTTTACATTTAGCGCTAAACGAAAATATTCTTCAAAATCTTGAAATTTATCCTTAATTTTTTCCAAATCTTCTTCGATTTTTTGACCTAAATAAATTTTATTAGGATCAAAATGTTTTGAATTATATTCATGCTGAATTGTTAGAAAGTCAAAAATTTTTTCCCGATGATTTTCAAGATTTTTTGGTCTTGCAAACGGAATTAATTCCTCAATTTCGTTAATTATTAACTGTTCAACTTCTTTTAGTCTTTCTTTGTTTGCATAAGACATTCTTAAAATTGAAGGAAAAGAGATTGAATACTGGCAGTTTTTTTCATCATCAATGTTTTCAATCGCTACGACAACCATTTTTATATCAGTTCAAGTACCTTCATCTCAAAAAATTCCGTCTACTCGCCTATATGTTCTAGTTCAGCGGCAGTAACGTTCGCTGATTATTTGATAAATTTCTTTAGAAATTTGCTTTTTAAAAAAACTAAAAAATCGCAATTCTTTTGAAAAAAAGACGGCTTTTTGAATTTCTTCAAGTTGAAGTCGATAAACATAATCGCCTTGTTTATAAAGGATTGCGATCATATCTTCGATGGCATTATGTTTAGTAACAAGAGAAGGAAAAGAGTTGATTTCTAAAAAATGTAAAAAATCCTGTTGACAATAAGTAGTTACGCAAGTAAATACTTTAACTCCGTCAGGTCGAATATATGGTTCATTTCAGTGTTTATAAAGATTTCTTGTTGAAATAAAATCTCTTTGATCGACTTGCCTATATCTTAATTCTTTAAATTTTTGCTTAATATTAATGAGGGAATTTGATTGGATCTCCATATAAATAATGAATTCTTTCTATTTTTTAATTAGTTTTTTACAATAATTTGATATTTAGTAGAAAAAAAATTCAAATTTTGAATGTTTTTTAGTTATTGATAATTTGTTTATACTTTTTCTTCTTTTTTTGTTATTAATTTTTAAGATTTTTTATAAAGTTCCTTTAGTCTAAAATCAACATATTCTCCATTTTCAATATCTAAAAAGTTGATCGATTTTTCGTGGTTAGAATAAATTGATGTTAGTTCACAAACTGTCAATTTTTTTCTATCTTCTTCAGTTAAAAGATCAGATTCTTCGATAAAATCCTCAAAATACTTTCTAGCATTTTTATTTTTATAATTTTTTTCATATAAACGAATATAATCAAATAATTCGCTTAATTCCTTGTTTGTTCTTCTAATTACGTCAATTTTTAGTTTGTTATCGTAAGAATAAAAAACCGGATCAGTATTTCCACGAAGAAAAATGTCTCTTTCAAGATCAGAAATTTTCTTATTATAATATAAATTTAACGGAAAATATTTTCCATTATAAACATGGTGATAAAACGGGCATTTACCAATTCAGTATAGAACATTTTCGCCATCGCGATAAAGCAAAATTAAATTTGCCGTGACAATTTCCGGGATTCAACCATCAATTGCAGTGTGACGACTAGGTTCGTAGGCAGTATTTAGTCAAAAAACAGGGTTTTTTGAGTCGAACTGATTAAGAATATCATCATAAATTCCGTATTCGGAGCCACCAAAATAATATAATTCAAATTTAGAAATATCAAGTGAAGCCCAACTTTTTAACACTAAACTATCAGGAAGCGGATCTTCTCATGTTGGATCTCAAAGAAAAAAAATAGTTGGACCAAAAATAATTTGAAAAAAATGAACTAAATTTAGTTTATTAGTTCATTTTACCAGATCATCATAATATTTTTGGCCATCTTTGCCGAATAAATTAATGGAGTGCTTGCGATAATTTGACCCAAACTTATTTATTCAACTAATTAAAATTTGACTTCTATCATCTTTTTCAAGGTCAAATTTCTTAATTCCATATTTTTTAAATTTTTCTAAAATATTTTCATAAGTTTCTAATGTTTTTACATTTAGCGCTAAACGAAAATATTCTTCAAAATCTTGAAATTTATCCTTAATTTTTTCCAAATCTTCTTCGATTTTTTGACCTAAATAAATTTTATTAGGATCAAAATGTTTTGAATTATATTCATGCTGAATTGTTAGAAAGTCAAAAATTTTTTCCCGATGATTTTCAAGATTTTTTGGTCTTGCAAACGGAATTAATTCCTCAATTTCGTTAATTATTAACTGTTCAACTTCTTTTAGTCTTTCTTTGTTTGCATAAGACATTCTTAAAATTGAAGGAAAAGAGATTGAATACTGGCAGTTTTTTTCATCATCAATGTTTTCAATCGCTACGACAACCATTTTTATATCAGTTCAAGTACCTTCATCTCAAAAAATTCCGTCTACTCGCCTATATGTTCTAGTTCAACGCCAGTAACGTTCGCTGATTATTTGATAAATTTCTTTAGAAATTTGCTTTTTAAAAAAACTAAAAAATCGCAATTCTTTTGAAAAAAAGACGGCTTTTTGAATTTCTTCAAGTTGAAGTCGATAAACATAATCGCCTTGTTTATAAAGGATTGCGATCATATCTTCGATGGCATTATGTTTAGTAACAAGAGAAGGAAAAGAGTTGATTTCTAAAAAATGTAAAAAATTCTCTTGACAATAAGTAGTTACGCAAGTAAATACTTTAACTCCGTCAGGTCGAATATATGGTTCATTTCAGTGTTTATAAAGATTTCTTGTTGAAATAAAATCTCTTTGATCCACTTGCCTATATCTTAATTCTTTAAATTTCTGCTTAATATTAATGAGGGAATTTGATTGGATCTCCATATAAATAATGAATTCTTTCTATTTTTTGGGTAGTTTTTTACAATAATTTGATATTTAGTAGAAAAAAATTCAAATTTTTAATGTTTTTTGGTTTTTAATAATTTGTTTATACTTTTTCTTCTTTTTTTTGTTATTAATTTTTAAGATTTTTTATAATATTCTTTTAATCTAAAATCAACATATTCTCCATTTTCAATATCTAAAAAGTTGATCGATTTTTCGTGGTCAGAATAAATTGATGTTAGTTCACAAACTGTCATTTTTTTTCTATCCTCATCAGTTAAAAGATCAGATTCTTCGATAAAATCCTCAAAATGCTTTCTAGCATTCTTATTTTTATAATTTTTTTCATATAAACGAATATAATCAAATAATTCGCTTAATTCCTTGTTTGTTCTTCTAATTACGTCAATTTTTAGTTCGTTATCGTAAGAATAAAAAACCGGATCAGTATTTCCGCGAAGAAAAATGTCTCTCTCAAGATCAGAAATTTTCTTATTATAATATAAATTTAACGGAAAATATTTCCCATTATAAACATGGTGATAAAACGGGCATTTACCAATTCAGTATAGAACATTTTCGCCATCGCGATAAAGCAAAATTAAATTTGCCGTGACAATTTCTGGGATTCAACCCTCTGATCCGTAGTTACCACTAGGTTCGTAGGCAGTATTTAGTCAAAAAACAGGGTTTTTTGAGTCGAACTGATTAAGAATATCATCATAAATTCCGTATTCGGAACCACCAAAATAATATAATTCAAATTTAGAAATATCAAGTGAAGCCCAACTTTTTAACACTAAACTATCAGGAATAGGACCATCCAATGTAGGATCTCAAAGAAAATATACGCTGGGACCAAACATAATTTGGAAAAGATGAACTAAATTTACTTTATTAGTTCATTTTTCTAGATCATCATAATATTTTTGACCATCTTTGCCGAATAAATTAATACTGTGTTGACGATAATTTGGTCCAAATTTATTTATTCAACTAATTAAAATTTGACTTCTGTCATCTTTTTCAAGGTCGAATTTCTTAATTCCATATTTTTTAAATTTTTCTAAAATATTTTCATAAGTTTCTAATGTTTTTACATTTAGTGCTAGCGAATAATCGTCTTTTAAATCCTGAAATCCATTTTCAATTTTTTTTAAATCATCTTCGATTTTTTGACCTAAATAAATTTTATTAGGATCAAAATGTTTTGAATTATATTCATGCTGAATTGTTAGAAAGTCAAAAATTTTTTCTCGATGATTTTCAAGATTTTTTGGTTTTGCAAACGGAATTAATTCCTCAATTTCGTTAATTATTAACTGTTCAACTTCTTTTAGTCTTTCTTTGTTTGCATAAGACATTCTTAAAATTGAAGGAAAAGAGATTGAATACTGGCAGTTTTTTTCATCATCAATGTTTTCAATCGCTACGACAACCATTTTTATATCAGTTCAAGTACCTTCATCTCAAAAAATTCCGTCTACTTGCCTATATGTTCTAGTTCAACGCCAGTAACTTTCGCTGATTATTTGATAAATTTCTTTAGAAATTTGCTTTTTAAAAAAACTAAAAAATCGTAATTCTTTTGAAAAAAAGACAGCTTTTTGAATTTCTTCAAGTTGAAGTCGATAAACATAATCGCCTTGTTTATAAAGGATTGCGATCATATCTTCGATAGGATTATGTTCGTAAAAGGAAATGTTATGTTTTAAAAAATTTGTAAACTTTTCTTGACAATAAGTAAATGCGCAAGTAAATACTCTAACTCCGTCAGGTCGAATATATGGTTCATTTCAGTGTTTAAATATATTTCTTGTTGAAATAAAATCTCTTTGATCAACTTGCCTATATCTTAGTTCTTTAAATTTTTGCTTAATATTAATGAGGGAATTTGATTGGATCTCCATATAAATAATGAATTCTTTCTACAGATTTAAGTTCGATTCGATCTTTTTTTTCTTTTTCTTCTCCATCAACATTAGGGCGAAGTTTAACTCTTCTAACATGATAGTTTCTAAAAAGAATTGTTTTATCATCTACCTTTTCCTTAATCCTTTTTTCACGGTTTTTATCCTTCACCTTCCCATCTGCATACAATGTTTCAATTGAGGGCATATTCATATATCAATTTATGCTTTTATCAAAAGGTTGATCGATAAATTTGTCGACAGTATAGTAACTTTTTGGATAATTTTCATCACTATCATTATTTAAATAAGGAACATTATATCCCAATTTAGCGCCAATTAATAAATTAACTGTTGAGGCAACTTTATAGGCTAATTTTTTCATTTTTTTCTTTTTATATGAGTAAAAATTAGGTTTAAAACCTAATTTTTGTGCAAATTTAGGGTTTTGTTCTAAATTAACATTAGGGAAAAAATTGTTGTATAACAAACCTTTAAGGTCAAAAGCATCTTGGAGACTTAAAACCGAAAATTCTCAGGCAAGCGCTTCGCTAATTTTAACAGGGCTAATTAAAAATTTTGGTGCATAACCTGGAACATTATCAAAAAAATAAGCTAAATGGACACCATCAAATTTTTTAAGTTGACTTGTGCTAGTAACTTCAACAAATTCAACTTTAGATAATGCTGCAGCTCTTGAACTTAATTTTGTATTAGTTTTTGAAGCTAAAATATTTAGATCAACAGTGATTGAATTATTAGTTCTAGCAACTATTGCATCTTGATAATCATTTTCTTTTTGCGGTTTTTGTGGTGAATATCTGCCTGGATTGAAAGTAATATTTGGTAGTTTTGGTAAAATTGGTCGGTTTTGATTTGATTGATTTGCAATCCAACTAGCAAAAAGAATACCGCCGGCGCCAAGAATTAAAAACGGAACTGCCGGAGCAAGACCGTTTTTTTGTGGGGGGATTTTTTCCTTAACTGCCGGCGAAATTAGATCATTTTTGTTATCAGACACTGCTGACATCTGGGTGATTTTATATAAATTTTTAGAATTTTCACTTTGATTTTCAATTGTTTTTTGACTAATAACGGCTTGATTTTCCAAACCTTTATTAGTAGCAGAAATTATAGATAATGTCGAAAAAGTTAGGAAAATAAAAAGTTTACTAACTTTTTTAATCAAATTTTTTTTGATTTTCTTCATTTTTTATTTATCAAATTTTTAGATTTTTATTTAGAAGAACAAAAACAAGAAAAAAATACATTTAGTTAATTTGGTTCAAGAAAAATCGCTAAATTTAAAAAAAATACTGTAAAAATCGACGCTTTTTAGAAATAAAAAAATTATTCACTTTTAACTATTAAGGAGTTATGATCCATATCTTGGTGTTTTTCGATTCCAAAATAATCTAAAATAGTAGGTGCAATATTAGCAAGTTTTCCGTCTTTTAATTTAATATTTTTATCACTTGAAATTAACATTACTGGAAAAATTGTATGTTTTGTTGAAGGATTTCCATTTTCATCTTCGGTTAGTTCAGCATTTCCGTGGTCAGCGGTAATAAAAAAGTGGAAATTTTTCACTTTAGCTCATTGATGAATTCGACCGATTTGTGAATCAAGAATTTCAACAGCTTTAATTGTTGACTCTAAATTTCCAGTATGCCCAACCATATCTGGATTTGCAAAATTCATAATAATAAAGTCGTAATTTTCGCCGACTTCAATAAGTTTATCAGTAATTTCAACCGCTGACATTTGTGGAAAATCAGCATAAGATTGAACTTTTAAAGAATCAATTAAAATTCGGTCAGAATTTTTTAGCTCAAGTTCAATCCCACCATCAACAAAAAAGGTAACGTGGGCATATTTTTGTGTTTCAGCGAGCCGAAGTTGTTTTAAACCAGCGTTGTCGATAATTTTTCCAAGCGGATTTTCGACTTTCATTTCCTCAAAAGCGACAAGCGAATTTATCCCTTCATATTTCATCATTGAGACAAAGATGTCGATTTTTACAGGGTTTTTTGGTTTGTTTTTGTATAAATTAGTTCCTAAAATTAAATGACTTAATTGTCTTGCACGATCAGGACGAAAATTGAAAAAAATTACCGGATGATTATCTCCAAGAAAATCGTTTTTATTAACCTTTAAGTTAATTGCTGGCTCGAAAAATTCATCAGTAATTCCTTTTCCGTATTGCAAATTCACATAATCGATTGGATTTGTGAAGGTATTTTCCGCTTTTCCTAAAAGCGCATTATAACCTAATTCAACACGGTCGAACATTTTATCACGATCCATTGAATAAAAACGCCCGGAAATTGAAGCTATTTTATAGTTTTCGTAATTTTTTAGTTTTAAAATCAACTTTTCAATTCACGGTTTGATCGACTTAGGACCAACATCTCTTCCATCACCAAAAAGGTGAATATTTAACTTTTTTACACCAAAATCCGCAGCAAAATCAATTAGCGCAAAAAGATGATCTTGGTGCGAATGAACTCCACCAGGAGAAAAAAGTCCCATTATTTGTAGTGGAAGTCCAGTTTTGATACTATGTTCAAAAGCTTTAATAAACTTCTCGTTTTTGAAAAAAGCGCCTGTTTTTAAAGCATTATTTATAATTGAAATCCCTGTATAGACAATAAAACCAGCACCAATATTTAAATGACCAACTTCGCTATTTCCCATTTGACCAGCAGGAAGTCCCACTTCTTCACCAGAAGCGGTGATTAAACTATGAGGATAATTTTGAAAAAGACTATCAAAAACAGGGGTTTTTGCAAGCGCAAAACCATTTCCTTGTTTTTCAGAGCGCAACCCTAGACCATCAATGATAATTAAAACTAATTTTTTCTTCATTTTTTCCTACTTTTTTGCATTTTTGACAGAACGCATTACCGCTCTGATTTGAGCCTCAGAAGGCTTTCGCCCCATTTGCATATACATTGCACGAATCATGCTTTCAGTTATCGGTGGATTTTCACGAATTTGTTTTTCAAACATTTTTTTTGAAACTACCAAAGCAATAATCGCCCCAGCAATAAACAAAACAATTCCGACACCAATTGTAATTCCAATTCAACCACCAAGACCAACACCGCCAGCAACGTTAATATTGGACTGAATTTTTTCGGTGTTTTCGGCGAATAAACTAACTATTTTTATCATTTTTTTCCTCTAATTTCATATAGACTTTATCGGTAATACTGAAATGCAATTTTACATTTTCTTCAAGGAAAATTTTGCCATATTTTCCAATTTGTTGAACGCAAAAATTAACAATTTTTTCAATTTGGTTAGAACCAGCAGGAAAAATTGCATTTCATTTCTGTTGCCTTTGAATAAATTTTTGATTTAAAGCGTGTTTTGCAATTATTGATGCAGCGCCAACTTGCTTAATTTTTGTATCAGCTTTTTTTTCTAAAATTAAAGGAAATTTTTCAAAATCCCAAGTTTCTAGTTTGAAGATTCGGGAAATTTTTGAGAAATACTCAGCAAATTTTCTTTCACTGACAAAACCATCGATAAAAATTTTGTCAATTTTTTCATCTTTAAAAGTAAAAGTTAATTTCTGAAGAACTTTAAAATACGAAAAAGCTTTAAT
The DNA here is from genome assembly GCF_000941075.1 of Mesomycoplasma dispar. NCBI lineage: Bacteria > Bacillati > Mycoplasmatota > Mycoplasmoidales > Metamycoplasmataceae > Mesomycoplasma > Mesomycoplasma dispar. The sequence goes on from NZ_CP007229.1 coordinate 852,652, forward strand.
TTCGTGTGAATTTAAACCTTTTGTTATCAATTTGTTATACTCATTCATCTCAAGGCTAATAAATTCATAACTAATTTTTTTGTCTAATATTACAAAAATGTCGTTAATTTTCTTTTCGTTTAAAAGTTTTGAATCAGAAATTTTGTCCAAAATTTCGACATCAATTTCACTTTCACGAAAAACGGCACAACAAACAGTTAAATTTGTAAAATACTCACCAACTCCGACTTCATCACAACCAATTACTAATTCATCAGGTTTGTATAATTCTGATCTAAACAAGATCATCTTCCTTTAAGTTAAGAATTTGTTCTTTAATTTTAGCAATTACTTTTGGTTTATTTAGTTTTCAGTCAACAAAATTGATAATAAGAACTGGATATTGTTTTTTTTCAATAAATTTAATTGCATCAAAATATTGAATGTATTCTTCGGGGGTTTTATATTCTAATGAATCAAGGTAAATTGCAAACAAAAGGTCGCCTTGGTCGAAAATAGCGACATCGATTTCTTCGCTACCAACAACAAAGTTTGCTTTTACTTCGAAATCGGGAAAATTTGAAGAAAATTCTTCGATAAATTCCTGTTGAAAGTTAGCGAAAAAACTTGTTTTTGAGACTTTTTTTAATTCAGTTAGTGAAAGTTCAGTTTTCTTTTTACGTGAATAATGAATTTGTGATTGAACATCTAAGTCAAGGAAATTGATTCATTCTTTGAAAATTTCAAGATCCTCGGAATTTGAAGAGTTTTGAATTTCATCGGCATTGATTGATTTGCAAATTACCATTTTTTGGCGAGCACGCGAGGTGGCAACATTTAAGGCGTTTTTTCCACCTTTTCTTGCGATATAAGTAGAACCAAATTTTGCACTTTGGTCATAGGCGACTGAAACAATTACTAGATCAGCTTCGTCTCCTTGAATATTTTCAAGACTATTTACAATAATTTTATCAGTATAAATTAGCCTTTCAATTTCAGGGTAGGATTCAAAAATAATTTTTTCAATAGCATTTTGCTGATTTTTGTTAAAAGCAAGAATTATCATTGTTGGAAATTTATTGATATTTCTTTGCGCAATTTCCACAACCGCCTTTGCTTCAACGATATTTTGCTGTCCGTCTCATTGTCCGTTAACATTATGAACTTCAATTACATCATTTCCTTCAAATTTGTAATTATTCGCAATTTTAAGATCTGAATCGTAAAAATGACGTGAATTAAAAGTCATTAGTGAAGCATGATGAGAACGATAATTTTTGTCAAGCATAATATTAAACACACCTTTTGAATGGGCATATTCAAGAATTGATTCAATATTTGCAAAGGCATCATCCTCTGATTCTTCGTTTAATTTAGATGCAAATCAACGAATCGGTTGCATTTGCTGGTGATCACCAACTAAAACTTTTATTTTTCCATAAAATAAAAGTGGAAGTGCTTCTTCTAAAAACATTTGTGAAGCTTCATCAATAATTACGTAGTCAAAATGTTTTTTTTCAAACATTACAAGTTCAATGTCAGGTGTTGTAATGATAACTGGGAATAAAACCTTGATAATTTCAGCGTGTTTTAATAAGAATTTATAAGGTGACATTTTCTTTTTTTGTTTAACACTAAGGCGGAAACGAGTATAAAGTTGCTGGAATTCGCTGTCATTGTTCAATTTAGCCAGTATTTCAAAGACTTTTTTAGCATGATGAACAAATAATGCTTTATCATCAAGGTATTCGACTTTTGGTTTTCTAGCAAAATTTAGAAACTTTTCAAGATTTTCAAAATTAGAAATTTCTAATTTTGAAATCTTATTGTAAATATTTTCCAAATTATCATCATAATTTGCTAAATTTTCAATAATTAAATTAACATCTTCACGCAATTCGGTTGAAACAAAATGCTTTGCTTTTTCAACAAAATTTAATTTACGTTTTAACTGTGATTCGATAATGTGAATTTTAAGTTTTTGTTCAGAACCACGCGGCGAACGTTTTGGATTAATGTTTATTGACTTATTTATTTTAAAAAGTGCTTCTGCAACGTTGAGTGCAAAGAAATTATTGGCATTTTCAATTGTTTTATAGGCATCGAGCGTATTTGTTAAGGTTTCGACTTTTGGGAAAATTTTAAGTAAAAGTTCCAAATATTGGCGATCATCGTCTGAAAAAACTTTAATTTCACCCAATTTGGATTCCATATTGAAATTTTCAATGTTTTTAATATATTCTTCAATAGGCTTGTAAAAATCTTTATAATTTTCAAGTTTTTCATTGATTACAAAAAGGCAAAAAAAGGACATCATTTTCAGCCTTTTTCTAAGAACAACAAGTGCAATTTTTTTCTGCGAACTAACAAGTGCGGTTCTGTTGAGCGAAATAATGTTTGAAATTATATTAGCAATTGTTTGTGATTTTCCCGTTCCTGGTGGACCTCAAATAATTGTATTGTGCAAAATCGCTGAAATGTGTGCATAATCTTGAGTATAGTTGGTAGGTTGAATTTTAAAAAAACCTGTAAATTTAGGTGAAAAAATTGATTTTTCAATATTATTACGATAAACATTTTTATTAATATCAACATCAATAAGATTATGAATTTCACCAGTTTTAATCATTTTTTCCATAATTCGGCGTTGATGTGATCCGCCGATATTGAAAAATCCTAAAACAACTCCAGGATGAAAAATTATGCTATCTTCATTTGAAGCAAAATCCTTTGGAACCCGACCTTCAATATTTGGAATTTCAAATTTATCGTTGTAAAATTTTTTTATATTTTCCACTAAATCTTCGATTGAAAATTCCGAAAAATCAAAATTGAAATTAAAATCTATATCAAGCTTTTTTAAAAAAGCAAGAAGTTTATTATTTAATTTAATGTGACCGTCAGCATTAAGCCGTGGGACTGAATTTACAATTGTAACTTCACATTCTTTCACAAACAAGGGACCAAAAAAACTTCGATCCTCAATTGTTAACGAAATATAAAAAAATCCAATGTGTAAAGGCCAAACATTTCTGTCTCTTAAAATATCATAAGCCTTTTTAATTAAGCGCTTTCACTTTGCTAAACTAGTTTGTTTTTTATAAGAAATTTTGTTTAAAATTTCCTTTTTCCCTAACTGAAAATCGGAATTAAGCGATCTTAAAACAAGTGGATTTAATTTGTAATCTGAACTTTTTAAAAATTCAACTAGTTCATCTTTGTTATCAATTTCTTCGATTTTTTCAGTAAAATCATCAATTTCACTAGTTGAAAGCGAGACAGATGAAATAGGTGATGTGATTAATTTTTTAAAATCACTTAACTTTAATACTGAATATAAATCGATATAATTTTCGTTATCAAGTCTTGTAAAAAGCGCCGAATCTGAACGCTCGACTGTAATTAAATTTGCGAGTAGACGTTCATAACTTAAATTTTGATTTGGATTATTGTTCAAGTTTGGGTTTTCACGGTTATGGTTTCCAAATTTTTGCATTTTAACGTAATTTCCTTGGTATTTTCTAAACTTTTCTAAACTTATTCAAAATTATTTATGGCTTCTGAAATTGCCTTTGATTTATTACCAACAATTAAACTAATCGTTTCCGAGTTAACAACAATTCCTGAAACTCCTTTTAATTTTTTGATTTTTTCAAAATCGAGATTTTCTGTTGATTTTAATTGAATTTTTAACCTGGAAATACTAAAATCGCTTGATTTAATATTTTTTTTTCCTCCTAACAGATTGATTAACTCCTCAATTTTAAAATCAAATTTTTTTTCAAAAGTAAGATCAGATTTTGTTTTATTGTGTTTTTTGTTAATGTGTTTGGCAAAAAAACCAAAGCTAAAAATTTGCAAAAGAAAATAAATGATTTTGGAAATTAGCTTCATAATTATGTTCTTAATTATACTCATTTTTAAAACTTTTCTGCTAATTATGTTAAAATTTTTTCATTATGAAAAAAAGATTGGTAAGTGGAATAACAGCAACAGGACAACTAACAATTGGGAACTTTTTAGGTTCAATAAAACCAAGCCTTAATTTGCAGAATGAATTTGAAAATTTCATTTTTGTTGCTGATTTGCACGCATTAACATTACCAATTAGTCCAGAAAAATTGGCTGAAAACCGTAAAAATATTTTTGCCTTCTATCTTGCTTGCGGTTTTGATCCTGAAAAAACGGTCTTATTTTTCCAATCGGAAATTAGTGCTCATTCTGAACTTTTTTGACTTTTACAATCACAAACAACAATTGGCGAATTGTCAAGGATGACGCAATTTAAAGACAAATCGCGACAAAAACAGGAAAATAATACTGAAAAAATCCCAACAGGATTGCTAACTTATCCAATTCTAATGGCTGCCGATATTCTTTTATACAATCCTGATTTTGTCACGGTTGGCGCTGATCAATTGCAGCATTTGGAATTAACACGGAAAATTGCGCAAAGATTTAACAAAACTTTTAAAACAAGTTTTACGATTCCAGAAGCTATAATTTCAAATTCTGCACAAAAAATAATGTCACTGACTGATCCACAGAAAAAAATGTCTAAATCAACCACGGTAAAAAATTCTGCTATTTTTCTAACTGATTCGCCAGAAATCGCCTATAAAAAAATTCAAAAAGCACAAACAGATTCTGAAAATAAAATTTATTTTAGTGATGAAAAACCAGGAATTGTTAATCTTTTGAACATTTTTATGGCTTTTACTGGAAAAAACCAAGAAGAATGTCTCGCTTTTTTTGAAAATCAGTCTTACCAATTTCTAAAACAAACAGTTGGAAAAATAGTTGCTGATTTTTTAGAAGATTTACAACAAAAATACCAAAAAAATCTAGAATTAGTCGATGATTTAGCAAAAAAAGGGGCTGAAAAAGCCAATCAAATCGCTAATTACAACCTTTTAAAAATAAAAGAAAAAATGGGTCTATAACTTATGGAATTAAAAATTGACTATGAATTAAATCACTCAACTTCACACCTTTTAGCGCTTGCTATTAAAACACTTTTTCCAAATGTTAAATTAGGATTTGGTCCTGTTTCTGAAGATGGATTTTATTATGATTTTGACTTTGATTTTTCACTTTCAGATTCAGATTTTCCTAAAATTGAAAAGTTGATGAAAAAATTAGTAACAAAAAATCTGAAAATTATTGAAACTGATGGTAAAAATCTAGATTTTAATGAACAAATTTATAAACAAGAACTAAAAAATGAACTAGAAAATAATGGACAAAAAATTAGCTATTATTCGATAGTAGATGCCGAAAATAACGTGCTTTTTGAAGATTTATGTGCTGGTAAACATCTTGAATCTTTAAATAAAATTAAGAATTTTAAACTCTTAAAAATAGCAGGAGCGTATTGGCGCGGCGATTCTAATAACAAGCAACTAACACGTATTTACGGCACAAGTTGAGACTCAAAAGAAAATCTTGCAAAATTTCTTGAAATTTTGCAAGAAAGACAAGAAAGAGATCACCGTAGAATTGGTTCGAGATTGAAACTTTTTAGTTTTAGTTCCTATTTTGGACTTGGTTTCCCAGTTTGACTAGAAAACGGGATGAAAGTTCATAACAAAATTCGTCAGAAAATTCTTGAATTTGACCGTAATTACGGATTTAAAGAAGTTCTAACCCCCCATTTTGGTCACCAAAAACTCTATGAAATTTCAGGGCATTTATCGCATTATAAAGACGATATGTTTTCTGCTCTTAAGGTTGAAACTGAACCGTTGATTCCGCGTCCAATGACTTGTCCACACCATATTATTTTATTTTCGCAACAACATTTTAGTTACCGAAATTTGCCATACAGAATTTCAGAACAGTCAAGATTGTATCGGTATGAAAAATCAGGAGCACTTTCTGGTCTTGAGCGAGTTCGGGCAATGGATTTAACTGAAGGTCATATTTTTGTTAGTAAAAATCAAATTTTTAGCGAAATTAAACATCTTTTTAAAATGATTACGGAAGTTTTAGAGTTTTTTAAAATTAAAATTTTCTATATCTCTTTTTCAAAAAGAGACCCTGAAAATAAAGATAAATTTTTCCAAGACGAACTGATGTGAAACCAGGCTGAATCTGATTTAAAGCAGTTTTTAGATGAAAACAATGTTAAATATATTGAAAAAATTGGCGAGGCAGCCTTTTATGGTCCAAAAATTGACTTTCAAATCAAAACCGCTTTAAATAAAGAAATTACAATTTCGACCTTACAGTTAGATTTTCTTTTACCACAAAAATTTGGAATTAGTTTTACAAATGATTTAAACCAAAAGGAAACACCAATTTTGATTCACCGCGGATTAATTGGAACTTATGAAAGATTTATTGCAATTTTATTAGAACAAACCAAAGGAAATTTACCTTTTTGATTATCACCAAGACAAATTATTGTAATTCCTGTAACAGAAAAACATTATGATTTTGCGCAAAAAGTTCATGAAATCCTTTTTGATCTTGGATTTCATTCGGAAATTGATATTCGCTCTGAGCGAATTTCTCGGAAAATTCGCGAAGCAAACTTACAAAAAATAAGTTTTCAATTGATAATTGGCGATGAAGAAATTGAAAAAAACGAAATCTCTTATCGTGAATACGGATCGCCAGAAACATATAAAATTTCATTAGTTGCTTTTATTGATTTATTAAAAAATCGCGAAAAAAATGCATAAAAAAATAACAAAAATTCCTGATTTTTTCTTTGCACTAATAACTATTATTGCACCAATTGGTGTAGTTTATGCATTTTTTTCACCTGATTTTTATGGAAAGGAACTAATTTCTTACTGAATTTTATTTGTTATTAGTATTTTAATTTTCCTTTTTTCGATTGTTGTTTCGACTATTCTAACTAAATTAAAAGTTGTTAATTTTTCCTTTGCTTTTTACTATTCCGTTATTTCATTTTCACTAACCATTTTGCTTTTGACTTATCCGTTTAGTCTTTTTTGAAAATTGCTAATTTTACGAGTATTTTTAGTTTTATTATCGATTTTTTTAATTATTCCTTCGTTAATAATCAAAAAGAAAATTGAGCAATTTAGTCGAAAGAGAAAAGTGAAAAAAATACAATAAAAGGTTAAAAAAGGCAAAAAATGGTCTTTTTGTTATAATTTAGTATATATAATTTTAAGGAAAATTAGATATGGAAATAAATAAAGTTAAAAATTATGATATCGTCATCATTGGCGCCGGAATTATCGGAACTAATATTGCATATGAATTAAGTAAATTCGATCTAAAAATAGCAATTTTAGAGAAAAACGAATACCCTGCGGTTGAAACAACAACCGGAAATTCTGGTATAATTCATTGCGGTTTTGACCCAAGTCCTGGAAAATTAAAGGCAAAATTGAATGTTTTAGGTCATAAATTATGGGTCGAAAATATTTTTCCAAAAATTAAATTCCCACGAAAAAAAGCTAAAAGTATCGTTTTGGCTTTTGATTCCGAAGAAGAGCAAGTAATTCACAACCTTTACAAACGTGGTTTTACTAACGGTGTTAATCCAAATGATTTAAAAATTTTAGACAAAAAACAACTTAAAACTGAACACCCATTAGTTTCTGATTTAGCAACTTTGGCACTTGAGTGCTCTAGTTCTTGAGTTGTTGATCCAGCAAAAGCTGCACTTGCATTTTTGGAAATTTCACGTAAAAATGGTTTAGATTTTTATAATAAATCTAAAGTTATTTCAATTTCAAAAAAAGATGAACTTTTCAAAATTGAAACTGAAAATACACAAAATCCGCTTTTCCGGTCAAAAATTATCATTAATGCTGCTGGACATTTTGCCGATGAAATCGGCAAAATTGCAGGTTTTAATGAATTTAGTCAAAAACAAAGACGTGGGCAATATTTAATTCTTAAAAACCATCCTAATGTAAAAGATGTTTATTTTTTAGTTCCTTCAAAATATGGAAAAGGTGTGATTGTCGCTCCTCGACCTGATGGAAATATTTTAGTAGGACCTACCGCTGAAGAAAATATCCCTAAAAATAAAGTAAATTGCCTTGATTTTGATCTTATTAGTCAAATCCAACAAATCGGACACAAAATAATTCCCAGTTTGGACTATCAAGAAACCTTTTTAACACTTGCTGGTTCTCGCCCAATTGAAATTCAAAAAAGCGACTTTGTTATTAGAACTTCAAATAGTGATTCAAATTTTATTTTTGCAGCCGGAATGCAATCTCCTGGATTATCAGCGGCGCCTGCGATCGCATTAGAAATAGTTAATTTAGTTAAAAAACAGGTAAAACTTGTTCAAAAAGAAAGACTAATCCAAGAAATTGAATATATTTAGTTTTTCCATAAGTAAAAAAAGAAAAATTTTTTCCTTGAATTTTTCAGATTTTAAAAGTTCATATAACAACATCATAAAACTTAAAATACGCCGTTTTTATTTTATCAAATTATATTTTAAGGGATAAAAACTAATTAAAAATCTTCAACTTCAATTTTAATAGTAAAATTAGGAAGTTGAAGACAAATAAAAAACCAACAAAAAACCTAGAATTTTTGAAATTAGCATTCTAGGTTTTTTGTTGGTTTAAAATAAACAAATTAGTTTAAAGATAAAATTAACCTTTAATTTCAACTGGAATTTTTAAATCTTTTAGAGTTTTAATAACATTTTGGTTAGAACCGCCATAAACTATTCTAATTTTCTTAAGATCAATTCCGATAAAAGCTTCTTTTGAAATTTTTTCTAATGAATTTGGTAGGTGAATAATTTGTAAATTGCTTAAATTATTAAAAGTAAAATCGGGAATTTCTGTAACCCCTTCGCTAATTTCAATTTCTTGAAGACTTTGGTTAAAAGAAAAAGTGTGAGGATCTAACTTGGCGTTTTTGGAGGTAACAACTTTTCCTTGAAAATTAAGCGGAACAAAAAGGATTTTGCTTAAATCATTATTATATAAAATTCCGCCAAAACTTCTAAATCAGTAATTACCTGGTTCAACATCAATTTTTTCTAAATTTTTAGCACTTAAAGTAATTTTTTGATCTTCAATTGATTTCAGTGTTTTTGGTAAAAATATTGATTTTCTCTCATACTTTTCGGGAACTAAAATTAGTTTTGTAAAATCCTTATTGTATAAAAGTCCATCTTTTGAAGCAAAATAAGGATTTTCTTGGTCAACAACGATATTTTTAACATTAAAAGTTCCACTTTTGTATTCAATTTGTGAAACATTTTTGCTAACATATAATGTTTCTGTTTGTTTTAAAACTTCCTGCGAGATACCGACAACTTTAAATTGATTGTTAATTTGTTCAATTGGTTTAACTTCTGAATTTGTACTAGAAAAAAGTGAAACACCTAAATTATATTCATATTTTTGTCCATTTTTTGAATAGTAAGTATCTAAAATCCGAAATGTTTTATGGTCTTTCGCAAATTCCTCATCAGTTCTTTGAAATTGCCCCCATGTTGGATCAGAGTGAAAATATTCTTTACTTTTAGAATCATAGACTAAATTTCATTGGTGTGCACCGTATTTTGACCAACCAATTACAATTGAATTTTTAATGCCTATTGAATCTAGCATCGCTTTGTACAAATTTGAATATCCACCGCAAACGGCATAAAGAAAATCGATAACATCTGCGGGATTAATTGCTGGAATTTTGGTTAAATCATAGGCATATTTCACATTTTGATGAATTCAGTTAAAAATTGTTCTGATTTTAGATTCTTCATCTTTTTTCCCTTCTTTTTCTATTAATTTTCTAGTAAATTCGGCAACTTTTTGACGGTGTTTTTCCGTATAACCTTGAAATTGAAAAGGTTCTACATAATTTTGACCAACTAAATTCATAAAACTTCGAGCATTTTTATTTGAAATTAGGTTAGTTTCTCAATTTTGGTAGTCCCTTGCTTCAACTGGAACGTCGTTATTTTCTTCTTTCTTGAAGTTGCTAATCTCTAAATTAGGAGAATAATTAGCGGGAATTTCCGGTGCATTTTTGTAATTTTTTTTAATTTCGTTAAATAATTGTGAAAGTTTTTGAAAATTATTTTCGAAAAAATTATCACTTAATTTGCTATTATTAATAGATTTTTGATATTCAATTTCATCAATAGTCGAATTTAATTTATCTTTCAAAGTTTCGTATTTTAATGACTTTAATTCATTAGTGACGAAATTTTTAATCACATCTTCAAGTTCTGAATATTTTTGCGAAAAATTTTTAACAACGTTTACTTGTTTTTCAATTTTATCAAACTTTTCTTCTTTTGAAAGATCTTTACTTTTTTCGATTTTAGAATCACTGTGATGATTGGTTTGCGAAAAATTTACCCCACAAGAAGTTAAAAGTACAAAACTTGAACTTAACAATATTAGAAAAGTTGGTTTTTTATAAATTTTCATTTTTCCTCTATCTAACTTTCCTTTATCCGTATTAATAAAAAAGTGGTATCTATGAAAATTATATACGAAAAAAAAAAAAAAAAGATTTAAATTAACAAAAACACACCTTTTAGAAGTGTGTTAAGCAAATTTTGTTGTTTGTAATAAGTTATTATTTCAAATTTTTTAAGCAAAATGATAAACTTTTTTAGTTTTTTAAACTGCTAACGTAATTAAACCAAGAATAAGACCTGCTAAACTTGGAGCAATAATTGGGTTTCAAGCATAACTAAAACCTAAAATTTCTTTTCAATTTCCGACAGTTGCAAATTCTTTTCTTTTTTTCAAAATTAAAGTTGCAAACATAAAATAAACTAATCTTGGACCAAAATCACGAGCAGGATTGATTGCATAACCAGTTGAAGACCCAAGTGAAAGTCCAATTGAAAGCACAATTAGAGCAACAATTACTGGCCTCATTGTTGGAAATGATTTTTTTAATAGGAAAATTGTGCCTAGTAAAACAATAGTTCCGACAAATTCGTATAAAAAATTAGTTACATAAGATTTTTGATAAGCTGGACCAGTGTGATGACAAGATGCGATAACTTCGGCTTTTGTTTCTTTGATGTGAGGTCAATTTATCGTATTAAGAATCGTCTGCCCAAAAATTGCGCCTAAAATTTCAAAAGGAATTAACGCTAATAATTCCGCTTTTTTTTCACTAATAGCAAAAAATATTGAAACTGCAGGGTTTAAATGGGCAACTGATGCTGACGTAATTCCGTTTGAAACTATAATTCCCAAAAGAACTCCAAGCGCTCAACCAAGGGCGATTACAATTCATTTTCCTGATTGATTTGCAAACATTTTAGTCGCATTCACACTATAATTTACGCCATTCCCGAGTAAAATTAGCGTTGCAGTGCCGAGAAATTCAGCTAAAAAAAGGATACTTTCCATTTAATTTTTCCTCTATTTTTTCTTTTATTTAATATCTTTTTTCCAGTTTAGTGTTTTTCTAACTGCTAAATTTCAGTTTGAAGTTAGACGAATAACTTTGTTTTGGTCAAATTTTGGGCTAAATGTTTTTTCAATTTTTAAAACTTGCTTCAATTCAGCAACTGAATTTCAAAATTTAGCAAATAAACCAGCAAGAAAAGCGGCACCCATTGCTGTGGTTTCCGTATTTGTGGGTCTAAAAATTTCCAGTTGTGAAATTGATGACTGGAATTGCATTAGAAAATCGCTTTTTGAAGCTCCACCGTCAACTTTCATCACTGTAATTTTATGCCCTAAATCCGATTCCATTGCTTTAATTAAATCATTTGACTGAAAAGCAATTGATTCAAGCGTTGCTTTTATAATATGTTCTTTCCGACTACCTCTTTCGAGTCCAAAAATTGCTCCACGAGAATACGAATCTCAATAAGGTGCGCCAAGTCCGGTAAATGAAGGTACAACGACAACACTATGATCATTTTCGGCAACTTTTGAAATTAAAAAGTCGCTATCAGAAGAGTTTTCGATTAAACCAAGCCCGTCACGAAGTCATTGAATTGCCGCTCCGGCAACAAAAACTGATCCTTCAAGTGCGTATTCAACTGGATTATCACCAATTTGTCATGCAATTGTTGTTAATAGATTATTTTTTGAACGAATTAATTTTTCACCGGTATTAACAAGGGTAAAACATCCTGTTCCATAGGTATTTTTTACCATTCCAACTTCGGTGCAAAGTTGCCCGAATAAAGCAGATTGCTGATCGCCAATTACAGCATAAATTGGTACTTGACCTTTTGCATTAATTGACCATAAATTTGGATCAACAATTCCATAATCAGAAGCAGAAGGAAGAACTTTTGGAAGAATTTCACTAGGAATTTCTAGTAATTCAAGGATTTTTTGGTCTCATTTTTTCGCTTTAATGTCAAATAACATTGTTCTTGAAGCATTAGAAACATCAGTTGCATGCACTTTCCCGTTGGTTAATTTTCAAACAAGTCAGCTATCAATTGTTCCTGCTAAAAGATTACCTTTTGCTAAAACATTCTGTGCTTTAGGGACGTTTTTTAAAATCCATCTGATTTTTGTTGCACTAAAATAAGGGTTTATAATTAAACCGGTTGTTTCTTTTATATAATTTTCATAACCTTGCTGAATTAATTCATCACAAAAATCGCTTGTTCGACGGTCTTGTCAAACAATCGCGTTATAAACGGGTTCGCCGGTTGATTTATCCCATAAAACAACGGTTTCACGTTGGTTTGTAAGACCTAAAGCAACAAAATCATCAGATTTTAGGTTCGCTTTTGTTTTTGCGGCTTGCATTGTATAAAGTTGGGTGTTCCAAATTTCGTTTGCATCGTGTTCAACTCAACCTGATTGTGGAAAATGTTGTTGAAACTCTTTCTGAACAAGCGATACAACTTGTCCTTTTTTGTCAAAAATTAAACTACGGCAAGATGTAGTTCCAGAATCAAGCGTAATTACGTATTTTTCATCAATATTTTTGTGCATTTCCAAGTGTCCTTTCAATTTTTTATTCATTAAAATTATAACATTTAATGAATAAAAAAGCCCAGAAAAAACATAGGTTTGAACAGTTTATGAATTTTTTTAAATTAATTCTATATTTTCACAATAATCTTAAAAATTTATTATTTTTTTATAAAAATATTTAATAAAATTTTTTTTATGATAAAATTTATAAATTGGTAAACAGGGGTGTCCATTTTTTGGGCTGAGAAAAACTCTTATTAGTTGACCTAGATAATGCTAGCGTAACGAGTTTGTCATTTTTCTTGAATATATCGTCATAAAACACCTTGGTTTACTAATTTTTTAAAAGGAAATTGGTTTATGATGGTGAAAACAAAAAGTTTTAATTTCAAAAAAAAAGAATTTTTAAAAAAAATTCTTTTTTCGTCATCGTTTTTATTTAGTTCTGTATTTTTCGTTGCCGCCGGCTGCGCAACACAAACTGTAGACAAAAACCCAGGGAACGGGGACCGAAAAACTCCAGGAACAACGACTAATTTAGCAAAAAGTTGAGATACAAAAGTAAATCTTGGTTTAGGTCAAAGTTGATTTGATGCAAAATCTAAAGATCCAAACCGTGTGACTAAATTCACAGAAAATTTGAAAGCTGAATTTGATAAATTAAAAAATGCAAATCCAGAAACAAAAGATTTACCAGATGTTAATTTTGATTTTGTTGGGATTGATGATTCAAAAACTAAAATTTCCCAACTTAAATCATCTGATAATTCTGACAACGCTATTGATTTTGCAATCGTTGATGCCACGACCACAATTGAAGACGACCGTGAAAAAGAACTTTATAACGGACTTCAAACTTTAACTTGAGCATTTAAAAACACAGCGGACAAACCAACTTTTTATCAGGATGGAACAGAAAGCGATCCTTTGCGCAAATCTGCAAAAGAATTAAGCGATCTTTTTAACAAAAATCCTTATAATGAATGATCAAGCAAAAATAATGACCCACAAAAATGAGACGGAATCGCCTATCGATTTTTATACGACGAATCAAATCCGCGCCGGATAATTTCTTATTATCGAGGAATGATTATGATTTCAGGTGATGATAAAACTCGTCAAGAAATTAAAAAAGCCTGAAATGAAAAAGATTGAGAAAAATTCCGTAATTTTGGAATTATCCACGGAAAATTAACTTCAGCTGGTAAATTCAAAATGCAAAACTTTATTATAAAAAAGCATTTTGGTGATAAATTTAAAGCAAAAAGTCTTAATGAAGATAGAACAAATCACACTGAAAAATATCTTCAGGGCGATGGTTTTACAATTGGGCAAGATCCAAAATATAAAATTGCTTTCGATGATGAAGCTTCTTTTGCTTGAACCGAAAATAAAAAGGACGGAAAACAATATCATTCAACTGAAAATAACGGAAAAGTTGAAATTCTCATGGTAACCAACCCAGCTTCATATGATGTTGGATCGTTCCGCCCAACTTTTAATAAAACTCAAGCTGATATGATTTCCGAAGCTTTTGTAAATCTTGCAAAAAACGGAAAAGATGCATACGGACCAAATGTTGGTTATAATGGATATAGAAAAATAGATCAAACTGATCCAGAATTCCGTAAAATATATGCAGAATCAAACTAAAAGTTTATGTCTAACTTTTAAAGATTTTTCGTTTAGACATAACAAAAACGGTAAAAATTTAGTTAATAACCTTAATTTTGAACTTTGTAACGGGGATATTTTGTTCATAATTGGACCAAGTGGACAAGGTAAATCATCGTTTTTTCTAGCGCTTTTTCAGCATATTTTTGCATCAGGACAATTGGTTTGACAAGGGAAAAATTTATTAGAAGAATCAAAAATATCTAAAAAAAAGTTCGCCAGGTCAATTGGTTATCTAACACAAACGCCGACTTCGATTAATTTTCAAAGCGTTTATGCAAATTTAGTGAAAAATTTGCCAACTTATAGAAACACTTTTTATAAGTTATTTGCAGTCGCAACGAAAAATCAACGTTTACAAATTATTGACATTCTGTCTCAATTAGGGCTTAGTGAAAAAGTTTATTCGATTTTTCAAGATTTATCAGGCGGACAACAGCAACGCGTAGAAATTGCAAAACTTATGCTCCAAAACCCAAAAATTATTCTAGCAGATGAACCAACTTCGGCACTTGATCCAAAAACCGCTGCAAAAATTATCGATTTAATCATTCAATTTGGAAAAAAAAATAACTCAATTTCACTAATTATTTCTCATAATATTTTTTTAGTAAAAAATTATAATGAAAAAATTTTGCTCATTAACGAAGGTAAAGGGAAATTTTTTAACTCTTTTTCAGAAATTGATGAAAATGAAATCCAACTAATTTTTGGTGAGGAAAATAGTGAATAATTTACTTTCAAACAAACCTTATCAAAAGTTTAAAAAATCAAAAATTATCCTATTTTCGATCTTTGTTATTTTATTTATTGTTTCGTTTTATTCGATTTATTCAAAAATTAATACTAACGGTTGAAAAGTTTTCCAAAGAAACCTGAATGATTTATTTGGTTTTTCGAACACTCACCCTTATTATAGTGATTCAATTTTTGTTTTAAGTTTACGATTCTTGTGAACAACAATCAAATACACGATCGTGGGGACTTTTTTTGGGACAATTATTGCGTTTTTTACAGCACTTTTTAGTTCGCAATTTGTTAGGAATAAGTTTATAAAAAGTTTTATTTGGTGAATTATTATAATTCTAAAGTGCTTTCCAATACCTTTTGTAATCGATCCTTTTCGACTAATTTTTACTAAAAAATTAGCAGCAGTTTTAATTATTTTTTGATTTACTTGAATTTGATTACACCGTTATTTCTACTCCTTTCTAAATGCGCTTGATCTAAATGCTTATCAAAAATCAATTATGAAAGGTCAAAATCGATTTTTTGCTTTTAAAAATGAAATTTTACCATTTGTAGTCAATAAATTTTTTGGTCTGTTTTTGTTTAGTTTTGAAGCAAATGTTCGTTGAACCACCATTATTTCTGCAACTGGAGTTATTGGAATTGGAGTTTTAATCAACGACGGAATTCAAAATCCTGCATTGGGCTGAAATATCGTTGGAATTCCGCTTGCCGTTCTCCTGTTTTTTGCGATTGTTCTTGAATTTTTAATTATTTTTTTTAATAAGTTTATTTTGCATAAAAAATCGGTTAAAATTCAGCAAAAAAATTCGTTCAACTTATGAATTAAAACTAATTATGACCGTGTTTTAAAGACTTTTTTTGCAATTTTTGTTCTAATTTTGATTGCTATTAGCCTTAGTGATATTCAAAATTGAACAATAAACACTCATCAAGTTAAACGATTTTTTAATTCACTGTTTGTTTTTGATTGAGGTTTCTTTTCGCTCGGAAAACTAGACAATCCACTTTATATGATTTGGGGACTTTTTGCCCAAATTATCGTTTGCATTGGTGTGATCGCTATTGTCTCAATTTTTTTAGCAATCATGGCAAACGAAAGGTTAAATCACTGATCTAGATGATTAAGTTATAAATTTTTACTAAATCTTTTTCGAATAATTCCGTCAGTTGTTATCTTTTATCTTTTTGTTAACTTCGCAATTAGCCCGATTTTGTGAGTGACGATTTTAGTTGGAGTTAATAATGGAATAATGATGGCAAAAAAATTGAACGAAACAATAAATTCGATTGATTGACAAAAATATAAACTTTTGCGATTACAGCAATGGAGTAAATCAAAAACAATAATTCACTACGTTTTACCTTCAATTTCTAACGAATATTTTAAATATTTAGCGGTTGAAATTTCAAATTCAGTGCATGATTTACTACTTTATGGAATTTTCGGCGGTTCACTACTAGGTTTAAAAATTTCTATACTTTCGCAAACCGGAATTTCAGGTGATAGAAACGGTTTTTTTACTTATTCTTGAATTGCTTGATTTTTAATTTTAGTAGTTGAAATAACTTTAGTAGCCATTGAAAAAAGATATTTCACAAAATTTGTGCATTTTATCTTAAAAACTCGAAACATTTTACTCAATAAATTTCTAAAAAAGCCTTTTTCTAAATTTTTCTAATTAATTACTTTTTGATTACTTTTTAAGAATATAAAACAAGAAAACATTACAGGTTTTCTTGTTTTTTTATTTTTTTACGGAAAACAACCTTCAAAAATTAAATTTGAATAAATGAGAAAAGCACAAATTATTAGCCTAATTGTTTTAGTTGGAGCATTAAGTGGTTTTGCCTATTTAACTTATAAACTTCAACCACATATCACACAAACCAAGCAAATAGCAATCACAATTTTGAACGGAGTGCGTAATCCAGGTACTAAATTTTTTGACTATGGTATAAATTGGCGGAAAGTTTTTACCGAATTTGATGTAATTCGTGGTTATGATATTGGAAAATACAACCTTGATTCAGAAGTGACGACTGACCAAAAAGTTGAATTAAAACCGATTGGTTTTAGGATTAAAATTGACAAAATTTCAATAAAAAATACTGCTAAACTAAAAATTAGTCGTAATATTGTCGACAAAATTCGCGTTTTTTTTAAGGAAAGAAAAAACAAAAAAACAACTTGAAAAGAGTTAGAGTGGGCTTTAAAAATTGATTCAGAGACTTTAAGGACGCTGCAAGAAAATTTTACTCTTGACTAGCAGTTTTTCTTAGTCTAATTTTTTTAATTTTGTCTATTGATAAATTTAGTTTTTTATGAATAATTTTCTTGTTTTTTCCAATTTTTTTCTTAATATTACTTTCAGAATTTAAAAAAATTCTAATGTTAATTTTTTTAGCAGTTATTTTTTTAATAATTTACTGATTAATGATTCCTAGCATCAATAATCAACAAGTTGATTTTGAATCAAAAGTTGTTGATAAAGTTAGTTTTGGAAATTTTGTTGAATATAAAGGTAATAAAATCTTTGTTTGAAATGGAGATCAGGAAATAGGGGCTAATTTGCGATTAAGTGGCAAATTAGTTGTTCCAAAAAATCAATCAGACTTTGACTTGGTAACATATTTAAAATCAAAAGGTTCGCTTTTAATTCTAAATAATAAAAAAGTGACTCTTATCGGTGAAAGTAAGAGTATTTTTGTAAAAATAAGGCGATTTTTTGCAACAGAAGGAAATTATTCAAAACAATTAATTCCGATGGTTTTTCTAGCAGAAACGCCACCGGAAGCAAATGATTTTAGAAAATCACTAGTTTATTTAGGTGTTTACCAAATTTTTGTTATTTCAGGTTTTCATATTAATCTTTTTAAACAGGCAATTTTTGGATTTTCGAAGGCTTTCAAAATCAAACCTTACATTTACAAACCGATATTTTTTGCATTTTTATTATTTCAATTGTTTCTTTTTAACTTTGCAATTTCATTTTTACGGGGCTTTATTTTTTGGGGTTTAATCGAAATAAACAAACTGTTTTTAAACAAAAAATTCAATAAAATTGAACTATTATCAATTAGTGGAATACTGATTTTGTCAACAAATCCGCTTATTTTTTATTCAATTGGATTTATTTTAACATTTACAATTAGTTTTATCATTTTAATCATAAATCAAATAAAATTTTCAAAAAAATGACATAAATATATAGCACAAATTTTATTCATTAATTTTTTTAGTGCTATATTTTCGTTATTTTTGAATTCAATGTACAATTTTATGGCACCAATAAATGTTGCCATTTTTACAGCTTTTTTTACATTTTTATATACAAATTTGCTTATTTTTATTTTTAATCCAACAATAATTGAATGAATTAGCAAAAATTTTATTCAAACTGTTGAGTATATTAGTAATCTTCACTTTTTAACTTTAAATATCAAACCTAGCCTACTTTTTATAATTTTTTCTTGTATAATTTCATTAATATGTTTTTTGTTTTTGGAAGTGACAATTACATTGTCCAAAAAAAAATTTCAAGTATCGCAAAATCTCAAAATACTAAAATAATTAACTTTTTTACTAGTGATTCATACGAATTTATTAGGAAAAATATTACAAATTTTTCACTTTTTGATAGCAAAAAAACCTTTGTTTTTAATGATTTTTTATATTTTTCAGTAGAGAATAAAGCTAATCAATATCTGCTTTCAAAGATTAAAAACACTAATCACACAATTATTTTTAAATACATTATTAATGAAAAAAACACCATTTCTAATGCTAAAAACTCGATAATTTATAAATCTTTTTCACCAATTTCAAAAATAATCCAAACTTCTGAAATTAATCAAAAAAATATCGCTAAATTTATTAGAATTTCGCTTAATAATTTAAAAGTCGATTTAAAAACTAGCGAAATTATCGAACTTGAATCGCGGTTACCACTTAATGGTTCGATTATTAATAACGAAATTTTAAAATTAAAAAGTTTAAATTGTCCAATAAATTCTGAAATAATTCAAAATTTTGTAAGTGAGTATTCAACACATTCAACTTGAGATTTTATTAATTCTTTTGTTAATTTGGATTTAAAAAGTGTTTTAAAGTTTTATCGCCATAAAATGTTAGAGGGTCAAACTTTAAACTTGCTAATTGGTCAAATAAATTCAAAATTATCACTTAGTTTTTTTGTTTATTTGCAAAAAAAACTTGGTTTGACAAACCAACAAATTTCTCAAAAAATGAAAATTTCCAATTTTCAGATAAACAAAGCGATCGATTTATACCATAATATCGGAATTGAAAAACTTGAAAATCTAATAATAAAACTTGCAAAATTAGACACCCAAATGAAAAAATCACAAGTAAATCAGAAATTAGCATTCGAACTCTATCTCCTTGGTTTAATCAGTTAATTTTAAAAAAAAAAAAAAAAACTGATTTTTGTGTTATAATTCTCACAAGCAAAAACCACTACAAAAAATTGTTTGTTTAATTAAAGTGTTTTAATTTAAGCAATTTAATTTTTTTGGGTGGTTTTTATTTTTTCCAAAAAATAAAAACAGGCGAGAAAAATGAAAACAAAATTCAAACAACTTAAAAAATTACTTATATTTCCCGTAGCATCTTTTTCCACCTTAATTTTAACATCTTGCGGTCTTGGACATCAAAAAAAATTTAGTTTTGATGGAAATTATGACGGTAAATTACAGATGGTAACAAGTTGAACTGCAGAACAGGCAAGATTTCAAGCACTAAAACAAATTGTAGAAATTTGAAATAACAAACCTGAAGTTCAAGATATGAAAAACCGTGAATTTCTACCAATTGAATTAACACCATCATATGATGTCGATTATGCGCCAATGGCAACGAAATTTAGTCAAATTTTTTCTGCAAAAGATAAAGCCCAAACACTTAATTTAGTCCTGAATTTTCCTCCCGCAGCTGCGGTTGCAGCAAAATACAAAATGCTTTTAAATTTAGCTGAATTTCCCGATTTAGCAGATGCTATCAAAAAAGTGTATCATCCAAAATTTTTAGAAACAAGCAAACAAATTGCGACACTTGATGAAAAGGGAATTTATTCACTTCCGTTTGTAAAATCCTCGCAAACAATTGCAATTAACGCCCCTGTAATGGCTTGAATTATTGAAAATGCACTAAAAAATGGTGCTAAAATCAAAAAAGGCGAAGAAGAATTTTTTAGTCAGTTTCGCAAATCAAAAACAGATTTGGTACAAATTCAAAAATTATGAAAACCTATTGAATTTACAAAAGCGAATAATCCTTGAAGTAATTTCGAGTTTTCTCAGGACATTTTCAAATATTTTGACCAATTATTTGATTTTGTTCTAAAAATCAAAGCTGGATTTAATTTAAATCCAGCAAAAATTGATTCAGCTTATTTCCCTTTTGGTTTTGACGACATTCCGAATCTAATTTTTTCAAAGATTTTCGCTGCGACAGGAGCAGATTATTCAAAATTTTTATTCGAAGTCGCTAAAGGTGATTCAAAATTACTAGAACAAGTGAGTTTTTCAAAACTTTTTGAAAAAAATTCGCCCACATACAAAATTGCCAAAAAGAATTATGAGCAAATTTTAGAATTGTTTAAATCAGATGCAATTTTTTATCCTGGTCGATTTTCAGAACCTAGTTTTGCTAATTTATTTATGAATCACCACCAAATTGCAATGGCAATTTCTTCAACTAGCAATTATGAACGTCGTTTTACTAGGGCAAAATCTAATTTTGTATTTGAAATAAATAAGTCTACTAAAAAAATTCCGCTTAATTCAGCGGTACAAATTTATGAAATTTTACCACTTAATTCTTTTGGATTTAAACCGAAAAATTCAATTTTTCAATTAAAACAAGTATTAACTAATCAACTTTCCCATTTAATTAACGATACAAAAAAGACAAAATATCCTGAATCTAATGTTTATATAGATGCAAAAAAATTTGATTTAGTTGCGAAAATTAATGATGCTATCAATTCAAAATCAAAAAATTCTGATCAAAGTATATATTTAGCAATCGATCCTGAAATTGCCAAATATTATCAAGAAAATATTAGTAAAATTGATAGTGAAAATATTATAAATTTAACTAAAAATAACAATTCAAACGACATTTTTCTAATAAAATCAGGATTTATTGAAAATATTAACGGTGAAAAATTATTAAACGAAAATGAAATCATTTTTTTACAAGAACCTGTTAAAAATTCAAAAAATGAACTAAAAAACGTATTTACTTACCAAGGACCAGATCTGATTGCCTTTCATTCAAACGATGAAGAAGATATTGCAACTAAAAATTTTCTAAAATGAATTCTTACACACAAACAAGAATTTACATACAAAAATGCAGGAAAAGAAGCAAAATACTTTGGAAGTCCAAATGAATTTGTCGCTTTTCGTGGCAATTATTTAGCGCCAACAAAAGCTAATTTCCGTGAAAGTTTGACAAATAAATCTAAATTTCGTCAAAATAACGCTTTTCGTGTTGCTTTTACAAATTTTAAACAAGTAAATGATGACCCTGAAAACAGCGTGTTTTATATTGACCCAATTGATTCGCGGTCATCTTTAATTCGTGAAGTTATTTTATCTAGTTTAAATCAAATGGGTCGTCTTGTAATAGATGGAAGTCCAGAAAAGGCTAATTTTGATAATTTTCTTGCTAGTTTACGCACTAATTTATTCACAATTAAGGTTGGCTAAATTTAGTTTGATTTTTTAAAATTCAGAACTTTTATGTAAATAAGTTTTAAGTTACCAATTTTGGAATTCAAAAAGGGGATTTTAGGAAAAAAATTGATTTTTTTATTGATAAATTTTTAAAAAAATGTATAATGATAGCAAATGTTAAGCGCAACTGAAAATTATTTGTGGTTAGTTGGTTTAAATTCTTGAAGAATTAACCAAGTTAATTTTGATAATTTTTTTGTTGTGCTTTTTTGTTTTTAAAAAAATTTATTCATGGAGAGAAATTTGTA
Organism: Mesomycoplasma dispar; assembly: GCF_000941075.1. Taxonomy (NCBI): domain Bacteria; kingdom Bacillati; phylum Mycoplasmatota; order Mycoplasmoidales; family Metamycoplasmataceae; genus Mesomycoplasma; species Mesomycoplasma dispar. The sequence goes on from NZ_CP007229.1 coordinate 874,943, forward strand.
ACAAAAAAAAAAAAAAAAACAAAAATATTTAAATTAAAAAAATGTGCTATTTTATAGCCTAAATTTTAAAAAAAAATAATTGGTCCTTTTTAAAAAATGAACAAACCACAAAAATTTAAGTCCACATTTTTAAAATCAGCATTAATTTTAAGTTCTGTTTTTTCCGTAGTTTTCTTAACTGCAACTGCTTGTTTTACAAAAAATGATGACAAGATTTTTAAACAAAATGGAAACCCGCTTCGCTACGAAACTGAAGCAGATGAAACGATTGATTTTCGTGCAATTTTTAATGTAACCGATGCAAGAGCAAAAGCATTAAATAAAATTTTTCAAAAATGAAACCAAAAACCAGAAGTAAAAGAAAAAAAACCTGGTTTTTTACCTGCGAAATTAGATCAAGCATATGGTAATTACACAAAAGATCAAACCAGTTTAGCATCTTTTTTAGAGGTAAAGGAAAATAAAAAATTACCTAATTTAACATTAAATTACCCAGCTCTTGCTTCCACTTTGAACAAATTTGGAATGCTTTTAGACCTAAATACCCAAAAGGATTTAGAAGAAAAAATTAAATCAGAATACGATGAAAAATTTCTTGAAGAAACAAAAAACTTACCAGAAATAAGTTCTGAGAGAATTCCATTTTTGCCAATTTTGAAAACTTCAAAAGCACTTTTGGTTGACAAACCGGTGCTTTCTTATATTTTAGAATCTGCGAAAAAAGCAAGTTCTAAATTTAAAATTTTAGAATCCGATAAACAAAAAGTAGAAAATCTCGATCCACAAAAAACTGACCTTGAGTACATTAAAAAAGTTTGAGGAGAATATAAAAATTTTCCTGTAAACGAAAATGGTTTTGATGGATATACATTTAGTTTTGAAAAATTCAACAATTTTGAAGACATTGCTGACTTTCTTAACAGAGTTAAAAAATCTTTTCCTGATGCAGAAAAAGGTTCACAAGCTGAAAAAGTTGATTTTTTAATCGGTTTTAACGATGCAGCTGCCGTACTTTTTTTTAGTTCATTTGCTCAAGCTAATGGTAATTATGAAAAATCAAGTTATTTTAAAGACTCAAGCGGTCAGTCATTAAACTATAACAATCTGTTTGAAAAATCAACAGAAAATTACCAAAACACAAAAAAAGCCTTTGAAATCATAGCTAATTTAGTTAAAAATAAACTTGTTGGTCCCTGAAGCCAAAAGTTGGCAAGTGATTATTTGAAAAATCATCAATTAGTTTTTGCTATAACTTCAACAAGTAATTACACTAGAAATTTTGAAAAAATTGGCCAAAACTTTTTACGCTTTAAAGTTGGAAGTTCATCAATTGATTATTCTGTAAGTTCAAAATCTAAAATCTGGAAATTAGTTAGTGCTAGCGAAGAAAATTTGCCAGCAAATGCAATTGCTAAAATTCACCAAATTTTGGATAACAAGCCAGGTTATATTTACGAAGGCACATCAAATTCAATTTCTGAAAATGACATTCATTTAAGTCAGGAAGATGACAAAAATTTGATTGAAGAAATAAAAAGCGCTATAAAAACACAGGGTGATTTAAATAATTTTAGTTTTTTATCGGCTGATCCAGCCTTTGATAAATGACTTGAATCAAAACAAAAAACAAACCCTGATTTAAGTAAATTGTACTCTGATCATTCTTCTAAAAACAAGGTGAAATTGATAAAGCAAAACTCAAATGTTTATATTTTTTCAAAATCAAGTGAAAAACTTAACGAAGATGAATTAATGGTTCTACCTGAACCTGGAAAAACTCAAAATTCAAACCAATTTAACATTGTTACATCGCAAGGACCTTCGCTAATCGCTTTCCATAATAACGAAAAAGAAGATGTTGCAACTCTTAACTTTGTAAAATGGTTTATTTCTGAAAAGGTAAAATTTGAAACTGAAAATAAACAAAAAATCACTGCCACTCCAAGTGACTTTTTGGCATTTTCGGCATCAAATTTAAACCCAACAAAAGCAAATTTAAAGTCTAATTTTGACGAAAATCCATTATTGCCTAAAAATCAAATTTTTAAAGTTGCTTTTGATCAATTCAAAAACCAATTAGAAAATCCAGGAAAATATAAATTATTCTCTGAACCTGCTGGCGTTGATTCTAACACATTCCGCAATACTATGTTAACAACATTAGTTCAAGTTAATAATCAATTTTTACAAAATCCTAAATTAGATTTGAATTTCGATTATTTCCTTGAACAGTTGAGAGCAAACCTTGGAACTGCACTTAAAAAAATTAACGAAAAAAAAGATGAAAAATCATCTAATAAAAATTAAGGAGTCTTAACAATGAAACTCGATAATGACACGACAAATAAGTTTAAATTTTCTAATAAATTTAAAAAAATTTTTTTAACAAGTTTATTCAGCATTGCCCCAATAACTTTTTTAGCAGCAGCTTGCACGACTAATGAAGGGTCTTCAACAGATTCTACTGTCCAAAAAAGAAACTTTTTATTTGATAGCAACGAAGATAATAAGTTAGTTTTTGGGCACTCATTTTCATCATCTGGAAATGAAGCAAAAGCATTAAAAAAAATAATTGAACTCTGGAATTCAACCGCAAAAGATAAAAAAGATTTTATGAAAATGGAAGAACAATATTTTCAAGGCGGTTATAATGGAGCTTCTGCTTCAATCAACAACTATTTAGAAACAAAGGATCGTATTAAACTTCCAAATATTGCTACAAATTATGCTTCTTTACTTGCGATAGTTAATAAATATTCAATGACATATCCAATTGTTTCTGATTTTACTTCAAATGAAGAACCCCAAAACGAGGAAGAAAAAACAACAAAAAAATTCCTAAAGGAACAAGGAATTTCTGATTTTTTACAAATTAATTCAGAAATTCCTTTTCTTGATACAAAAGGTGTTTATACTCTTCCTTTCGGAAAATCAACCGAAGGTTTAGTGATTAATAAAATTTTATTTGGTTGAATTATTGATAAGGCAACCAGCGATTCAACAAAACCAGCAACAATTAAGGCTGAAGATAAAAATTATTTTAATGAATTTATACAACTATCTAAAAAAAGTACAGAGGATGTTGCTGAAATTCAAAAAATTTGAAAAGAATATTCTTCAAACCAAGAAGCTCTTGCTGGTTATGAATTTAAAAAATCTGATCTTGAAAATTTTGTAGATTTACAAAAATTATCTTCAAGAATTTTAAAAGCATTTCCAAAAGCTTTAACCGGATCGGCTCTTAGTTCTGCAAAGTCAGTTCTAGGAGTGGACAATTCTGCAACTTTAATTTATTCACTTGCTCGTTCTCTATCAGAAGGTGATAAATCAAAAGAAGTTACTGTTTTGGATCGAAAAAAGAATTTAATTGATTATACATCTTTTATTGACCAACCAAATTCAGATCGTTATAAAAACTTTGAAAAAATCTATGGTTTAATTTCTGAGGGCATCAAGGATAAGTCAATTTATTTTACCTCATCCGGTGAGTATAATTCAACTTACTTCCGTAATCACCAACAAGTTTTCTCAATTGGATCTTCAGCAGGATTTCACCATAATTTTGTTAAAGCAGGGAGTAAAAATTATCTAGTAGGATTTAATCACAACGGAAATGAACAAATATATAGCGTTTTCAGCCCTAAGTTCGCCGCAGTTGTTAAAGCTTCAGATTTAAGTGATACTAGCAAAGATTTATCAATAAACTCAATTAACAAAAAGGATAAAGTAACAATCAAGGCTAGATTCTTGCCTAAAATTAAAGAACTTGCAGAAAAAAACAAAGAAAAACAAGTATTTTATTTTACTGATAAATACGAAAAGCCATCCGGAATTGCCGAGGGAACTTATGAGGTTCTTGATAAAAATGAACAATTTAAACCAATTGTAATTCCTGGATATACAGGTTTACAAGAATTGTCAGGATCTTCAGCAGTTAATGATAACGAACTTGATATGGTAGCCGCACCACATAAATTTGACAAAAACAGCAAAACCACCGGAGTTTTCGCCCAAGGTCCTGATTTAATTTTTATTCATGCAACTGAAAAAGAAGATCGAGCAGTTAAAGCTTTTGTTAATTGAATTTTAACTGAAAAAGTTGACTTTGGTGATGCTGGAAAAATTACTCCAATTGAATATTTTGCAAAATCTAGTTCATATTTATTGCCTTTAAAATCTACTTTAAGTGATGGTGTTTATACTCCAAAAAATCAGGGTCAGCAAGTAGCCCTTAACCAATTTAAGAAATTTAGTAGCGAAAGTTCAAAAACTGGATATAGTTTGGTTTACGATAACGCCGATGCTGCTTCTGCAACATTCCGTTCAACTTTGGATACAACAGTTTCTCAAATGCAAAGTCTTAAAGCAAGTGATGGAAAATTACGAACTTTTGCCGAATTTCTTACAATTTTAAGAACAAATTTAGGACCTTCTTATCGAAGTAGAAACTAAAATTATTTAGTTTTTCTATTTTTTAAAATAATTATGAAAAAACTTTTTTCAAAATTGCTTTTTGGAACTACAAATTTAATTTTAGTTCCTTTTTTTGCTATCTCTTGCATTGAACAACAGGAAAAATTTTCTTATAATCACGCACAAAAATACTATAAAATAGAAGACTTTTTAAAAAATCCCTTTGAGGATTTGCAAAATTCTGAAAGCGAATATGCAAAAGATATTGCAAAATTTTTAGATAGAAAATATGTATGAACTGAAGAAGATAAACAAAAATTTAAAAACGACATTCTTCCTGATAGAACATATTTTGAAATTGCTAATGCATCAATTGAAAAATGAACCGATGGCGATACCGCGACATTAAAATCTTTAGATTCTGACAAATTGCCACAAAATTTTAGTGCTCGTCTTGAAAGTATTGATACTCCTGAAGTTGGAAGAAGAAACGCTTCTGGAAATTACGAAAAAACAGATGGTTTAGAAGGTAAATATGCCCAAAAAGCAAAAGAATTTGCTGAAAAAATTCTTCCAAAAAACTCTTTAGTTTACTTTGTTTTTCCAAAAACAGGACCTGCACGTTCTTATGATCGTTATGTTGGTAGCATTTATTTTGGTCATAATGGTTTTTTCAAAAGTTACGGCGTTGAAGTTGTAAAAGCTGGTCTTGCAGTGCCAACTTTACAAAAAGGACTTGCTGGTATTAACGATCAAACAACAATTTACTCTTATGTTTCAATCAAACAAGCTGCCGCTGTTGAAAATTCAGTTAATAAAAAATTTGGTATTTATGAAAATTTAAAAGATACTAAATTTGAATCAGTTACTAACGCGATTGAGTCAATTTACAAAACTCGCGGCGTTGCTTCGATTGGTGATTTTTTAGTTTTAGGCGATAAAAATAAAGATAAAAATGTTTTTGAATGATACGAATTTGGTTTGGAACAAAAAAGGGATAGAAAAACTGGAAGTTAAAAATGAAAAAAATAACTGAAAATAGTGAATTGCTAAATGCTAATTTTGAATCAGAAATTAAAAAAATTCGTCAAGCTTCCGAAAATCGTTATAAGTCTAAATTTTTAATTCCGGCAATTGAAATTAAAGACTTGACGATCGATTTTGGTGAAACGCTTGCGGTAGATAAAGCAAATTTAAAAATTTTCAAAGGTGAACTTGTAACCCTTTTAGGGCCTTCTGGTTCTGGAAAAACCACAATTTTGAATGCAATTGCTGGGTTGTTAAATCCAACTTCAGGGCAAATTATTTTTAATGGTGATGATGTTACAAGAAAGTCACCACAACAGCGAAAAATCGGTTTAGTTTTTCAAAATTACGCCCTCTATCCTCATTTAAATGTTTTTGGAAATATCGCTTTTTCACTTCATAATGATCCGCGTTGAAAACAAAAAGCATACGAAAAATCAATGCATGCACGCGTTAATGCCAATTCAATTGTCCTAGCAAAAAATGGTGCTTCCGTTGAAGATTTAGAAAAGTATAAATCACTTTTATTTGATTATTTCGATGTTTATCGTCAGTTAGAACACGACTATAATGAACTAAAAACGCAAACTTATTTAAATCTTAATCAGTTAAAAACTGATTATTTTTTAATTGAAGCGCATAAACAAGCAGAAATTAAAAATCTTACAATTGATTTTCTCAAATTAGGAAAATCTGCTTCAATTTTTTGGGCTTTTTGGAAAAAAATGTTTCAAAAAAACTCTGAAGAAATATGTCCAATTCAGCAAGCGATTGCGTTTCGAAAAGCTTATAAATTAAAAGTTCAAAAAATTAAAAATCAAGCAAAAATTGATAAAAAAGAACATAAAAAACGTATTCAAGAAGAAAAATATGCAATTAATTTCGCTCCTGAATTAGTCAAGGCAAGAAAAAACTTTTTAGAACAAAAAGCTGAATTGCTTCAAAAAGTTGAAAAACTAGAGGATTTATATAAAAAGTTTAGACACAATGCTAAATTAGAATTAAGTCAAATTCAAAAAGCTTACAAAAATTTTCGTTCAAAAACATCGTTAAAAGACGAAGAATCACTTAATTTAGATTATCAAGAGCAATTAGAAGCATTTAATCAGCAAAAAAACGACAAAGAATTGTGGTTTAAAACTGAAATTGAAAACGAAAAAGCGGCGATAAAAAATTCAGGTAAACTTGAAGAATTAGAACAAAACTATTTAGAAACTAAAAAGAAATTTTTAGAAACAAATTCCAAAGAATCGCCGAATTTATTAATGTTAAAATCGCTTAAATCAAAGATAAAATCATATAAAAGTGCAACTTTAAAGCTTTTTTTGGACTACGAAAAAAATCTAATTAACAAATTTTCGCTAAACACTGAAAAATTATCAGATTCGGAACTAAAACAGTATCAAGAATATCAAAACGATAATATTTCCATTAAAGAGGCGATAAATCGCGCCGTGCTTCGAACTGCTGAAAAAGTTGAAATTACGAAAAATTTAGCAAAAAAACCAACAAAATTATCAGGTGGACAACAACAAAGGGTTGCGATTGCTCGTGGAATCGTTCGTCATCCTGATATTTTGCTAATGGACGAGCCACTTTCAAATTTAGATGCAAAACTACGGGTACAAACTCGTCAATGAATCCGTAAAATTCAGACAGAAATTGGAATTACAACTGTTTTTGTCACTCACGATCAAGAAGAAGCAATGTCAATTTCTGATCGAATTGTTTGTATGTCGACTGGTTATGTCCAACAAATTGGAACGCCAACTGAGTTATATCACAAACCTAAAAACGAATTTGTCGCATCTTTTTTAGGTGTACCAGAAATGAATATTTTTGATGCTTATTATGATGAAAAAAATAAAAGAATTCTTGTCGATAATCAAGTAATTTTTAATGATTTAGCTGATTATCAGCATGAAAAAATTAGAGTTGGAATTCGTGCTGAAGATTTATTAGAACAGGAAAATGGGAATTTTGAAGGAAAAATTAGCGTAATTGAATATCTTGGAAAAGATATTCTTGGTAAAATCGAAGTAAATAACATCGGTTCAGTTTCAATAATTTTGCGAAAAAAACCAACCTATGAAATTGGTGAGTTAGTTAAATTTAGTTTTAGATCTGGAAAATTACATCTGTTTGACTATGAAACAAGGGAGCGAATTTAATGAATTTTATCAGCGGATTTTTCTACCGACGCAGGATTAGAAAAACTAATCTTGAACTCGGGATTTTAGATCAAAAACAACCCTTTTGAAAGCCTTTTTTAGCGCTTTTGCCTTCAATTTTAGTAATTTTTCTATTCACTTTCCTACCTTTTTTGTATTCAGTTTCAAAATCATTAAGTATCGAAATTAATCATAACATCGCCGGAAATACAAGATTTGGTTTTGATAACTTTATTGATTTAATCACAATTGATACTAATTTCCATATTGCAATTCGGAACTCGGTAATTTATTCAATTGTCGCTTTGCCAATCGGATTAATAATTAGTTTGATTATTGCATCAACAATTGCTTCTTTGCACCGAAAATATGCGCGTGGATTCTGGCAGACAGTATTTTTTCTTCCTTATGTAACTTCTGGGATTGCTGTCTCAGTTGCTTTTGCCTATATTTTTGATAGTGAAACTGGTTTTATTAACAAACTTTTTGGAATTTCAACAAGATGGCTAAATTCGGGAAACCCTTCTTCGCTTAACGCTCTTTTTGTTGTTTTAATCTCGGGAGTTTGAAGAAGTCTCGCTTTTGAGGTTTTAATTTTAACTACCGCGATGTTATCGGTAAATCCGACACTTTATAAAGCCGCAGCAATCGATGGCGCTTCACCTGTAAGGCAATTTTTCAAAATTACTTTGCCATCAGTTTCAAGAACAATTAACTTTCTAATCACAATTGGGATAATTGGTGGAATTAAAGTTTTCCCAATCGGAATTTTTCCAAACGAAACCGAAGCAATTTCTAACGGTGGTTCAACTTTATTAATTTATATTTATAAAAATGTACGTGGAACGCCTAATTTTGCCCAAGCGGGTGCGCTAACAATTTACCTTTTTGTTTTCGGTGTCGCCTTGTCAATTGTTGTTAAAAAATTTTTAAGTACTATATTTTTATTAGCTGATAAAATTTCGGAGAAAAATGTTTATTATAAAATTAAAAATTCTCAAATTCATTAGCGATCGCAAAACTGCAAAAGTTATTGAATCAATTAATTCGCAAGTTCGAAACCGTAGTCTAACAAGTGCAATTTCGAATTTTATCTTTAAATTTATAGTACTTTTTGTTTTTGGGATTTTTATTATCTTCCCTTTTTATTTTATGTTAGTTTATGCGCTTTCGCCTGAAGAACAGATTCTTGATACACGAATTCCCGTTTATTGACCAAAACATTTTGCCTGAGATAATTTCAGTAAAGCTGCTGAATCTGGATATTTTGCCGCACTTGGAATTACTGCATTAGTGACGGCAATTTCTGTTGTTGCCAAAGTGTTTTTTTCAATGACTTTTGGTTATGCGTTTTCGCTTCGAAAATGAAGATTCAAACAGTTATCCTGAGTTATTTTCCTTTCAATTTTAGTGCTTCCCGAAACTGCGCTTTTAATTGGACAATACCGAATTATGGTTATGTTAGGTTGAAATGACGGTTTTCAGTCAATTTTTGCTCTCACCGCGCCTTTTGTTGCATCAGTTTTTTCTGGTTTTATGTTCCGAAATGCTTTTGAAGAAATTCCTGATCGGATTAAAGAAGCTTCAATGGTCGATGGATGTTCGGGAATTCGCTACTTTTTCCGTGTCGCAATTCCGATGGTAAGTCCAACAATTTGGACTGTCGGGATTCTTACAGCATTTTCTGCCTGAAATTCTACACTTTGACCGCTTTTGATTTTACAATCGAATTCAGCAAATTTGACAACATTAAACACTTGATTACTTCAAAAAGTTGGTGTTGCTGATGAAACCGCGCAAATTCCTGGCGGATATTTCAAAAATGTAAGAATGGCAGGTGCAATTTTAACGATCTTACCGATGTTTATAGTATATTTTGCGTTTCGCAGAAGAATTATGAATGCCGTATCACGTCAGGGATCAACGGTGAAAGGTTAAAAGATGTTTGATTTTAAAGCTTTTTTTAAAAAGAATCGACAAAAAATTGGTCTTGGTTTTCAATCAGGTTTTGTTTGAATTTGTGTAATTATCGGTTTAGCTTTTACCGCGCTAACTGCTTGAGCAATTATTTACTTTTTCCAACAAGCATTTTTTGATGGTTTTTTATAAAATAAAATTAATGTGGTTTTAAAAAAAAAAAAAAATCAATGTCAGTTTTTAACTTTGCCATTGATTTTTTTATAGAATTAATAAAATTTGGTAATATTAAATATTTTGTGTCTTAAGGCAAACCTAATTTGATAAAGTTTATCTTCAAGAACTAAATTATGAAAAAAAGAGCAAAAAATTATCCCAATTGAGTTAGAAGTTGAAAAAATCATTAAAAAACGTTGGACATAAAAAATTAAAAAAGAGATTTTCATAGAAATTTCGAATATATTTAAAACTTTTACAGAGATACTTTGGCAAAATTAACAAAATTTTTTAAATATCCTTATTAAATGAATCAGTGAATAAATTAATTAGGAAAAATACAAAAACAAAAGACGGAATTCAAAGTGCAAATTACCTTTCAAAATAACTTATTTGGCACTGCAAAAGCAACCAAAAAATAACAAAGGTAGGTAAGAAATTGACACATAATTAAAAAACAATTAGAAATTATTTTCCCTAATTGGCTAAATAATGTAAAATTAAATTAGATTTCTATTTGAAAAATCCATAAAAATTTAATTTATGATTATAATAAATAAGATAATTATTACCAATAAATTTTTCAAAGGATTAAAATGCTCTATGAACGCGATAGTTTTGAAAAATTTCTAAACCTTAAAATACCAAAGTGGTTCTTTTTTCTACCTTTTTTTGGTCCATTTTTTTATTTTAAACTATTTAGTCTGCTAATAAAATATAACAAGGATTTCAAACATATTGCAAGCGGTTTTCGATCAGAAACAAAATATCGGTCAGCAGTTCTGTTTTTTTTAAATATTTTTACATACCTAATAGTTTTTGCCCTAACTTTTACTGTTATTTTTAGAGTTTTTGAGCCTTTTAAAATTGAAGATAACTTGAAAAACATCGGTTTTAATGGAATTTTTGCTAATAATAAAATTGCATCTGCAGTTTTCCTTAACATTTTCATCTATTGTCTAATTATTTTTAGTTCATTTTTTGTGAATTTATTTTTCTTAAAATGACTATATTTTCTTCTAAAAAGGAAATTTAGAAGAAAATATGGAACGATAAATCCTTTAAATACTTTTGGTTTTATCAAAAAATTTAAATTTCAAACATATTTAGATAATGTTTTTAGAAAAAAATTTTCATATGATAAAGAAAAAAATGAACTCAAAACTGAAATACTTGAAAATGGGTTTTCAAAAAGAAAATACCGATTTAATAGTTTTTTAACTTATAAAAATCAAATTGAAGAGCATTACTATAATTTGTATAAGGAAGAAAAAATAAGTGAATTTGAACTAATTTCAATTAAAACAAATATTTATTTCTGGCCGTTCGCGATCGTTTTTGCTTATGTTTTTGAGATGAACAAAAAATCGCTTGCTGATGAGTTTAGAAAAAAATTTAATTCACAATTTTCGTTGATTTTGTTTTTTTACTACTTAATTTTCTTAATTTTAATATTTATTTTTCTTTCTATTTTTTATATTAGTTATGTTTACACAATTTTGAATGCAGAAAGTTTAAATAACGAACTAACTTTTTCCATAATTAAACTAGTTTTTACAATTTTTGGGTTGTTGGCAGTGTTTTTGATATGATTGATTGTGAATTATTTTTCAGTCATAATTTGAAATTATTTTCTAATTAAAAAGCGATTTTTCGAAATTGAAAACTTTTAATTCTAATTAGAATTAATTTTACCGTGATTTTTTTGTAAGTTATACCAAATTTTATTAATTTTAGCGATTTTATCGATGTTTTGTGCTTTTTCAATGAAACTTTCCGATGTTAAAAGCGCAGTAAAAAATGAGCAATAATCATTTGCATAAAGTTTATTACCTTGAAACTTATTTAGACCAACAATCATTGTGTAATTTTTATTTTTTCAGATTAATCCTCTAAAAAAATAAAGCTTTTTAGTGTATAAAACTTCTTGTGCAACTAACGTTTGCGAATAATCACCCTCTAAAAATGTAAGATAACATTCTCAAACTAACAGTTTTGCTTTAATTTGGCTTAACAAACTTCGGTTTTTTTGTATATTTCACTTTTGAAAATTAGCAAATTTTTCTTGCAACTTGCCATTATTAATAAAGGTGATAATTTTTTTAGTTGGCCAATTTTTTAAAAACGGGATTTTTTTAAGCCCAATTCCGTGCGGGAAATCAAGTAAATTTGGTCTAATTGAAAAAATTTTCTCAGTTTGACTATATGCAATTGCAATTGTGTATAAATTTTGAACAACATTGCCATATCTTTGAAGATTGCTTTCAATTTTGTTAATTCATAAATCAATATTATCCATAATCTCCTTTTTTTGCTTAAATAAAAACCTCCATTTACAATTACTTCACTAAATTTAGGGAAAAATTGTAAATGGAAGTAAAAAAAGGAAAAATTAACTGTTTTTATCTAGTTTGTTCATCTGTAACGTTAATAGTTTTGACTTCAACAGGAAGTCCGTAACCTGAAAGTTTATCTTTTAAACTTGAATCTTGGACATAAATCTTATTGAAAGTTGCACTTTTACGAGCCACATCGATGAATTTTGCAAGTTGGGAGGAAGCATCGCCATTCAGTGAATTTCCTGTTATGTAAAGCGGAATATCTCTAAGATTTTGACCATTTTCATCTTTTACATAAATTCCGGGCTGTTGAACTGGCGTATTCACAAGTCTGTCGGTAAATTGGGAATTTTCAAAATCAGAGACATCTACCTTGTAAACGTAATTACCGACTCCGGAATCACTAGTTTTTGATGCGCCAAAATATAAATATTGGAATCTTAAGTTAACGTGCGCAGGATTTTTTTGCGATTCAGCCTCGACTTCTCATCCTTGTAATTTTTGATTAAAAATTTTTTCAATCTCATTAAAATTAATACCTTTTAATGTTTTTATTTTTTTAGAGGAAGAAAAATCAAGATTGAGTGGATAACCGCCGCGACCACCGTTAGTTCCTTGGAATACGCGCTGATCAATTTTAGAACCAAAGGCAATCTTAAGACCTTCGTTTACTTGATCTGCTGAATCTCCTTCATCTCAACGAAGAGTATCAAAAATTATTGATCCAGGAATTTTTTCCCCAGGTTGAACTAGTTTAATATCACCTTTATTTATGTAGTCGAATGAAATAAAATCAACATTTTTAAGAGCATTAGGATTAATTGCCCAATTTGGTTCGTTAGTTTGTGAGTTTGTATAAAGTTCTAATTCAGATAATTTTGAGAATTTTTCTAGACCACGAAGACCGTTAATTGCTCTTTTATCATCTAAAAATAATGAAACTTTTTGCATTTGTTTAGGCAAAAGTTCAAGTATTTGCTTAATATTTTGAGTTTTGTGTGTAGAACCAACATTTTTAAGAACGATTGATTTTATTGAATTGTCCTTATTTGCGGCTTGTTTCATAATTTCAGCAAAAGCTTGAAATGCTTTATCATCATCGGCATTTAAAACTAAAGTTTTAAATTCAGAAATAGATCCTGCAGTATTTCCTTGATTTCTTGTGTATTTAATAAGTTTGATGCTGCCAGGAGAAAAACTTTTATTGTTTGTGAGATCAGAAATTTCGCCACTTACATCAGAATCAGTTCAGCCATCATATTTTAGTGAAGCGATTTGTGTTGGATCGTAACGATTTCAGTTTGAGTCATTAGCATTTAATCTTTTATTATTGTTTGCTCTAATATTTTTAACAACAACATTAACTTTCGGTTCTCATCCATCGGTGCTTGGATCTGGAGTATAACCATCCCTAATCATTTGTAGTTCTTGTTCTGTGAAAGGTTGATCTAATTTTCTTCTTTCTTCAATAACTTTTAGATAAGCTTGTTCACGTTCGCGGTAATTATTTGCAACTCATCTTTGATATTTAATACCTTCCAGGTAATTTTCTTTTGTAATTTCAGGCTTACCGTGCTCATCACGTGGAACAAATTTTTGATAATGTGAATCAATTTCTCTAATTTTTCGATCTGCTTCATCAATTTCAGCTTGATATTTATCACGTTCGCGGCGTACTTCAGAAATTTTCCGATCAGTTTGTTGTCTTCACAAACCAAGCGCTTTTTGAAAGGCAGAATCACCTAAATTTGCTGATGGATTAGTATTTTGTTGACTAATTTGAGGTTGAGCGATTGGTCTTGTGTTCGTAATTGTTGGTCTACTTGCGATTTGGCGTGATTGTCTTGATTGACTAGGGCGAGAAATTGGAATTGGTGATTCGATAGCAGGCGAAGAAACTTTGGGTTTTGATTCTATTTTTTCAGGAAGTGGGTCAACTTTTTCGACTTTCGGAACTACAATTTGTGGCTTAACCGGGTTTTCTACTTTTTTTTCTGGTTTTGGTGGCACAAAATTTGTATTCGCCACTGGCGAATTAAATCCGGTATCGTTGGGTCTTGCTTTGACAATTGTTGAAGGCGCATTAGTTGAATAACTTATTTGTGTTGGTAAAAAATCAAAATTAGCTAATGATTCTTTTACCACGAAAGATGAAACAACCAAAAAAGTCATTCCAGCAGCACCAATGATCAACTTTCGTCGACGAGAGAAATAAATTACCATCATTCACCTCCTAAATCTAATTTAAATTATAACCGATTTTTTATATTGACTTACTAATTTTATTTTTTATCTTCTCCTGGTTTAGAGAATTATATTCAAAAATAAAAAATCTCCAAGCAAAATTTGTAAATTAGTAGAAAAAATTAAGACACACCATAAAAGTTGTGTTTTTTATGAGACAAAATAAATTTTCAATTAATGAAAAAATCAAATATATTAAAATCGTTGAATCACAACGATTCAAACATTCAACAATCAATGTCGCCAAAATGAAACGTACTTACAAACCGGCCGATTGAATACTTTTATGCTATTTTACAAAGATAATATTTGAATGTTGATGGTAAAATTTTTGAAAATCTCGAAGATGCTCATCAAAAAATCAGCTCATTTGTTAAATGATACAATAAAACTAGAGTGCAAAGTTGCCTTTCATATTTGAGTCCAAATTCTCATTTTCAACAATTCGATACTCAAAAAAATTTTCACAATTTTGGAGAATAAAAAAAATAATAAAAATTTGTTTTAAAAATAGTTAAAAATAATAATGTGTCTCATTTTCCTATACTAATTTACCGCAAAACATTAGTCAAATTTAGCGAGTTTAAGAAAAAAGTTTATCTAGATTAAGTTAAAAAATACCAAAAGAGTCTATAAATTTATAGACTCTTTTGGGTATTAAAGGCAAAATTTTAATAACTTTTAACTCTTATTTTTTGATATATGAATCAATAAAAGCATCAGTTATTTCGTTACGGATTGAAGCAGATTTTCTGTAGGTAATTTCGGGATCATCAAAAACTGCAAGACCTTTTAGGGTGATTTTGGCAGGCTGAGTTTCCACTTTAGTAGCAACAGGCTTAGCGGCTTCGGTTTTGGTAGCCTCTGTTTTAGTTGCGGTTGGTTTGGCAGCTTCAGGTTTTTTTACTACTGGGCCAATTTGATGCCAATCTAAATTGAAGAAGTTAGGGAAAGGATTTCAATTTCCGCTAATATCAAAATTGTAAAGAACAGTTCCAACTTCCTTGTAATTTTTCGGATCATCGGTATTTGAAGAATAAAGGGTCGTTCTAATTGAATATGGCGTTTTAATAATTTCTAATAAAAGATCTGTTTCTTCTTCAAGCAAATTTGGATATTTAGATTCCTTACCGGTTGGTGAGAAAAATGACTGTTTATAATAAACATCGTTAGCATGATCATGTAATTTTGGTTTAGAGTCTGGTTTAGTATCGGTATTTCCCCAAGTTCCAGATGTTGTTATTTCAAAACCAGGATTTTTTGTTTTATCTCTCGAACTAATATGAAACTTTCCAGTGATAGATCCGGTCGATGAACTGGCAGAAACAGTTTGCGTCACTGGTATCGAGGAAACTTCAGTAGTTTTTGTCTCTTTTCCACGTGGATATCCAGAAATTACTAAAATTTGCTGTTGATTAACCATTTTAGGACTGCTGTTTCCTGGACTGAATAAAGAGATCAAACTTTCTCTTTTATCTGAACCCCAAACGTGAGACTTATAATGAGCATACTCTTGAAATTGTTTATAGTCCATCCCGACTACATAAACGTCTTTTTGACTATTAGTTTTTATTTTCTGAACAAAAATTCCTTTGCCTTCTTTATCTGCTAAAAGATAATGTTGCTTTCCATCAGAAATGTTCTTGGCTCTGAAAGCAAGATAAACCGCTCCTGAATCTACGCGTGATTCAGGTTTTTTTGTGTCTTCAGATTCAGAATTATCTTTCCCTGTAGAAACTGTTTTAATTTCCTTATTTTCCCATACTAAAGGCTTTGTTAGTTCCAATCCATCTTCAGTTTTTTTAGCACCTTCTGATTTGAAAAGTAGTTTTTTATTCAAAGGATCGGAAATCTGAACTGGTGAAGATGATTTTGAACTAGAATCAACTTTCAAACCACTTGGATCTAAAAATAATTTTGGATTATATTTTTTAATAACATCATAGGCTGATTTTTCAGAATTGATGACGTTATTAATAACCACTTTTGAACTTGCTAAAATATTAGAGACATCTTCTTTTGATACTAATTTGAAATCAAAAACTACTTTATCATCTTTAGTATCAATTTGATATTTAGGTTCTACATCTTTTAAATCATAAATTGTTGCCGCGTTTAATGTTGTTCAAACGTTAGTTCCAATTTTTTGTTCTGCAGCGACTGCAGTCTGTGAATTTTGTTGCGTTGCATCGTTGACAAATTCAGAACTTTGGTCGGCAAAAGTGCTAACAGAAACATTTTTAGAACTGGAATCTGTTTGAGGAGTGGTGGAATTTTGTGTTGAGGATCCAGGTTTTCCAGGTGTTGGTGCTGGTGCTGGATTTGCAGGTTTAGGCGGAGTTGCTGGTGCTGTTTTTGTGCCGGGATTTGCTTTTTGTTTTGCGTCTTCAATTGCTTTTTTAAGATCTTCTTTTGCCTTTGTTTTCTCATCTTCGGATGTTGGATATTTTCCGTGATCAAGCAAATAAACCTTAGAAATTACGTCATCAGTTGGGTCTTCAAGATTCGAACTTGTTTTTGCTAATTCAAAAAGTTGGTCAATTGTTTCTTTAATTTCGTTTGATGATAAAGTTCGGGCGTCGTTTTGATTTGCAATTGAAAATTCTTTAACTGAATTAACTGATCCAAAAATTGAACTAAGTGCTGCTTCGTATTTATTAAGATCAACATTTAAATCGACAAAAACTGAAAGATTTTTTGCAACTTCAGCATTATTTCGACTAACAGTAGTCACAAATTCAAAACGCACTTTTTTAGATGAAACTAATTTAGTTTTATCTTCAGTTGAAACTTTAGTTGCATCAGCAATTTTTGGTTGAACATTTAACTTATAGTCTCCAAATTTTGTCTCTGCATCAAATTGAGTTTGGGATAAATCAAAAAGTTGATTAAAGTCTTTTTTTATGACAGCACTTGTTTTTGTACCAGTTTTACTATTATACAAATGATCAACAAGGCTGGTTTTGTCTTCGATAAGAGCTTTTTGCAACTCTTCTTTCATTTCAACTTTATTTTCAAGGTTTTCTTCAAATCAAGTTTTTAAGGCATTGCTAATTTCCTGATTTGAAACTAGACCACGAATTTCTAGCTGTAATTTTAAAGATTTTTTATTTTTTTCACCAACCAAATTAAGTTCTAAAAGTAATTTTCCTTGTTTTTCTACTAGACTTAATTCTTTTTTAGCACTATCCAAAACGGGTTCTAATTTATAATTTTCATCAAGAAATACGGGTTCTTCGAGCGAATTATAAAGCGAAAGACTGGCATTAGTTAAAATTAATGCCTTTTCTAACTTAGAAAAGGCATTTAAAGTTGAACTTTGTTTTTTAAAATTATCTTGCAAAGAATTTTTAAATTCACTTAACGATAAATTTGACCGCGATAAATCAACGAATGATTTTGATTGATCAATTTGGAATTTATCTAAATCACCACTTGTTTCATCGGTTGTTGCAAAACCTTTAAGTTCAACTTGTTTTGAATAAGTTGTTTGATCCTTATCTGATTTTGCAAAAACAACAACATTTTTAATTACATTTCCTTCAACAGTTGCGTTTTCAAAGTCAAAACTAACTTGAAAATTTTTTGCCTTAAGTTTATCAAAATCGTATGCTGAAGTTAAATCAAGTTGGTATAACTTACTTTTTGCAAGATCAAGTGCAGTTTTTGCTGACATTTTACTAAAGTTAGATTTCAATTTTAAATCAGTAACTATAGTTTTAAATTCTTCTGCACTAATCGGCGAAGTTCCAGAAATTGTATGTAATTCAGGACTTTTATTTAAATAAGAATAATAAGAATTATTATATGATTTAACACCAACCGAAACACCAACAATCGCTGAAAGCGCAACTGTTAGCGATGCTGCTGTTAGTATTATTCACAAAGGTTTCCTAAAAAGTTTCATAATTTTGTCCTTTTCTGTTTTTTAACTTTGAACTAATTGATGAAGGTTTACTTAAAAATCGATTTAATTATCAGGTTTACCTGGTTGATCCTGACTCTGACTGACTACTTCGCTGCTCCTGGCTGGCTTGCCTGGCTGGATGCTGCTCCCTGGTTTCCCCGGTTGGCTTGCTGATCCTGGGTGTTTGTGTTCCTGGCTGCGTTTTGCCCTTTTTTTACAGTAACTTTAAATTTAAGGGTGGAAATTTTTTCATCACTAGACACTGAACCGCCTGTTCCGCCTCCAGAGCCTTGTGAAGATGCTGAATCACTTTTTTTCAACCTAAAGAAAAGAGTTTTTGTATTTTTATCTGTTGATTCTTCTATTGATTCAACTTTAGTTTCATATTTTTTTTCTTTTAAATGCTCTTCAATTTTTTTACCTAATTCATCAAGATATTCGGAAACTTTTACTTTTTTGGAAGAACTAGACGATGGTTGGGTAGTATTTTCTAATTTTAAACTTTCAAATTTTCCAGCCTCCAAAGTTGTTTCACCGTATTCTCGTGGAATACTTAAAATTGCATTATCTAATTCTTTAATATCTTTTCTTTTATTATATGAATCATCTGAATCTAACTGTAAAAATAATTTAACTTCAGGAGTTTTAAAGTTTTTTTCTTGATTATCTTCACCATATGATATTTTAAAACTAAATTTAACTGGAAGAATTTTCCCTTGATTTTGTGTGCCTTGGTTCTGGGCACCTTCGGCTTTCTTACCTTGGTTTTGAGCGCCCTCTGCTTTTTTACCTTGGTTCTGAGCACCTTCAGCTTTCTTACCTTGGTTTGGGGTTCCTTCGGATTTAGGAGAAGCGTCAGTTTCCGCTTTCTTTATTTTTTCTTCTACACTAGATTTTTCTTCTTCAGTTTCTTTAGTAAATTCCAAACTATATTTAAGATTTTCATCTAGTTTAGTTCAAGATTTAAAGTTATCAAATTGGGCAGCTTTTAGGAAAAAAGCCTTCAACACATCGCCAAATTTTTCAAATTTGGTTCCTTCGGTTAATTTTTTGTCATCATTCGGTTTTGTTGGATTATCAAATTGTGGAATTTTATGTTTTTTTAGTTCATCAAAAACTTCAACATCTGTTTTTTTGCTAGTTAAAGTTTTCTTAATTTCATCTGGCAAAATTAAAGTTCCATAAAATCCAAAACCACTTAAATCTTGTCAAAGATCGTTAAATGAAAGTTTTTTGATTTCAGCTTCGGTTGAAGTTTGTGCAGGAGCTGCAGCAACTGGAGCAGCAACTGCAGTTGGTTGCGTCGTTGCAGGTGTTGCTTTTGGTTTCAATTCAACCTTATCAGCTTCAGCAAACATATTTCCTTTTGATTCTAAAAGGCTTTTTGGTAATGTTACTTTTTCATCAACAATTCCTCATTTTTTGCTAAGCTCAAATAAGGTTTCTAAAATTGTTTTTTGATCTTTTGTTAGTAGATCTTGGAAAAAACTTGCAACTTGGTGACCATCACGGAAAAAATCACGGGAATTAATTGCTGAAACATTTTTATCAGCGGTTGACTTTGCTTCATCACGTGATAATTTTTTAATATCTTCAAGTTTTGGAAATCTTGTTTTTCCAGTTCAAGAATCAAGAAGTGAAAAATAAGGGCCGAAGTCAAAATCGTAATTACTTGCTAAAGCTTTACGAATTTCAGTTCTGTTTTTATCGCTATCCTTAAAAAGTTCTTCAAATTCTTCTTTTGCAAGCGGTCTTGATGAAGTTCTAATTTGTCCGCCTGCTGCAAAAACAGCCTGTTTTTTCTTGACATCATCTTGACTTTGACCAAGTTTTTCTAAATAACGGCGACTAAACAAATCTTTGTTTTGTTTTGGTAATTCTTTTTGGTCTAAATTTTTAAATCCAGATAATTCTAAAACTCCAGGTTTAGTTGCAATTTGTGAAGAAGAACTTCCTCCTTGTAAGAAAAATCCGTCGTTTATTGCGATTGTATAAGGAATTAAAACTTTAGTTTTATCATTTTTATCAATAGTTGCTTTGAAAGTATCAAATGAATAACTAAGTGATGAAGTTTTATGATTTTTAAATTTTTCTTCTAGTTTTCCGTAGGAAAACCCAAGTTTGCTTGATTTTAATAGTTTATCAATTTCCGATTTTGTGTTTTTTGATCTCTCACTTTGATCACTAAAAAATCCTGATTTAACATCGGCAAGAAATTCGGAAGCAAATTTGCTGCTTGTTGTATCAGCAAAATCGGATGCAACAGGATTTTTTAAAGTTAAATTACTAATAAAATCATTTAAATCTAAAAAATAAGAAGTTTTATCTTTTTTTTCTAATTTAACAGCATTAATAATTCGTTTAAAATCAACATTTGAACCAAGAGTTTCGCGAGCATCAGTTGTTAAATCTGCCTCTAAAAAGAAAGAAGGAACTTGGTTTTGGACGCTAACATATTGATTTGTTGAACGATCACGGATAAAATTAAAATCAAAAATTCTACCAGTTTGGTTAGGAATTTTGTTTTCTTCTGAATTATTTAAACTTTCAACTAAATTATTAAGGGTTGGGAAATAGGAGGCAAGTTTGGTACCAAAATCTTTCGGACTTAAAGATTGATTCAAATCTTGTTGGAAATGGACTGCACGAAGTGTTGATACATCTTTTTGATTTGAAGAAGTTGGTAGAGTAGCTGACTTTGATGTTGTAGTTTTCTGCGAACTTTGTCCTTCATCGGCGAAATTACTAATTTTAGTAGATAGTAAATTCTGAATTTTCTCATTTAATTTGTCGGTAATTTTTTTAAGCGAAAAATTGAACTCGGCAATTAAAAGATTCGCTTGTTTAGCAAAAGCAACAGTTTGTTCGTAAATATCAGATTTTGCAACATCACCATTTGCAAGTTTTTGACTTGCTTGAAATTTAACTTTGAAATTTTGATTAGCATCATCAGGGACAATTTCGAGAATGTGGTACTTTATTTTTGCACTTGTAAATTCGGTATCTTCGAAATTAATTTTTTCAAGATCTTCACCATTTTTTTGGAAAAAAGAAAACGATTTTAGAACCTCATCTGGGTTTTTAATCTGGTTATTATTATCTAAAAGTGCATTCTTAACTGTCTTATAATCGGAATTAGGATCAAAGGCGTCAAGACTAAACGCTAAATTTGAAACTTTTGCAGCAAAATCGTTAGCCTTTTTACGCGGATTTTCAGAATTATATTTTGCTGTCGAACTAAGTCCAACAGTTAAACCAAAAATTCCAATACCAACAATTCCGCTTGCTAAACCAATTTTAAACGTTTTTGATTTTAGCAATTTGTTCATACTCTAACCTCCTCGGTATTGATTAGGAAGATAAATTTTTTTAGAATTTAGTTCCGCACTTATGAAAATAAAATAAAAAGCAAAATTAGCAATAAAAATAATATTTTAATGCTAATTTTCTTTAAAATTTTTTCAATAAGCAACTAAATTTAAAAAATTTACTAGATTTGCACAATAAAATTATACCAACTTTTGTTTACCAAAAAAAAAAAAAAAAAACAGAAAAATACTAAAATCCGTATCTGTTTAAGCATTATTTACATCTTTTTATATTAAAATCAAATCCAACTATAGCGTTTTTAAAAACAATAAAATTGGACTTTCAGTTGAAAAGAAAAAATATTTTTTCATTATTTTTTAATTATTTTTAAGCATAATTTTTAACTAAATTCTCATTTAATTCGATTTTATCGACATTTTTCTCAAAAATAATCTTTAGATTTTTAGGAACAAGAACTACTTGAAAGCCAACATTAGAAAAATTGAATGCATTATTTGCAAATGGCAACTCTCATTTCTTGCAAAAACATCGGTTCAAAAAGTCGTTTTTAGGATCAATTGCGCTAAAATGAATTTCATTTTCAGTTTTCTTAAACGGAATTAGCCAATTAATTAATTGGTAGGAATTTTTTTCATTTTTTTGATGAATTTGCAAATATTTATCAATTCAGGTTTCAAAAATAAGCATATTTTGACTCTGAAGTACATTATCTAGTTGCTTATTTTCTAAAAAGTCTTTTTCAAAATTTTTAATTAATTCTGCTTCAGTCAATTTTGACTCATCTTTATTTAATTCTTTTCATCTTTTAATAATTAGATTTTGAAAATCCTCTTTTGTTTTGATAATTACGTGTGAATCTTTAAAAAAAGGATTGTTAAAACGATCTATTTTATCATTTAAAGAAGTTAAAATTGAACTAGAATTTCGGTGAATTTTTTCTTTTTCTTGAACTGAAAACAAAAATTTTTCAAAATTGTTTTTGATTTTATTATTCAAAAATTCTTGCTTGATATCTTTGTATTCATTTTTAAGATGTTCAAAAATTTTAAGAAACTCTTTTTGAACTTCTAGCGAAATTGCTTTCTGATTGAGTTTATCTTTTTTTATATTTTCATCTAACGTTCTATAAGAAACTTTTTTAGATTTTGGAACTTGAAAAACAGTTCAAATAGTAGAATCAACTCTGGGAATAGCATCTTTAACAATACTAAAATTAGCACGAGAAATGTCTGATTCTACAAAAATTTTAATTGAAAATGTTTTATCATCTTCTGAAACTAAAAAATAACGGAAACTATGTAAATAATAACCATAACTTCAGACATCTTCCTCTGATATAAGAATGTTTTTTTTAGTTAGAACGTCTTCAATTTTCTGACCGTCCAAAAATTTATTTTCAAATTCTTTTTTAAAAGCAATTTCACTAATCTTTGGAAAATTAGCAATGTCTTTTGTTTTTAAAACAAAAGAATCAAAAACCTTTGTTTTAAAATCTTGAAAACTAGATATTTCCAAAAATCCTTTTTCATTTAAAAGTTTTTTATCAAACAATTTATCTCATCGATTTTCATATTTTTCCCTTACAACTTCAGAATAAGCTTCAGCTGGGGAAAAAGAAAGTGATTTTATTCCTTTTTTTTGATAATCAATTTGGATCAAACCTTTAAATTCATCAAGAATTTTATCCGTATCAATTTTATTTTCCTCGTCAATTTTGTGATCATCGACGACTTTGCCATCATTTCCAGTAATACATGAAACTAGAATTAAAGGGATAGAAAAACTACCGTTTAATAATAAAGTTTTTATAAAAAGTTTTATTTTATTCATCATTATGCACCAAATAAGTTACTGCAATTTTGTCATCCATTTGCTCTTCTAAATTTAAATTGTTATATTTTTCAATTCTGAATCGAAAAATTCCATCTTCATCAGTTTTATATTCAATTAACTCGTCATTGGTTAAAGTAGCTAAAATTTTTTTAACCTTTTCTCATTCACCATTTTTAGTTTTCTTTTCTAACACAAGATCAAAATCAGTAAACCAAGTTTTATTTTCTTTTAATAATTCCTCCTTATGTCTTAATCACTGTGGATAATTTTTTTGATTTAATTGATCATTGCTTTGTAGTGTTAATTTGTTAACATGATGAACAAAAGACTCTGAAATTCCATAATAATCTGCATATCCATATAAATCATTAAGAGTTTTTAATTCCCTTCCTTTTAGCAACCCGGGATTAAAAAACCACGATGAGGCAATTTTAATTTTTTGACCAGTTTTTAGCGAAATATCGCGGCTTGTATAAACGTTACCAGGTTTTTGCGAGGTTGAAACCGTAAAAGTAACAAGATTTTTGGCGGCTAAAAGCATATTTTCATAATTAACAGTTCCAGCCCCCATTTTTCTTTCATATCCGCTTGGCTTATAATTTAAATTATCTAATTTTGGACTTACAGCAGCAGCAGAAAGTATCGATTTAATCGCAGGAACGTTAAAATCAAGTGACGGGTTATAATCACTGTTTTGTAACAACGCTGAAATTAATCCTGTAACTAAAGGTGCTGAAAAACTAGTTCCTGAATTAACTTTTTTTTGTGTTGGATCATAAAAATAACCAGGAGCAACAACCAATGGTTTTGCAAGTTCGGATAGACTATCTTTAAGTTGATAGTTAGAATAATGTGCTATTTTATTATATGCTAAATTTGAAGGATCAGATTGCTTACCCAGTGAACCAACAACAATTGTATTTAGTGAAAGTTTGTGCGAATTAATTCAAGGATTTCTACCATTAGGTTTTGCACCATTGCCAGCGGAAAAAACATTGATAACACCATATTTTCTTGCTAGAAAATCTAAAAAATAAGCATTATCATCGTAGTCATGTTCATCTGAAAGGTTACTTCCATAACTATGATTAATTACTTTGATTCCCTGGTTTAAAACCATTTCTTCTAATGCTTTTTGTCAACCGCCATCCGTGTCAAAAAAAGCTAAAAATACTTTTGAATCTCGATCAACACCATATTTTCCAGCCGCAATCATTGACACTAGAGTTGCATGTGATTCACCCTTTTCAGAAACAATTTCTTTTTTGTCAGGATTAAAAAAATCAATTTTATGATTAGCAAAATAGGATTCAAATTTTTTATCAAAAATAAGTTTACTTTTTGCAAACTCCAGCACACCTATTTCTTGGGGCATTGGATATTTTGATACTGTTTTGGTAAGTGGAAACCCTTTATATGTTGGTATTCATTCATAATCCTTAATGGGTAATGCGCCTATTCGCTTTTGTTCTTTATCAAACTTTACAATTGAAATATTTTTATCAATCGATTCCTTAAATTTATCCCCATCTTGATGTGGAAAAAAATCTAGGTCTGTATTTTGGTTTTTGTATTTATACTCTTTAGGATAAGAATAACCAGTAGGTTCAGTATCAGGCTCGCTATAATAGTCGTTTCTAATTCGTTTTAAATCATTTTGATTTGCATTTTCATTTTTAAAAACAATAAAACGACTAATTTCCTTTAAATTAATAGTTTTTTTAATAAAATTTTCACGTTCTAATTCATTATCGAAATAGAATCAAGCAAACGGTAAAATACTACTAGTTTCAAAAGATTTGAATTTAAAATTTAAATCTTTTACTAATTTAATAAAATTTTGATTAAAATTTTTTACTTTCTTATCATCTTCAATAGAAAAATCGGGATTTAAAATTAATTTTAGTTCAAAATCATTTGATTTTGGTAACAATGATTTATCACTAGATAAACTTAGAGTTGTCAAAAACGAATCTCTAATTAGGATTTTTTTGTTTGTATTTTTATTGTACCAATATTTTGATTTTTGCAAATAACTAGTTTGCACAAAAATTGGTGTAATAATTAAAGGAATGCCGATAGAATAAAAAAAACTTTTTTTAGATTTTCATCTAAATAATCTAAATCTTTTTCCGTCTCTACCTCCAAATATTTAAAATTAGCACAGATAAGAAATTTATCATAACTTTATTATTAATTTTACCATTAAATGTTAAATTTTGAAATTTTTTCTATTTTATTACTAATTTAGTATATTTTTAACTATTAAAGGTTTTTTCTTGCTTTTCTAAAAACTCTTATTACTTTTCGCTTTTACAGTTTTTACAGTTTAGCTATACTTAATTTCAATAATAATTAATAAACTTAATAAATTAAAATTAATTTTATCAAAACAAAAAATCACACATTTTCGGTGTATTTTTTTTGTTTTTAAATCTTTGTGAAACTAGTAGAATCTAAACATCGATTTTTGCATATTGGGCATTTTCTTCGATGAAAATTTTCCTTAAAGTGACATCGGTTCCCATTAGTGAATCAAAAATTTGCGCTACTTGTTCGACATCGTGAATTTGCACTTGCGACATCCTTCTTGTTGCTGGATCCATTGTTGTTTCTCAAAGTTGTTCTGGGTTCATTTCCCCAAGTCCTTTGTATCTTTGGATGCTAAATTTGGAATTTTCAGCACTAATTTCTGCTAAAATTTTCTCTTTTTCAGCTTCATTATAGGCATAAAGAATCTTTTTGTTTTGTGAAATTTTATAAAGCGGCGGAATTGCAATATAAACAAAACCAAATTCAATTAACTTTTTAAAATAACGGAATAAAAATGTTAGCAAAAGCGAACGAATATGCGAACCGTCTGAATCAGCGTCAGTCATTATAATAATTTTTTGGTAGCGAATTTTGCTGATGTTAAATTCAGGACCTACGCCAGTGCCAAAGGCGGTAATCATCGAAAGAATTTCTTCGTTACGTAAAACTTTTTCTAATTGGAAACGTTGGGAATTAATTACTTTTCCACGTAAAGGTAAAATCGCCTGAAAATGACGGTCTCTTCCCATTTTTGCACTTCCGCCAGCAGAATTTCCCTCAACAATATAAAGTTCAGCAATTTGCGGATTTTTGGTTGAGCAATCTGCTAGTTTTCCTGGAAGTGTGCCAACATCAAAAGCTGATTTTCGTTTAACGGCCTCACGAGCTGATTTTGCTGCCCGCGCAGCTTTTTGGGCGAGCAAATTCCGCTTGATTATTTTCAGGGCATCATCAGGATTTTCAGCTAAAAAGCGTTCAAAAACTTCAGAAAAAGCTTTATTAACAAATTGTCTAACTTCTTTGTTATTCAGTTTTCCTTTAGTTTGACCTTCAAAAATCGGGTTTGTATGTTTGATCGAAATTATCGCAATTAGACCGTCTTTGATATCTTGTTTGTCGAATTTATCAGATTCAGATTTAATAAATTTATGTGATAGTGCGTAATTGTTAAGAATTCGTAAAAGCGCATCAGAAAGACCGATTTCGTGCATTCCGCCTTCAGTATTATGAATATTATTTGTATAACTTTTGATTTGATAGTGATCATCCTCGACATAATTTAGTGCAACTTCGACTTTGATAGTATCATTGTTATGCTCAAATTCTGCTTCAGCATAAATTATTGTATCAATTATTTTTTTATAATTTTTACTAAGTTCGATAACATAGTCGCGAATTCCGCCGTTAAAACAGAAACTCTGCGAAAAGCCATTTCGCTTGTCGTTGACAACAAATTCGATTCCACCTGTTAAATACGCGGTGTTTTTAATTCGACTAACAATTGTAAGAAGTTGAAAACTGTTTTTTTCAAGAATTTCAAAATCGGGACTAAAAACAATTTTAGTTCCGCTTTCGTCACTTTTTAAATCAGAAAGCGCTTTTAAGTCGTCAGTTTTTTGCCCACCATTAATGAATTTTTGGTACCAAATTTTGCCTTCACGACTAATAAAAACTTCCAATTCTTTTGCAAGGGCATTAACTACTGAAGCTCCAACTCCGTGAAGTCCGCCAGAAACTTTATAAGAATTTCCGTCAAATTTTCCACCAGCATGTAAAACTGTAAAAACAACTTCAGCTGCAGAAACTCCGTGTTTTGGGTGAATTCCGACTGGAATTCCCCTTCCATTGTCCTCGATACTAATTTTATGATCATCAAAAATTGTAATTGCAATTTTTGATGCAAAACCAGCAAGCGCTTCGTCAACAGCATTATCAACAATTTCCCAAACTAAATGATGCAATTCGTTTATCCCTGTACCACCGATGTACATTCCTGGACGTTTACGAACCGCTTCCAAACCTTCTAAAACAACAATATTTTCCGCTTGATAATCTTTTGACATAATTAAGTTTTCTCCGACAATTTCCACAATAAATTATACCATAAATTTCAAAATATCTATAAATTAATAGATTATTTTTAATAGAAAAATGAAAAAAGCTTTAAAAAATTTAAAGCTTTTTTTTGGGGATTTTACACTTTCAAAGGAACAGCAAATCAGTTCAACTTTAAATTGAAATCTAAAATCTAAAAATAGATTTCAAAGATTTAGCTATGAATTTATAGGGTTTTTAGTTTTCTTCCTCTTCACTGGAATCTGAATCATCAGAATCCGTTTGTGAATTAACACTTTTTCCTTGCTCTTTTTTAAGTTGTTCTTCAAATTTGCTTTTATCAAATGGTTTATTAAAATCAATGTCAACAACTATTGGAGCATGATTTGACAGGGTTTTAAGTGGATCCCAATTTTGAGAATCCCCTGATTTTTTAGATTTTTTTGAACCACTTTTTCCATTAACGTATTTTTCAAAAGCTTGTTTCAGCGTTTCAGGATCTTTTGGCCCTTGTGGTTCGCTATTTTTTGTATAACCTTCAAGACCATACCAATCAATTCGTTGTGCAACATTTGGATGTGCTGATTGCCCTGTATAAAACATACTGTTCATTGATTCAGAATAACCAATTTTTTTGAAAATTTTTGTTGGCTGGTTAGTTGGCATTAATTGTGAATATGATTTTAATAAATCTTCAAAAACATTAGAATAATGTTTTCTTTTAATGTTGGTTGTCCCAGCAAAAAGAAGATTTTGTGTTGGTTTGTCCTTTTTAAACTGATCAAGGGTGTCTTTTAAATTTGTTGCTTCTGTTAATTCCTGCAAACCTTGACCTGTGTATTTTGAAAAATCAGGGCTAATTTTAGAAATAGTAGAATTTATTGTTCTAGTTGAACTTATTGATTCATCACTTTGAGTTTCACTATCGGATTCTAACATTTTTGATCTAGTTGAGCCTCGTGATCTCGAACGACTTCGACTATTTAATTCTGTTGATCTTGATGAAGTCAAACCTCTTTCAGATCTAGAGGTTCTAGTTTGTTTTTCATCAGGGCTTGTTGCACCTTCGCTATCGAAACTTCCTAAAACAAAAGTTACTTGCCTATTTTTTTCACCGTTTTTAGCATTTTCACCACTTTCTTGTTTTTTTATTAATTCAAATGTGACGCCTACCGGTGGATTTCGCCACATTCTTTCAGTAGAACCAATTTTTTCACCGAATGAAATAAATGGATTTTTAGCATTAATTTGTTGTTCTGCTTGTTGACTTACCATTTTTCAAATTTCCGAATCATAAAGAAAAAGAAACTTACGTTTTCCAGTTTTGGATTTTTTAGGACTTGTTTTTTTAGATCCTCTTTTACCTTGATGACTACCAGAATCTTGGGAAGCACTTTCTTCTTCCTTTTCATCATTAATTTTTTTTACTTCATCTTGGTCATAAATTTCGTATTTTCATCTTGTAATGGATTCAGATTTAGCAGTTTGTCTTAATTTACTATCAACATTTTCTGAAACCGGAGTTTTAATGGATTCTTGAGTTTCTGATTTGTTTTTAAGATTTTCTAATTTTTGCACTAATTTCTTAATTGCATTTTCAATATTTTTTTTACTTACATCTTTTAAAACAAGACCGGCAACGGTTGGGTTCATTTTCTTAAATACTTCAAAAATTAACTCAAGAGCAGAATCATCGTTTGATTCTTCAGTGCTAACTTTAGTTCTTCTATTTGTTGTTGAATTAGAGAACCCATATTTATCAATATTTCAAAAACCAAAACGTACTAAATTTGGTGTTTCCTCTGGCTTTTCTAGATCTCTTTTTTCTTGATTTTCGGTTGGTTTCTTCCCTGTTCTTTGTGATTCCTCTCCATTTTCGTTCAGTTTTTGTTCTTTTTCCTTATCTGATTCTTGTTTATCTTCTTCAGGTTTTTTATTTTGTTCTTCTTCAGATGCGTCTTTATCTTTTCTCTCTTCTACTTTTTTATCTGTATCTGATTCTTTTTTAGTTTTATCTTGATCTTTTTCTTCAGGTTTGTCTTGATCTTGACTAGAGTTACTACTATTTTTATCTTGATCTTCAGGAGAATTTTCAGGTTTGTCGGCATCTTCAGGACTTACATCTTTTTGTTCTTCAGGGATTTTTCCAAACCTTAATTTTTGTAGTTTTTCTCCCTCAATTTCAATGGTAGTTTGATCCTTAAAATAAAGACCTGTAGTAAAATCAACAACTAAAGGTGAATTTATACCTGAATTATTTGACTCAATTTTTTTAACTAGATTTTGCGTTTGAGTCATCAAACCGTTTGTAATTTTGTTGGAATTATTAATTAAAGCATCAAAGTTTTCCTTACCTAAACCAGTTCCAAGTTTTCGATTTTGATCCGTTGAAGTTAGGAAAATTACTTCAGAAATTCCTGATTTTTTCTTGAATTCTTCAATAATTTCTGCTAATTTTTTAGTTGGTTGTGAATTTTGTGCCTGTTTTATTACAGTTTTTTCTTCATCACTAAACAAGACAGGATCATAAATCCTGTCTTGTTTAGTGTCTAATTCCTCTTCTGATTCTTTTATAATTTTCTCAGTATTTTCTTGTGGTTTTTGCTCTTTTTCTTGACCTTTTTGAACAAAATTACCCATAATAACTAAAAATTCTTTGTTATTATTGAGCGCTTTAAAACCAAGCGCAACTGGAAAAGTATTATTTATTTGCTGATCTGATACTAAAAAAGGGTCAGAATTAGAATCTCTAATGTGTTTTCCAGAAAGTTTTAATTCGTTCTTTTTATAGAAAAAACTGTACTTTTTCGATTCGTTTTCCTGGTTTTGTTCATTTTTTGAACTAACTTGTACTCATTCAGATTTGGAATTTTCACTATTTGAGTTTAGATTTTCTAAAATTTTACTAGAATTTAAATCACTGTTTTTATCGATATTTTCCGATAAAGCCATCAATGAAGATTTTGTGTCTAAAATTGTTTTTGCAATGTTGCTAAAATCTGCTTGATCATCAAAAGTAGTTAAATTCCAATAGCCAATTCGCACATTTTGCACAATTTGTTCTGGATTTCCTGTAATTCGATTCCAATATCTGCCAGGATGAACAATTTTGTCATAAAGAAAATTATATCCAGCTTTTTGTGGATTAGACTTATAATTTCACTGAATTGGACCAGGTTTTAAAAATCCTGGAGTAATTTTTACATTGGTTTTTGCTTCTTTTTTTATGCTAAAACTTTCAAAAACGTTTGAAGCCGTATTTTTTTCTTTTTTTTCCTGAAAAACTTTTTCAGAAGGATTGTGATTAGTAAAACCAAGTAAAAGTCGATCGTCATTAAAATCAAAATTAACAATTTGCTGATTTGAATTAGTGCTTTTAGAATGACTAACAGGATGTTTTTTGAAATTGTGACTATAAAAATTATCTGTAAATCCCGTTGTGATAATTGGGATAAAAATTAAACTAGATGTTAAAAAGGAAATTAATGAAATTCTCTTAATTTGCTGTTTGTTTTTCTGCTTCCGATGCATTAATAATTATTATAAAATTGAATTTCTGAATAATTTTATAGAACTATGACAAAAAAGAGAAACTTTGAACTAATTTTCATTTTAAACTTAATTGAAATTAAAACTATAATCCCATTTTTGTATAATTTTACTACAAAAATGGGATTATTCTACAGATTCAAGTTTGTATTTAATCGCGGATTTTTCATCCTTTTAAAGTTTAAATTGATAGTATTTTTAGAATTTTTAACCTAAAAAATTTATTTATGATACCGAAAATAAATTTTTTAGGTTAATGAAATGTTTTGCACGACTGTTTTTGCTGTCTTCACTGTTTTTTGATAATCGCTCTAACCTGCAACTTTCATAAAAAGTTTCCCTATCGCTAGCACATTTATCAATTTCAACTATTGATTTTTGCGAAATTATTTTGTTTAACGATTCGATTGTGCTATAACCATAGCATTCTAAATTTTCATTATTAACTTCACTAACATAACAAACCATTGCGCTCACATGTGGAGTGTTAATTTGGTTTTTTTGATAGTTTCGGTAGCCGATGAAAAAATCAAGAAAAGAATCCAAAATTAACTTTGTTTTTTCAGGATTTATATCACTTTCACTATCTTTGATTTCAATAAAAAATTGGTGACTAACATCAAAGTCGTTATTTTTGTTTCTTTTCCCAATAATAAAATCAGGGTAAATTTTCTTTAGACTGCCATCTTCGTTATCGAAATAATCAAGCGAAGGATTTTCTTCATTGATATGAGGTTTTGTTCAGAAAAATTCTGTACTTTTTAATGGAGGTTTAATATTTTTGCTATATTTTTTTAAAATTTTCAAAAATTCAACTTCATTTCTAGAATCAAGTGGAATATTATTTTCATTTTCAGCTATTTTTCCACTTTTTTTAGTATATTCGTAAGTAAAAAATTCATCAATTTTTGCTATTTTTTCGCCTTTTTTCTTGTTTTTGCTATTTTCAGTTTCGCTTTCAAATTTATAAACTTGCTCATAAGGAAGTTTAACTTTTTTAATTTTGTAAGTAAGTTTTTGATTTTTTACTTTTTCAAGTGTTTGTCTAAAAAGTGTGCTAATTTTGGCTATGTTTTTATCCAAAAACAAAAATCAAAACATATTCAAACTGATTGTGTATATTTTTTCGCGATCAACTTTAATTTTAGAAATAATTTTGCTGTAAAATTCAGTTTCAATACGATTTATTAAATAATCATTTAGTAAATTTTGATATTTATTTTTTAACTCAAGAACAATTTCTTTTAATCCAAGAAGGTTATAAATTTCATAGCCAGCTTGCTGTTGTGATTCGCCATAATTTCTAAAAAACCCAGAAATATATCGATTAGGATTTTTTGAATTCAGTCACTGATCAACTTTTTGTTCAAAAATACTATAAATACCGCTGTTTTTGTATTTTTCTTTTTCAAAAAATGTCGATTCTAAAAAAAATAAATGACTTTCAGTTTCAGCAATTTGAATAACATTTTGCTTTTCAAAATTATTTTCGCTCTTCTTTTTGTATTCACAGTTAATAAAATTTGCTAAAATTTGCAGAACTTTATTGTTATAATCACTTAAAAAAGCATTATCACTAGTTAAAAATTGCCCATTTTCTGCTAAATTTTTTGGCAATTGGTGTTCGCCAACAATAATTTTGATTGATTTATTTTCATTTTTTAAAGTATAAGTTTTTAGCTCAAAACCTTGAATTTTATTGTCTTTTTTGTTACTATAAACATAATATTCAAGACCTGGATGAACTAATTTTGCATTTTTGATCAACCCTGGATTTGGATTTCTTTTGATTCTACCAAGGGTTTGAATTGTCAAATTCTTCGAGCTAACTTCACGTAATTGCACTAACATACAAGCGCGCGGAATGTCTCATCCAGTTGCAGGTCCAACTTTAAAAATTATCACATCTATAGGTGATAAATTATTTGAGACATCGGCAAGTTTTCAATTTTTAAAACCTTTTAAATTAGAATCGATATCATTTTCACCAAAATATTTAAAATAAGTTAGACCTTCTTCCTTGATAATTTCAGTGATTTTTTGAATTTGAACATTAAATTCTTCGGCTTTCTTTTCTGTTTTGTTTTCAACTTGGATCAACATTGCAGGATAAATCGATTTTAATTCTTGATTTTCACGGTAAGATTCTTTTATTTTTTTAAATTTTTGACATGCCGTTTTTAAAATAATTTCACTATTTACCTCTTGATTTTCTTCAAATCCTTGATTAAAATTTAAACGTGATTTAATTAAAAGTGGCTCATCATGTAGCAAATCTTGGTCACTAATTTCGTATAAATTACTAAAATTTTCAGGAGTTGCCGTCATTTTGAGAATAAAAGTCGCGGTTTTTTGAATATCATCCTCAAATTTTAGAAAATCTGCATCTTTTTTACTAGAATCAGAATCGCCGATATGAGCTTCATCACGGATGTAAATTAGTCGATACTTTTGATTGCTAATTTGATTTTTGAAACTATAGAAAACATTTTGTTCCTTCATTATCGTGTTTGCTCGGAAACTAGCACCACTTAAAATATAAATTTTGTTCCTTTTTGCTTTTATTGTAAAATCTTGTTCACTAATTTTACGACTTTTAGCTTGTGCGGTAGGGCTTTGAATATGCTCAATTTCAATTTCGTTATCATGACCTTTGTATTCATTGAATTTTCGATAAATTTGTCCAGGTAAATCAGAAGATGCAACTGTACAAACGACAAAAATTAGCCGTATTTCAGAATTATTTAGAAATTTTTCCCGTAATCTTTTAATAAATTCAAACATCATAAAAGTTTTTCCAGAGCCAGTTGGGGCTTTTAGATTAACAAATTCTTGATATGGTCTATTAAATTCTGCTTGATTTCCTAGATGAATTTTCGAAGCGAGCAAATGTTGGACTGCCTTATCTAAAATTCAGTTAATTGCTTTTTCTTGTGATCTACTTGCTTTCATATTTATCCTTTTTTCTAATTTAATTGCGGTTTTAACGATTTTAATGCTTGAATAATTTCAGTTTCATTATTAAAAATACTTTTTTTAGAATTGACATTAAAATTAATTAGCATTTTTTTGAACTTCTCAAATAATTCGGCTAAAACTTTATCATTTTCAAAAACAGAAACATCATAATAACTGATTTTATAGGTATTTAAATTGGACTTAAAGGGTTTGTTGTCTTTTGTTCAGTCAATTTCTCTGTTTTTATCAAGATTTTTTGGGCTTTTTTGCCCAAAATTTATCCGATAAAGTCTTTCAAAAGTGATATTTTCGCCGATCTGATTTTCATTATTTGTTACTAAAACATAACTGCGATTTCCGCCATCTTTGTGATTTAGATCTAAAACTGCCTGCCCTGTTGTCCCACTTCCTGCAAAAAAATCCAAGATTTTAGCATCTTTATTTGGATGTAAATTGATTAAAAATTTGATTAATTCAACTGGTTTGGGATAGGGAAAAAGATTTTTATCACCTAGAATTGAAACTAAATCCTTTTTTCCTAAACTTGTTATTACACTTCTTGTTTTTAATTGTTTTGTTTTAGGTTTCTGTTCAACTTTTTTAGATTGGTTATTTTCATCTTTAACATCTTCCTCTATTATAACTTCAATTATGTTTCCAAATCTTATGCCAGCTAATCTAAATTTAATTAATTCATTATTATTTCTGGCTTTAGGATTAAAACTTATTTTTTCATAATGTTTTCGATATACTTTTCAATATTTTGTGCCGCTTTTTTTGTCAATTTCTTCTTTGATTTCAATAAAACCTAATTCTTTACCTTTTTGAAAAGATTCAAAACCTCAAGTATAACGTCCAGTTTTAGGGTTTAAAACATTACGATAATCAATAAATTTCGTCCCATCGGGCGCTTCTATTTCATAGTCAAGTGATTCAATATATTGAAAATTTTGAGATGATGCACTATGAAAAAGTTCAACTCTTTTATAATAACCTCTTTCTTCAAAAAATTCATCCTTATATTTAAAGTCTTTTCGTTCTTCGCCAGTATAAATTTTATAATTAAAATCACATTTGTTAATATTTTTACAATACAAAAGAACATATTCACTATAAACATCGATAGAATTCTGTTTTGTAGTGTTTCCGCTAGGGCTATTTTTCTTGATTCAAATTAAATTAGCAACAAAATTTTCTTCGCCAAAAATTTCATCCATTAAAACTTTTAGATAGGCTTGTTCGTTATCATCGATTGAAACAAAAATAATTCCATCGTCTTTTAAAAGTTTTTTTGCCAATTTTAGCCTTTCATTTAAAAGATTTAATCAGCCATTTCGACTAAATTTATCACGGTAAATAAATTTTTTTGCTGAAATTTCACTTGAAAAATTATTACCATCATTTCCCGTCGTCTCGGTATTATAAGGCGGATCGATGTAAATTATGTCGTATTTTACAGTACTTTTTGCGCTACTGCTCTCTCTCTCTCTCTCTCTCGATGGCTAAAAGATTTTGAAGTGCATCGAAATTTTCACCAATTATTAAATGATTTTTTGGGAAATTATTCTCGCCTTCAAAAGAAAGACTTTCATCTTTTTCTAGAATTCCAACGGTTGAAGAATCCGAAATTGGAGCCTGATCAAAAGTAAAACCAACTTTAACTCTTTGCAGTAAAAAACCAAAAACTGCTTGTAGATCAAGGTTTTTTTCAGCGGATAATTTCAAAAGTTGTTTGCAAATTTGTTTTTGTTCACTGTTTAGTTCATTAACAGAAATTTCATCTAAAATTTTTAGTAAATTTTCAAGATTTTTACTTTCGTTTTTCATAATTTTTTCCTTTTTTTTATAAAAATAAAAAAAACGGCTTAATATATTAAAATTAAACCGTTTTTGAAATTAATGATTTTTAAAAAAGAACATTTTAGTCTAACTTTTTATTATAACTAAGTCCTAATGCGTTTAAAATTACTTGAATTACAAAGTTAAATGGTTTGTTGAAGTGAGGGAGGAAATAAAAATCAGAAAGGGCAATTTCAGGTAGTTTTAGACCTTTTTGGATTGCAAGGGAAAGGAAATAAATTACTTCGGTGTGATTAAATTGTTTTCCGTATGATCCAATTTGGGCTCCAACTAATTTAAGTGTGGATTTTTGGTAGGTAATTTTAATTCAAACCTTTGATTTTTCCTGCATAAATTCTGGACGATCTCAATCTTCGAGATATTCAGTGACAATATCATCGATTCCCATTAATGAACATCCTCTTTCACAATAACCAGTTGATGCATAATTAAATCCAAAAACGGAAATTGCATTTGTACCAACATAACCAGGGAAAGGAATATCGTTTCGACCTGCAAGGTGAAAAGCGGCAACTATTCCAGATTTTACAGCATTTGTTGCAAGCGCAATATGTGCGTGTTTTTGTGTTACATTATGAAGCATTGCCGCTGAATCACCAATTACATAAAGATCTTTATCACTTAAACAGCGTTGAAATTCATCAACTTTAATTGCACCATTTGGTGTTTTTTCAACATCAGCTAAAATTTTTGTATTTGGTGAAAAACCGATTGCTAAAATTACAAGATCAGCAGCGTATTTTCCTTTATCTGTTTCAACAAAAGCAACTTTTTTGCCACTTTCATCGGCAATAAAGCGAAGAACTTTTTGTCCAAATTGCAAATTAATTCCTTCAGCACGAATTTTTTCTTCCATTTTGGAAGTAAATTCCTGATCAAAATAGTTAGGAATAACTCGATCTTGCATATCGATTAGCGTTGTTTTTTTACCGTATTTATGAAAAGCTTCGAGCAATTCGATTCCGATATAACCACCACCGATAATGATTACGTTTTTAATTGAAGGGTCAACAGCTTTTTCCTTAATTGCTTTTGCGTGGGTAAAAGTTTTTGAAACTAAAATGTTTTTAAGATTAATTCCTTCAAAAGGCGGAATAATCGGTCAAGTTCCACCAGCAAAAACTAACTTATCGTAATTATCTTTAAAAGTTTCGCCAGTAACTAAATTTTTAACAGTAACTATCTTATTTTTCCGATCAATTTCGAGAACATCGTGCTCTAAATTAACGTTAATTCCCATCGCTTTTAGTTGTTCAGGATTTGAATAAAAAAGTCCAGATGGATCACTGAACTCGTCTGATACTCAAAGCGCAATTCCACAACCTAAAAATGAAATATCAGTATTTCTATCATAAGAAACAAGTTCTGCCTGTGGATAAATTGTTTTCAATGTTCTTAAAAATGAAGTTCCAGCGTGATTTGTTCCAATTGATATTATTTTCATAAAGTACAACCCCTATTTTCTTTTGTTAAAAAAAAGGAAAAATTAAATATTTTTATTTAATTTAAGAAAATTATACTATATTTTTTCATTTACTTTTGTAAAAAGTAGAAAAAGGTCAAAATTATTTTGGTTATAATTTGGTCAAAAGAACATTAATTATTAAAATGCTGGAAAACTAAAATAAAAGTGTTGCTTATCTTTCTTCTTTGAGTAATTTTTTTAATTATGGAATAAATTCGTAATTTTTTAATTTCAATTAAAAAATTAATAAAAAATATATTAATTATAATTAAAATGATTTATTAGTAAATTAGCCTAAAAAGTCTTCTTTTTATTATTAGTTTTTTTCTCAATTTGTCACTTTTAACTGAATTTTTTAGTTCATATTTTTTTCTTTTTATGTTATAA
Source organism: Mesomycoplasma dispar (assembly GCF_000941075.1). Taxonomy (NCBI): domain Bacteria; kingdom Bacillati; phylum Mycoplasmatota; order Mycoplasmoidales; family Metamycoplasmataceae; genus Mesomycoplasma; species Mesomycoplasma dispar. The sequence goes on from NZ_CP007229.1 coordinate 912,926, forward strand.
TTAATATATTTTGCTGACTTGGTGGATGTGGCGAAGTGGTTAACGCATCGGGTTGTGGCTCCGACATTCGCGGGTTCGATCCCCGTCATCCGCCCCATTTCTCCATTCGGGGATTATAACTCTAATTTTTTATTAATAAATTAGAGTTTTTTTTATTTTTTTGGTAATAAAAAAAACATTCAGAACCCGATCCTTTGATTCTGAATGTTTTCTGTGGATTTTTAAACAGTTTTAAACTATGACTCCATAATTTTACGGATTTTGTCAATAATTTTTTCTTTTGTAATTGAGTGGAAATTTTCCCCTTTTGCAAGCGGAACAGTGATATCATATCCAGTTAGACGAGCTGGAGCTGATTCAAGATACTCAAATGCTTTTTCGTTAACACGGGCAATTATTTCTGCTGAAACTGAAAATGATTTAACTGCTTCGTGAACGATTAAAATTCTTCCAGTTTTTTTCACAGATTCAATAATTGTTTCAGTATCAAGTGGTTTAATTGTTCTAAGGTCGATTAGTTCAACATCAACTTCTTCAAGTCCTGGTGTAGATGTAAGTTGTTGAATTGCCGCGATTGATTCATGAACTTGTGCACCGTAAGTAACGAGTGTTAAATCAGAACCTTCTTTAATTACGTTTGCTTTTCCGATTGGAACTTCGTAAATTCCTGCTGGAACTTCTTGTTTAAAAGCACGGTAGATTTTTTTTGGTTCAAGGAAAACAACTGGGTCTGGGTCGTTAATTGCGGCAATTAAAAGACCTTTAGTGTCGTAAGGGGTTGAAGGCATTACTACTTTTAGTCCTGGAATGTGGGCATAAAGTGCTTCAATTGCTTCTGAATGGTGCTCAAGCGCACGAACTCCTCCCGCCATTGGCATTCGCATTACCATTGGAACAGTGAAACGTGAACGAGAACGGTTACGATAACGAGCGGCATGAACGAAAAGTTGTTGAAACGCTGGGAAAGAAAATCCTTGAAATTGCATTTCAATTACTGGACGAAGACCAGCGATCGCTGCACCAACTGCAACACCACAAATTGATGCCTCGGCAATTGGTGAATCTCAGGCACGTTCAATTCCGTATTTTTTTTGTAAACCTTCGGTTGCGCGAAAAACTCCACCTTCAAAACCAGCATCTTCTCCTCATAGAACAACGCGAGGGTCTTTTTCCATCATTAAATCAAGGGCATTTGTGACTGCGCCGATATTGTTAAGAGCGATTTTGTCTGAATTTGCCATTATTTTGCTCCTTTAAAAAATTCAAGTGCTTCTTGTTTTTGCTCTGCAAGTTCTTCTGGTAAAACTTCGTAAGTATGATCGAAAATTTCATCAATTGTTGAATCAAGACCTACAAGTGATTTTTCGTAAGTATCTTTGACAACGGCAAGAGCATCATCTCAAATTTTTTGTTTTGCTTCAGGAGCTAAAATGCCACGGTCGAACATAAATTTTTCAATCCTGTGCATTGGCTCTCATTTTTCATGTTCTTTTTCTTCTTCTTCAGTACGGTAAATTCTTGGATTATCAGAAGAAGTATGAACACCTTGACGTCAGGTTACAAACTCAACTAGAACAGGACCGTTTCCAGAACGAGCATAATCAACGGCTTCTTGAATTACTTCATAAGAAGCTAAAAGGTCGTTTCCGTCAACACGAAGCCCAGGAATTCCAGCCGCCATTGCTTTTGCTGCAATTGTTGTCGCTCCATTTTCGTATTTATTTGGAGTAGAAATTGCTCATTGATTGTTATTTACACAGAAAACTACTGGTCATTTTCAAATGCTTGCAACGTTTAGAGCTTCGTAAAATTCACCCTCAGCAGTTCCACCGTTTCCGATAAAACTCATTGCAACAATGTTTTTCCCTGTTAGTTTTGCAGCATAAGCGATTCCAGCTGCGTGTGAAAATTGAGTTCCGATTGGAATGTTAATTGGTAAAACATTAACGCCTTCAGGAATTACATTCCCTTTTTCGCTTCCGTTTCAATATTGCATTTGTCTGATCATTGGCACGCCAAGATATAACATTGTTGCATTTGAACGGAAAGCTGGAACAAATCAATCTTCCTTTGTAAGCGCCATACCAGAAGCAACTTGGAGAGCTTCTTCACCAAAGTTAGGAGCAAAAGTCAACATTCTACCTTGACGTTGCAATTGTGTCATATATGTGTCTTGTTGACGTGATAAGACCATAAATTCATAGGCTTTTTTAATTTGCTCGCTTGAAAGGCGGATATCTTTTTTTTCATCAATTGGACCAAAAACTGTTGAATTTAAAAGATTTCCGTCAATATCAAGAAAACGGATCATTTCTTCATCTTTTGCCATAATTTGGCCTTGCTTTACATAGCGAAATTTGTCCATATGTCTCCTTTTTTATACTTTTTTCGTAGTTTTTTGCAAAACTCAAGAAAAAACCCAAAAAATTTTACTTGAGTTGAAAAATAAACTTACAAGTAATATTATACATTAAATAGATTTAATTATTATTTAAATAAAAAAAGTTCTAACTACCTTAATAGTCAAAACTTTTTTATTTACAAATAGAAAAAATCTATTTCACTTTAATTAAAGAAGTAACGTCGTAACTTTCAAGATTTTTACGACCTTGCAACTTCTCAAGTTCGATTAAAAAGATGATTTTAGAAACAGTAGCACCAGTTCTTTCGATCATTTTTGTGATTGCTTTTACAGTCCCTCCGGTTGCAAGCACATCATCAATGATCGCCACTTTTTGCCCAGGTTTTATCATACCAACTTGAACTTCCAAAATGGATGAACCATATTCTAAATCATAGGCAAATTCCTCAACTTCGCCTGGTAATTTGCCTGCTTTACGAACCATTATAAATGGTTTTGAAAGAAAGGCGGCGGTCGGTGTTCCGAATAAGAAACCTCTTGCATCAGGTCCGACAATTATGTCAACATCTTTTGCAAGTGAAGCCATTTCAACGATTGCGTAATTTAATGCTTTTCCATCGGCAAGCAGGGGAGAAATGTCTTTAAAACTAATTCCCTTTTTGGGAAAATCCTCGACAGTTCGAATAAATTTTTCTAAGTTAATTTGCATAACTTTCTTATATTATAAACCATTTTTAATTTTTTAATCTTAGATTTTTTAGTTTTTTTTGGGTTCAATTTCAAATTAACGGTGAGCAAGGTATAAAAATAAAAAATAAAAGTACAATAACTTGCGTTATTCTAGTTTTTAGAATTTGATCAAAAGCACTAATTTCTGGTCTATAAGCAGAAATTAAAATTAAATCAATAATTGGAACAATAAGCGCAAAAATTAATACTATAGAAATAAAAATTACTGAAACATATGCAAAAAAGAGAAAATACTTCTGTTTTTGAACAGTTATTTTTTGGGTTTTGCGATTACGAATACATCCGTAAATTGCCGCTGCAATTAATAAAAAACTAATTAAAGCCGATCAATTTCCAGTAATATCGGCAAAAGAGTACAAATTATTTAATTTTTTACCGTAATTTCCATAGCTTTGGTCATCGAAAGCAAAAACCCCAATTAATGTAAAAATAACTAAACAAATAATTGAAAAAGAGCCTAAAAAAATAGTTGAAACTACTGGTTTTTTTAAATTTGTGAATTTTTTTCACTTATTAAGCAAAGAAAATTCATTTGTTATAATTAATTCTTCTAAAGCTCTTGGACCTCATAAAGTAAAGACATTAATAATTCCTAATAAACTAATTCCAATTAATAAAAAGGTTGTCCCGAGAATTAATTTAATCGTTAAACCCGATCACTTTAGTTCGTTTTTTGCAATTTTAATAAAGGATGAAATTGATCCATCGCCAACAATTGAAGTTGCAATTGCAATAAAAAGATAAATTATAGTCGTGATCCCGATGCCTAGCAAAATTGCAATCGGTGTTTTTTTTGGTTCTTTCATTTCTGATTGCAAACCAGCAGCGGTAAAAAATCCTTCATACGAAAAGAAAATCCCTGACATTGAAATTAAAACACCAACTCCAGGCAAACTAGAAGAAATTGAAGCGCCTTCAGTTTTTATCTTTTCTACTGGCAAAAAATTAATGTCATTGACTAATTTACTTGAACCACCTTGAAAAAATAAGACAAAACCAACAACTATTGTCACTAAAATTGGCAAAAATTTTGCAATTAAAATTACTTTATTATGAAATTCGGCAACTTTTGCGTTTAACCCGATGGCAAAAAAGTAAATTGTGATTAAAATTGAAACTACCAAAACAATTATTCAATCAGAACTTAAATTCCAATCACTACTAGATTCAAGTCGAAACGAAGCAATTGCATCTTGCAAAATTTGCATAAAATAAACTGGTAAAACAAAATAAGTAAACGGAAGATAAAGGTAAATTATGAAATTCTTTGAAATTTGAAAAAAAGACTGTGAATTAAAGAGTTTATTTCAAATAATTACTGATAAATTTGATTTTTTAGTTGCTGATGAAATTTCCACAAGAGCGATAGCCATTGCAACAATTGAAAAACAAGCAATAATTCAATTGCCGATAGCAAGCGCGAGATTATATCCAGAATTTTCTAAAACGGATTTTGACTTAAAGAAAATCCCAGCGCCAATACTGGCGCCAAGCACTATTAAAAGAGCGCCAAAAAAGGTTATTTTTTGTGTTTTTTTGTCTTTTTTAAACACTTGTTCCATTTCTCTTACCTTCAAAACAAAATAGAAGTAAAATTATACCACGTTTTTTTAAAAATGCAATCTAAACTATAAATAAATTATTTATTATTAATTTATATTAACTGTAAGAAATATTTTTCAATAAGTTGCTTTTTCTCTTTGCCTAAAATTGAAAAGGGGGAATCGATATTATATTCAATCAGTTTTTCTTTTAAATTTTTTGTAAAAAATTCAAAAAATTTACTAAAAGCAAGTTGGTTATTAACTCGAAGATCAAATTCATTCTGAAAAACATAGTCACTTTTCATTGAATAATGGAAAATAGGATCGAAAAATTTTGTCAAAAAATCACTAATTTTTTTAACATTAGTCTTCAAAATTTGTAAATTTTTTTGCTTTATTTTTTCAAGTTTTTCTTTTTTATCTTTAATTTTTTCACTGACTTTTTCAAGTTTTTTACTATTTTCTTCCTTTAATTTAACTTTTTCTTCGGGTTTTAACTCTTGAATATTTTCCTTTGACATTTCGATTTCGATTTTTCTTTTTTGTTCAAAAAGATTATCAATTTCAGTTTCTATTTTTTTCTCTTCTCTTTTAGTATTTTCTAAATTTATAACAAAATCAATGATTGAAATGATGATATTTTTAATCATATTTTGAGTAATTTCAATAAAATCTAGGTGAAAACGCGCCATATTTAATTGAAAAATTAACTTAATTACGGGATTTCATTGTTTTTTCTCTTTAATAAAATTTTCTTCAATAAAAAGATATTTTTTCTTTTTATCTAGATATTTTTCTAAATTTTTATCCGATTCAAATAGTTCTAATTGTTCGTTGTAAAAAATTCTATCATTTACGTCATCAAAAAATGGATGTACTATTTCAACGCTCGGATTTTTTTGATTTATATATTCTTTATCATCCTTAATTCCAAGGTTAATTTTTAAATTTGCACTTTCAATTCTTTTTTTTAGATAAGTAAAAAGTAATTCTTTTTTCTTAAGCTCGCCTTGATCATTAAGAGTGTTGAAAAATTTAACTAAAACTTCTTCAAAGCCAAAATATTGCTGCTCATTTATTTGGCCTATTTGTAAATTCTCAATTTCTTTTTCTGTAAAAATTCCTTTAAATTTTGTCGTTGGTTTTCTTTGATTTTTTGAAAGACCTTTCATAATAGATTCGAAAACAAAGGGTTTTTCACGTTCTGAATCATAATTTTTTTTATTTTTATTATTAGAATTCATAAAATTTAGGTCAATCTTAAAACAACTAGTAAATAATAAAGTTGGTAGAAAAAAACTTAACTTTGGAAAAATTAAAATTTTGATTTTATTTTTATTTTTTCACATTTACTATAATTAAAAATTTTGATATTCATAACTAAAAAATAAGAAAAGCTTTCAAAATTTACTAATTTTTTACTAAAATTTAAAATTTAACTGAAAAAAAATTAATTTATGGTACAATGTAACTGTTCTTTTCTGAAGTAACACTTTTAATTTAAAATAAAATTTGCTTTTGCTTTTTGTTTATGTTATAATTAGTTTTGGTTTTAACGTAAACAAAAAGCAAAAGCAGCTCGAGTGGTGGAATGGTAGACACAAAGGACTTAAAATCCTTTGGGAGTAATCCCGTGCTGGTTCGAGTCCAGTTTCGAGCACCAAAAGCGCCCTTAGCTCAGCAGGTAGAGCAAATGACTTTTAATCATTGGGTCAGAGGTTCAAATCCTCTAGGGCGTACCATTTCAAATTTAATTTGTCCGTTTCACATAGTTTAAAAATAGAAAAACCATTTAAAAGGGTTTAAAATGTCTAAAAAAATTGCAATTTTAACTTCAGGAGGCGATTCTCCTGGAATGAATACTGCTGTTAGTTTTCTAGTAAAATCAGCATTAGAGTTGGGGTTCGAACCTTTTTTAATATTTGAAGGTTATTCTGGAATAATTTCAGAAAAAATTTTACCAGCAGTTAATTTTCCTTACAATGGCATTGCAAGTTTCGGTGGAACTGCAATTGGTTCAACTCGTTTTCCCGAATTCAAAGAGGAAAAAATCCAAAAAACTGCAGCAAACATTTTAAAAAAAATCGGTATTAACTCTTTGGTTGTAATCGGTGGAGATGGAACTTATAAAGGCGGTCATAAATTACACTTGCAAGGAATTAATGTTATCGCATTGCCTGGAACGATTGATAACGACATTGAATTCACAGATTATACAATCGGATTTGATACCGCTTTAAACACGATTGTTGAAACTGTTGATAAGTTGAGAGATACCGCCAATTCTCATCGTCGTTGCTTTGTTGTCGAAGTAATGGGTCGCCACTGCCAAGATTTAGCGTTGTATTCAGCGATGGCAACTGGTAGTGAAATTTTAATTACAAACACTCACATACTAACAGCAGAGCAAGTGAGTGAAATGGTTTTAGAACAATTCGAAAAAGGTAAACCAAGTGTGATAATTACTGTTACAGAAAATGTTTTGCCTAATTTAAAAGAATTTGCCGCTAAAATTGAAGAATTAACAAAAATTACAACAAGATCGTTGGAAGTTGGGCACCCACAGCGCGGCGGAAGACCTTCTGCATTTGATCGAATTCTAACTGCCAAAATGGCAATGAAAGCAATCGAATTAATTAATGAAGGAAAATCTGGTCTTGCAATCGGATATTTAGACGGAAAAATTCAGGCTCGTGATATAACCGAAGTTGTTTCAAGTCCTGTTAAAAAAACGAATGAATTAGTTGTCAAAGTTAACAAAATTAACCAAAACTAGTTTTAAAAGGTGAAAAAATGCGCAAAATAAGAAGACTACAAATGGCAAAAAGACGTGAATTAAGACGTCTGAAAATTTCAAAAGCGGCCAAAAAAGCAAATGCAAAACTTAAACTTTTAGCAGAACAAAGTCTTTCTGAATCTTAAAAAATTCTTTAATTTTAAGTTTTGCTATAATTCGATTTTTATAGTTTTTTTTTTTTTTTTTTGATAAATTTGTAACAAAAAGAAGTCACAAATAAACATTTTTTGTTATTTGTGACTTCTTTTTGTTTAAAAAATTAGTTCGACTGTAAATTAAAAGTCTTTGTTTTTACCTGAGTTTCCCAGTTACAAACGCTTAATTATAAAAGACCTCCTAATTTAGGTGATCTCCTGAGTTTCCCAGTTACAAACGCTTAATTATAAAAGACCTCCTAATTTAGGTGATCTTTTTAGAACTTAACGTTATTTCATAACAATTTTTTCGACTTATAACCCGGATTTTTGTCAAACATTACTAGCAAAATACATTTCTAGTCGCTTTTTATTTTTGATTAGAGGTTATTATGCATTTACAAATCAGGTTTTTTACTATAAAACTAAAAAAGAACAACTTTTTTAACATTTTTATTATTAAAATAATTACATCATAATTGTTATGAAAGGTTAGTACTTTTTTCTTATTATTTTTTAAAACAAATCCTTATTTGTTAGTGTTTTTTGATATTTACAAATTAATTATACCACTAACTGGGAAACTCAGGTACAAACGCTTAATTATAAAAGACCTCCTAATTTAGGTGATCTTTTTAGAACTTAACGTTATTTCATAACAATTTTTTCGACTTATAACCCGGATTTTTGTCAAACATTACTAGCAAAATACATTTCTAGTCGCTTTTTATTTTTGATTAGAGGTTATTATGCATTTACAAATCAGGTTTTTTACTATAAAACTAAAAAAGAACAACTTTTTTAACATTTTTATTATTAAAATAATTACATCATAATTGTTATGAAAGGTTAGTACTTTTTTCTTATTATTTTTTAAAACAAATCCTTATTTGTTAGTGTTTTTTGATATTTACAAATTAATTATACCACTAACTGGGAAACTCAGGAAAAGTCTTTGTTTTTATTAGCAAAACCAGCAAAATGTATCCGCGCAATTGCAATATATTTATTTCCCATTTTGTTATTAAACCTAAAAATTAACTTTTTAAGGCGTTTTTTAACCGTAATTGTTAGTGAAAGTTGCTTATCAATTTCAGCAATTTTGCTAGGATCACCAATATTTTCTTTAGCTAATTCATGGATTTTTCCATCCACATCCTCATATGAAACACTAATATAATCTTTTCATCAATCTTTTCTGTTTATCGGCGTATAATCACTATTTTCAAAAAAACGTAGACGCACTCCTTCGACATAAAAACCATGAGGATATTGCGAAACATTTTTTGGAATCATCTTAAATTCAGTCCCACTTTGATTTCCGTAATTATCGTGATATCAATAAGTGTTTCCCTGTCCAAAAACATTTTCTGGGCGGTATTTGTATGAAAAATAGGTTGAGTATTTCGTATCACCAAATCCTCAAATTTGACCAGGATTTTTTAAAATGTTATAATCAACAAAGTTAAAATTCTGTTTTTCCAAAAACTCAGAAAATTGACTTCCTAAATAATCAAGTTGGTATTGTGGCTGTAAATAATTAGGAAAATTTTTCTCTTTTGTAATTTTTAAGTTGCTAAAAAGTGAAGAATTTGACTTTAGAACATTTTCAATTTCAGTTTCTGAAATTTCAGAGACAAATTTTCAACGATTTTCCTTGGCAAATTCGGTCCATTTTTGTGCAATTTCTTTCCTAATATCATCAAAACTGGTTAATTTAATCGCTGATTTTAACATTCCTGTGTCTAAAATTTGTTTGTTTCGGCTTTGATTTCAGGAAAATGATTTAATTTTGTAATTTCCAGTTTTAATCTTTTCTATCTCTGATTTTGCAAAAGTAAAACTTAATTTAAACTGAAAATGTGATCTTATTCTGTTTGCTTCCAAATTTGAATTATTGACCTTTTCAATTTTAGCCCTAAATAGTTTAACCAGACTATCTTCTTTTTCTTGATGCTGTAATTCTAAATCAAAAAGTTGGGTGTTTTTGCTTAAATCAACATTTGAAGAAACATCAAAACTAACAACACCAGTTTTTTCGTCAATTTTCAAATTATCTACCAAGTCAATTTTATTTTCGAAACTAAATTTTTCAGTGTTTTCCTTGTTAAAATAGTTTACCTTTTTCTCAGTCCCAAATTCAATAGTTTCAATTTGGTATTTCTGATTTACTTTTAAATTTTGAAATTTAACCCTTAAATATTGCAGATTTTCTTCTGGTTTACCAATTTCTTGCTGCGAATTTTCAACAGTTGCTTCTGCTTCAAGAGATTCTCCATCTTTAGTTTTATAAGTAATTTTTGCCTTGTCATTTTCCTTAATTTTTTGACTTTTATCGGCAAAAGGAATTATCCCATCGACTGAATTTAGATTATCGCTTGAAAAAATAGGTGTCCCCTGTTCAAAAATATCGTTTGCAAAAATTTTAATACTTTGAGATTTTTCCACTTTAATCCTTTCATTATTAGAGGTTTGAATTGCTACTAATTCATAAAAAGTGTTGGTTTTTTCAAGGGTAATTTTGGTTTTAATGACACTTTCGTTTTCGACAAAAAATTCAGATGCTATTTCTTTTCCAGTTGAACTTTCTGCTTCCTGAAAAATCAATTTTGCCTTATTTTCTTTGAATTTATTTTTATCTGTTAGTTCAATTTTTAATTCACGTTCCTTAGTAAAAGGTGATTCGGTCTGGTCAAAAACGGTCAATCCGACTGTATTTTTAATTGTACTGAATTCAAATTGGTTCGCTTTTTCAATCGAAGAATCATAAAAAACACCTTCTAAACCGTTTAGTTTGTAATTTTTTCAAGCTTTTTCTGGTTTAGTATTAAAAAATAATCGTTGAATTTTATATTTTGTTTCGCTTTTTAGTCCAGAAAAATTAAAATTTAACATTCATTTTTGATCTTTTTTCGTAATTTTTCCTTGAAATGTTTCACTTTTATCGTTTTTTTCTGTGGTTAAAACTGCACTAACCGTTTGGTTTTCGCTAAAAACATTATCAGAACTTTTTAATTCAGCACTAAAATTTGCTGAATTAATTGTTAAATTTGTAAAATTATCTCCATTTTTTACAATTTCTATACCTTTTGGTTCAATACTAACTTTAAAATTTTGAGTAGAAATTCATTTTTCATCAGTTTCGATACTGTCAAAGTCAAAAATTCTATTTGAATCAATATTTTCAAAAGTAAATTCAACATTTTCTCCGCTAGTTTTAACTGACGAAGATTTAAAAGTTTGATTTTTATCCCTTAAAATCAAAGTTAAATTTTTGCTGTTATTGTTTAAAATTTTTCCACTAATTATCAATTTATTTTCAGAAAAATCTTTAAATTTAAGTTCTTTTAATGTTAAAACTGATGTATCAAAAACAAAATTACTACTAAAATCTATCGGAACAATTTTGTCATTCTGACGAAAGTTGACTGTGTTAATTACATATTTTTTATTATTTTCAAAATGAATATTATCAAATGCTAAATCATTATTAAATTTTTTGTAGTTAGTAGCAACAGTTTTTCGATTTTGATTGTCTTTTTCATTTAAATCAACTTTTACTTGAACGCCATTCAAATCAATTGTTTCAGAAACTAAATTCATTTGAAATGAATCTAAATTAAGTTGCTGAATCTTGTCAAGTTTAATTTTGTTTTCAAGTGAAAATAAGTTTGATTTTGCCAATTTTTCATGAAAAATTGGTTTTTCCGTATTTTTTAGTCACAATTTTTTCTTAATTTCATATGGTTCTAATTTTTCAATTTTAACCGATTTGTTTGGTAAAATGTTGAAATGAAATTTTAGAAAGATTTTGCCTTTTTCTTCAAAAACTTCACCAATTGATTCAAATTCTTTCTGATTTTCAGATGCAAATAGTTTAATTTTATCACCTTGTTTTAAAGTGCTGTTTTCATCTTGTAATTCTAAAACTCCGCAAATTTGGTCAATAAAATTACTTTTTAAGTGCTTAATCTCTTTTATTTTTATTGGCTCAAAATGTTTTACAAAAGTGAAACTCTCGATGTTATTTTGAATTTTTATTTCATTTAATTTATTTTTTGAATTAATAAAATAAATATTTGATAAAAGATATTTATTATTTGGCAAAATTTTATCAAAAACAAAATGATACAATTTTTTTTCAAAATCAAAATATCCGTATTTTGAAGATAGTTTTGTCTGTCCATCTTCAGAATTAATTGTTAAAACTAAATTTGAACTTGTTATTTCGGGATCTATGAAATTAAAATAGATATCAACAGCTTCATCATTTTGCTCTACTGACTTGATTATTGAAAATTTCTTTTCTGGAACAGAAACATTTTCAAGGTTTGACTGATTAGCGAGATTTTCTACTACTTTTTTCCCCTCAAATTCCACAAAAAGATCGTTTAAATTTATTGGTTGCTCTGATTTAGTTTTTTCATCGAAAAAATAAATTTCACGAATAGCAAGTTTTTGTTCTAAATCTAGTGAATTAGAATTTAATTGGGTGCTTTGACCAAGGAAATCAACAGCAATATTTCTTTTAACGCTATATCCTGATTCGTTTTTTAGAATTAAAAATACATTTCGATTTGCGGTAAGATTTTTATTAAATTGTAATTTTTCAGTTGTATTATTTCACATAACAGGTTTAAAAATCGGCGCATTTTCGTAGTCAGTTTTAAAAATTGGTTTGCCTTGAATTTCGATTGAGGTTAATTTAAAACTTTCATCGAGATTTGTAGGATGGTTTATTGCTAAAGTTCCAGTTTTGTCAACTTCAAAAGAAACAAATTCAGAATCGTTGTTTTTGTTTATAAATTTTGATTTTGCAATTTTACTTGCAAAATTTTTATCAAGATTAAAACTAGCTAAAATATCACCATTTTTGTTATATTTATATTCATAATTATACAATTTTAGATAATTTGAACTGTTTTGGCCCAAAATTATGATACTAGTAAGTGCAAGCGATGTGATTGCAAAAAATCCGACAGTAGCGACTATTAATATTTTTTTTCTTTTTTTAATCATTTCTCTCCTTCGGTTTTCATTAACCGTTTTGAAATTAAAATAGAAATTTTAGTTTTGATTATTTATTAAAACTCAAAAAACGGGTTCAAATGAACCTTTAATTTTTTGAAAAACAAAAAATGATCTATTTTCTACATTTTGAGAAAAACAGATCATTTATGTATTCTTAAAATAAACTAAAATTTAGGTTTTGAAAAACACTTGAAGTAATTATAACATAAAAAATTTAAAAAACAAACAAAATTTAATAAGAAATTAAACCGTTAGTTTAAAAAACCAGTTTGTGTTTTTTCTAGTGAATTAAAATTTTTCTTATATAATAATTATAAATATTATATCATTTCTAGAATTTTTACAAAAAAATTAGCAATCTTTCATCAACAAAATTTTATTTTTCGATTAAAACCTAACCAATTAGAATATCTTCGGTTATATAAGTTTTATTTTGTTTGCCGATATTATCACCTTGTCAAACATAAATAAATGAGGTAATTCCAAGTTGACCGATTAGCATTATAATCATAAATCCGATTTGGGAAACTACCGACAAATCACGAATTAGCCCAGTCGAAAGTCCAGAAGTTCCAAAAGCAGAAGTGACTTCAAAAATCAAATGATGAATTTGATAAGGACTACTTTTCCCTTGATTAATAAGATCATCAAGTGAAAAACTAGCAAGAAAAACAAGGAAAATCACTAAAACTAAAGAAATAAAAAAGACAATTGAGGCTGATACAATTTTGTCAGTCGTGATTCGCCTTTTAAAAACATTAACATCTTGTGATCCTCTAATTTTAGAGATGATCACAATAATAAAAATTCAAAAAGTTGTAACCCTAATTCCGCCGCCAGTTGAAGAAGGCGCAGATCCAATAAACATTAATAAACTTGTTAAAAAAGTGCTTGCTTGTGATAATTGTTTTAAATCAAAAGTGAGAAAACCAGTTGAACGTGCCATAAAATTATGGAATAAAAGTGCAAAAGACTTATCAAATCAGTTGCCATTTTGTTTTTGGTTTCAAAAAGTAAGATTTGATGAAGAACTTGTTTCAAAAGCAATAAAGAGAATGAATCCAAAAAAGGAAATCACAAAATAACTTAAAATTGAAATTTTTGAAAAAAGGGAAAAGCGAAAGTTTTTCACTTTTTGCCGTGAAAGTTTAATACGAAAATAACAGTAAAAATCGTAAATTACTGGATAACCAATTCCGCCAATTATTGTCAAAATTATAATAATTATTTGCAAAAAATAAGAATAATAATAAGGTTCAAAACTATAAGCGCCAATTATGTCAAAACCAGCATTGTTTATCGCTGAAATACTATGAAAAATCGCAAATCTTATCGATAAAGATAAATCTTTATAAGGTGATTTTTGAAAGGAAAACTTTTCAGGATTTGCATCGTAGAAATAAAAGTAGAGAGTTAAGGCAAAACTACTAATGAAAACTAAAATTAAAAAAAGATTAATTGATGTTTTAATCACACCTTTTAAATCGTTTAACTTGCTCGATCCACGTTCAATTTTGAGAATTTCACGGGATAAAATACTAATTTTTTTTCCGAAAAGATGATTAAAAATATAGAATTTTACAGCAAAAATCCCGATTCCACCAAGGGAAATTAAGATTGCGATCACGCTTTGACCAAAAACATTAAAATTTGTTCCTGTATCAACTAAACTGAGTCCTGTGTCGCTAAAAGCTGAAACTGATGTAAAAAGTGCGGCTAAAAAATTGATTTTATTAAGTGAGTTACTATGAGAAAATGGTGCCACTAAAAAACCAGCACCAAGAAGAATAATCGATGTATAAACGGTGAAAATAATGTGAATTTTTTTGAGACGGAAAAGTGATTTTAGAAAACTTTTGAAATTAATTTTCAGGTTCATTTTTCCCCGTTTGTTATATTTTGCCTTATCTTTTACATTTTTATTAAAAATTAAATTTTTCAACAACAAAAAAAAAAAAAGTTATTTTTTTTTGTTCAGAATAAATGTAATAATTATATCAAATCTAGTTAAAAATTTAATCAAGAAAGACAAAAATAAGTCAAGAGTAATTTTTAAATTAATTATTTTCTATTCTCAAATTTCAAAAAAATCTATGAATTCATACACTTTTTTGAAATTTGAGAATTAACTTAATAAAGAAATTAATAATAGGAATTTTGTTTTTTAATTTTTTAAATATTTTTTAAAAAAATTTTGAAGTTTTTTTTGAATTTTAGTCTAAAATTTATTCAAATGAAACGTGCAAATATCTGTATAATCGGAGCAGGTCGCCTTGGAAGGGCGGCGATTTCGCAATTAGCTGAATCAGGACATAATGTAATTGTTATTGATAAAAAGGCTGAAAATCTCAAATTTGTTCGTGAATTCGCGACGATAGAGCCAATTATTATGGATGCTAGCGACATAAACGCAATGCGAAACGAGGTTGGACTTGAGGATATTGATACAATTATTGTTGCAACATCGGATAATATTGAAATTATTGCAACTTTATTAGAATTACAAACAGAAATTAACCTTTTTAATAATCTAAAAATTGCCGCACGTGCTGTTAATAAAAGACACGCTCGTGTTTTAAAACAGATTGGTGTTGACTGAATTATTAGTCCAGAAGAGGAAGCTGGAATCAAAATGGCACTTTTAACTGTTGATAAAAATTTTCTAAATTACGCTGACAATCTCAAAGAAATTGCTAACGGAGTTTTTGCTGGTAGTGTTAATGTAAAATCGCCACATTATATAAATAAGACCATTAAAAACGCTAATTTACGTCAATTTAACGTCAATGTTGTTTTGATTAAAAGAAACAAAGAAGCTTTTTTGCCCGCTGCTGAAACAATAATTCAACAAAATGATGAAATTACAATTATTGGTAAAATTGGCGATGTTACCACTGTTTTACAGAAATTAGAGTCGATTAAGAAGTAAACAAATTTAGATTTTAACAACAAAAAAGCGAGAAATTTCTCGCTTTTTTGTTCTAAATGGTTTAAGTTAGTATAGGAAAATGAGACACATCATTATTTTTAATTATTTTTAAAACAAATTTTTATTATTTTTTATTCTCCAAAATTGTGAAAATTTTTTTGAGCACCAAATTGTTCAAAATGAGAATTTGGACTCAAATATGAAAGGCAACTTTGCACTCTAGTTTTATTGTATCATTTAACAAATGAGCTGATTTTTTGATGGGCATCTTCAAGGTTTTCAAAAATTTTACCCTCAACATTCAAGTATTCTCTTTGTAAAATAGCATAAAAGTATTCAATCGGGCGGTTTGCAAGCGCGTTTCCTTTTGGCGACATTGATTGTTGAATGTTGTTTTCTTTTAAAAATTGAGCAAATCGGTGGTTAGCATATTCAACTCCATGATCTGAATGGAAAAATTTAGGTGTAATTTTGTGTTTTTTGATTGTTTCTTTTACTAATTTTATTGTTTCTTCTGAAAATCTAGTCTTGGAAATTGAAAAATTTAGCAAATAATTAGATTTTGTTTCAATTATTGAATGCAAAAAATAAAAATCATCGCCAATTCTTATAAATTTAATATCAGCAAATCATTTTTCACCAAAATTTTTAGATTCAAATTGTCCTTTGATATGATCTTCGGCTCAAATCCGCGAAAATTTAGCTTCTTTTGGCGCATTTTTACCTTGTTTTTTGTAAGCAATCGATTTTATCCCTAAATGTTCATAGTGTTTTTGAAAAACATATGTGCTTATATTATTTCCTTGATTTTTGTATACATTATACAAATTATCTCGACCTTTTACTTTTCTGTTAAAATTAAAACTTTCAAGAATTCAATCAAGTAATTCTTTACTGTATACCATTTCTTTTGGTGATTTTTTCACCTTTATTTTGCGATAAATCGATGTGCGATTAACTTTTAAAACGCTGCAAAGTCTTGTTGAATTTTCGATTTGATCCTTATCTTTTTCTGCTTCTTGTTTTCGCTTTTTAAGTTCGTCCATTACAATTGCAGGATCAATCCCGTATCTTCTAAGGACGTTTTCCATTATTTCTTGATAAATTCCGCGGTCATTTTCCGAAAGATCGTTAATTGTGTATTGTTTTTTTGACTTACGTGGTGATTTATTTTTACCACGTGTGTTAATTAATCCGTTCATGCCATAATTATAATACTTTTTTTGTCAGTTTCGAATTAAATTATTCGCATATGTCTGTAAAAAACCCTCTTTTTGCGATTTTTTATTAACTGATTTATTTTTATAAATTTCACGAAACTCGTTTGCAAAATGTATAGTCGCACTTTTGAATCCTTGCGATTCAGCGATTTTGATATATTTGATTTTTTCATTAATTGAAAATTTATTTTGTTTCATAAAAAAACACACCTCTCTTGGTGTGTCTCATTTTTTTCTACTAATTTATAACCGTTTTTATGAATAATTTTGCTTATTAAATTTATTTTTTAAAGGAAAACTGCCTTAAAAACAAAATGATTTTTTATCTATACCTTGTTAGTTTATAATTCGAAATTATACTATAAAATCTTATGTTTTTAGCAAAATTACAACAGATTTTCGTTATAAAAAACACGAATTTTTTTTAAAGAAAAAACAAAAAATATATTATAATTTTGGTTTACTTATGGATTTCGAAAAATCGTACTTATATTTGCTAAAACTTTACATATTTGAGGCATCTCTTTTTGAAGATGCTGCTTTTTTCTTCGAATCCGCATCACTTGATATTTTTGATAGATTCCCCATTAATCTTCATTAGAGAAGATTTTTTCTTCAAAGATGAGGTTTTCATATTTTTTTAGAATAAAAATTTAATTTTTTTATTCAAATTAGATATTGTTTTTATTTTATCTATTCAAGGGGAAAATTCAATAATGAACAACACTGAAAAAAGTGAAATAATTATCTCACTTGTTGATGTTGACAAAGAATTTGGTGATAAAAAAGTTTTGAACCAAATAAATTTGGACATTAAAAAGGGGGATTTTGTCACTCTTTTAGGTCCTTCAGGATCTGGAAAAACAACAATTTTAAGGTTAATTGGTGGTTTTGAATGAACAACCCGTGGTGAAATTAAATTCAACGGCATCGACATTAAAGACATTCCCGCCCATAAACGTGATACAGCCACAATTTTTCAAGATTATGCACTTTTTCCACATTTATCAGTTAGAGGAAATATCGAATTTGGACTTAAATTAAAGCGAATTAAAAAAAGCGAGACTGAAATTCCTGATTCAGTTTGGAAAAATTTCGCTGAGTTAAAGAAAAAATGACAAGCAAAGCAAGATGAAAAAATTGCTGAATTAAATGTTTTACAAGCAAACCTGGACAAACAGCTTGAAAATCCAAATTTGTATGAAAAAACACGTCGAAAATTACAGGATAAATTAGATGATTCTGACTTTAAATATTCAAATTGAGAAAATTATGTTTTTTCAAAATCAGAAAGTTTTGAAAAAAAATATCTTACCCGAAAAATAACAAAAGCCGAAATTGATAAGGAAATTAGCGACATTATTGAACTTGTTGGTCTAACTGGCAATGAAAATCGCGCAATTTCTGAACTATCAGGTGGTATGAAGCAAAGAGTTGCATTGGCAAGATCACTTGTCATCGAACCAGAAATTGTTTTATTAGATGAACCTTTATCAGCATTAGATGCTAAAATTCGCCAAAAAATGCAAGTTTTTTTAAAGAGAATTCAGCAAAAACTTGGTTTAACCTTTATTTTTGTAACTCATGACCAAGATGAAGCGCTGCAATTATCCGATAAAATTGCAATTATTCGAAACGGTCAAATTGCGCAATATGATGAACCAAAGCAGATTTATGACTATCCAGTTAACAAATGAGTTGCTAATTTCATCGGTGATTCTAACTTTTTTGATGCAAAATTTATTCAAAAAAATCAAGTTGAAATTCTTGGCGTTCCTTTATACACAATTCACACCGAATTTCAATCTAACCAAAAATTAGATGCACTTATTCGGCCTGAAGACATTGATATTGACCTAAATTCAGGATATTTTAAAGGAAAAGTTGTCCAAAATATCTATAAAGGTTCATATTATTGACTTGATATTAAAGTTGGAAATAAAATAATTTACGTCGAAACTAACGATTTTTACGACCTTGAGACCGAAGTGTACTTAAAATGAGACGATGATGCGATCCACTTAATGGAGATTGAAGATGGAAATTCTTAAATTTTTTGAAAAATTTTGACAAAATTTTAAAAAAAATTTAAATCCACGTATCAGTCTTGTTATTCCTTATGCAATTTTTGCATTAATTTTAATAGTCATTCCACTAATTTTACTTTTTGTAAAATCGGTAACTCCACTTTCAACTCACGGTCAAAGTTTCGATAATCATTTGTTGGTTAAAGAACAAACTACCTGACAAATTATTGGCCGTTCAATTTTTGTCGGATTAGTTTGCGCTTTCATTTGTTTGATTTTAGCATTCCCGTATGCTTTTTTTGTTGCTAGTTCAAAGTCAAAAATATTCAAAATTTATTCACTTTCTTTAATAGTTACGCCTTTAATTATTTTCACAATCGCAAAAGTTTTTGCACTTCGTACTTTATTTTTGGCGATGTTTGACGAAGGTAATCTTAATAATAATTCTTTTATGATTGTTGGTCTTATTTTTCTAAATTTT
The DNA here is from genome assembly GCF_000941075.1 of Mesomycoplasma dispar. Lineage (NCBI taxonomy): Bacteria > Bacillati > Mycoplasmatota > Mycoplasmoidales > Metamycoplasmataceae > Mesomycoplasma > Mesomycoplasma dispar. Next base: position 932,201 of record NZ_CP007229.1, read on the forward strand.
CCTTTTATGGTATTGCCGCTTTATACAATTTTTCGTGATATGCCGAAAAATTTACTTGAAGCAGGTACAGATTTGGGTTATTCAAAATTTTGAGTTCTGATAAAAGTAGTTTTACCTTATAGTTTTCGGGCAATTAGTTCAGGTTTTGCCCTTGTTTTTCTAATGGCAGCAACCTCAATTGTTGTTTCAGACAAACTACTTCCAAACGGTTCGCAAAACCAATTAATTGGAAATTTAATTAATAATTCAGCAAATACCGCAAACCCTTTTGATTTAGCACGTGTTTCTTCACTTGTTTTAGTAACACTTTTAGTTTTTATCGGAATTTATACACTAATTCATTTCACACCAATTATCATTATGAAATTTAAAGGATTTAAATATGACTAAAATAATTGATTTTTTCCAAAAACATGAGATTTTGAAAAAATCATATGTTTGGTTTTTAATTACAATTTTTTACATTCCAATTATAGTTGGTGCAATTTTTGCTTTTAACGCTCCTTCAAAAAAAGGTTTTGTTTCTGCAACTTGAAATAAATTTACATTGCAAGCTTTTGATGAATTTGGAAAAGAAAGTTTTGCATCTGCGTTTATTAACTCACTAATTATTGCCTTTTTTGCCGCAATTGTTGTTATTTTTCTTTCACTTTTAACAGTTTTTGCCCTTTGAAGACAGAAAAATAAAACCGCAAAAACTTATGTAACACTAACCTCAAATATCCCCTTAATCAATCCAGATGTGATTACTGCCGTTGCACTTGCGACAATTTTAGGTTTCCTATTTGGTTCGCTTTCTGCAGCTCATGAAGGTTTATACCGAGCAATTATTTCCCATATTGTTATGACTTTACCTTACGGAATTCTGCTTTTATTCCCAAAAAGTGAAAAATTTTCCCTTAGTTTGTATGAAGCAGCACAAGATTTAGGTTATTCAAAAATGAAAGCCTGATTTTTAATTTACTTAAAACATATGTCGCCAGCAATAATTTCTACCTTTGCAGTCGTAGTTTTTCTATCTTTCGATGATTTTATAATCACAAAAATTACATCAAATGCGCAAACAGTTGGGACGCTTTTATATCAAGGAACTTTTAAAACTTGAGCGCTAATGTTAGGAACAATTATGCTTTTTGTTTCCGTTATTTCTAATTTAGTTTGAATTTATTATAAAAACAAAAAGGAGCAAAAATGAAAAAAAGTTTAGTTAGTCTCTTTGCTAAAATAACCTTAGGAATTTCGCTAATTAGCGTTGTTTTTGCTGCATCTTTTTCAAAATCTTATTTTCCTTTCAAACCAGTCATTTATAATTATGAAGCTTATATTTCCGACCAAGGTCGCGATGTGATTAACAAAGATTTTAATTACCGTGAATTTGGTGATGTTAGTGAATTTACAAAAGCAATCGAGGATAATCGCACAATTGCGGGGGTAGGTTCTGATTTTCAAATTGCTCGTCTTGCCCAAAAAGGAAGACTGCAAAAAATAGACTATTCCAAACTTTTTCCAAATTGGGAACTTACAAAAGTTTTTGCTCAACCTGAAAATTATCAAGATTTATCACTTTCTGAAAAACAAGAGTTTGTTAACAAAAAAAGGAAAGCTTTTGAAGAGATTTTTCGCCCTGAAATTGTTGAACATATCGATAAATACGACCAGTTTATGAAAGAAGCCGATAATCCTGAAAAGGACTTAGACGTTGACAATGACGGAATAAAAGACCGTTTTTGAGAGTTTTTTATCCCTTATTATACTCAAGACAAAGTTATCGCCTACACAATTGGCGACTATGAAAGTGATGGAAAAAGGGTAAATTTGCGTGATTTTCAGAAAAACTGAAGTCCTGAATTTCGTAAGTCAATTCAAGAAAAAGGACTAAAATTTGAAGATCAATCGCTAGCAGGAATTGGAAAAACACTCCGTAAAAATGGTTATAGTTTTTTTGAATGAACCGAGGCGATGCGTGATAATTTACTAATTGGAGGTGAAAAAACCAACCAATATGGGGCAATTATTACTGAAAAAAACTATAAATCGCTAGTAGATGGTTTTATAAATTACATTGGCGACATCTCTGGTTTTGATTATACCAACCTTCGCCATAATGTTTTTAAAACTTCTGGTCTTGATTTAGCAAATTCAGTAATTGATCCCTCTTTAAATCAAGATGTTGGATTTTTATACAACGGCGATGCTCTCGATGCTCATTATTCTAAAGATAATTACGAAGAACTTGAAGAAGAAAATACAATCGCGATTATCCGACCTAAAAACAATTTAACACTTTTGGATGGATGAATTATCTTGAAAAATACATCGCCTGAATTGACTGATAAAGTTTATAATTCGCTCTACGAAGGAATTTTCAAAGGTGAAGAACTTGAATTTGACGAACTAGTTGATGCGGCTAAGTCTGAGGTTGAATTCAATTATGTGCAGAATTCAGAAACCGAAAAATTCGAAACTAAAAAGGGTAAAGGATTCAAGTTTGACTATGAATCACTACCTGTTTTAGCAAATTTTGATTATATAAACTATACACCTTCATTCAAAAAGTCATTCGAATTTTTCAAAAAATTCTACTTTAATGATGCGGTTGCGACTGTTCGCGAAACTGAAGATGGCGAAGATGAATCTGTGTTAGTCGATGAAAATGATGAAATTATCAGCGATCCAAAAAACTTAAGTTTTACTAAAATAAAATCAGAAATTTCCGAAAAAACTTCGCTTCGTGCGCTAAATATGTATCTCTCACAACAAAGCCAACAAACTTTGTACGGAAATATGCCAACAGAAAATAATGTTGACGAGGGTCGCTATTCAATAAATTACACTTTCCTAAAGCCGCTTGATGAACAATTAGCTTCTCAAATTCGAACTTACTATAATTTAAGAACAAAAAATTAATTAATTTTCCTATTTAATTACGAAAATATTTAAATTTTATAAATTTTTCAATAATTATTGTAAAATTTTTCTTATGCTAAAAATTACAAAATTTTTAAAAATTGCTTTCGCTTTCACACCAACAATCACTTTTTTATCTTGTGGTCAAGTAATTTCACAAGCAGAACAACTTTTGACAACAAAAGATAAAAAAGATTCACCATATGTAAAAATAGATGAAAAAACAAAATCATTTACATTGGATTTGTCGACATCTGGAATTGAAAAGATCGAAAAATCAGCATTTTTCAGTCTAAAATCACGTTTTTATCAAAAAATAAACGCTCAAAATTCAGAGCAAAAAGAATCTGATGAAACTAAAAAAGATGAAAAAAAGGTCGATGATTCAAAAAAAGACACAAAAAAAACTGATGATTCAAAAAATAAAATAAACTTTTATTTTTTATCAAAAATAATTTTTCCTGAATCACTTAAAGAAATCGATGACTATGCCTTTTACGCCGACAGCGCAAATTTGCAAGACAGTGAAAAAATTGTTGAACTTGATTTTTCTAAGGCAACCAAACTTAAAAGAATTGGCAATTTTGCTTTTCAAGGCAACAACATAAAAAAACTTGTTTTACCGCCATTAATTACTTCAATTGGAAAGCAGGCTTTTGCAAAAAACAAATTAGAACAAGTAGATTTTTCACAAGCAACAAAATTAGAAACTATTCAAACTGGTGCTTTTTTCGACAATAAAATTAATGAACTTGATTTTTCGGGAAACACTGAACTTTCAGAAATTTTTCTAGCAAGTTTTGAGTCAAACCAAATTGCAAAAGTAAAATTTAATCCAAACGGAAAACCGCTCGTAATTAGAGACTCCGCCTTTAAAGATAATATCATTAAAAACGAAACAGATTTAGAAAATCTTCCTAAAAACAGTAAAATCGAAGGTATTTTTAATTAATTTTTTAAAATTTTGCCTTTTATTTTATATAAAGAGGGGAAACATTAATTAAATCATTCTCTTTTTTAAACAACTTTTTAGCATCGGCGAAATTTGAGAAAATCAAGTTATAATTTATTTCGCTGCCCTTATTAGTTTTTTCTTTAATTTCGAAAATTTCAGAAAATATTTTACCTTCTTTTGCAAAAGCGCTAAATTGCGATTTTTCACTATAATCAACATAATATTGCTTATTTTCTGTTTCTTTGAACGATAACAAACTAAAAGTAGAAGTAGTTCATAACTCTTTTTTTTCTAATTGTGCAATTGTTCGAAAAAAAGTTAGCCCAATCCGACATCCGGTAAAACTTCCTGGTCCTAAATTAATAAAAAACGCTGTAAATTCCGTGATGTTTTTATTATTTTTGACCAAAATTTGCCTTACTAATTCAGGTAATTGATCTGCTTTGTTTTTTATTTCGCTGACGATAAAGTCAATTAATTGAAAATTTTTTTCAAAAATTGCGAGTGCTAAATATTTGCCTGTTGTATCAATAAAAAAATTCATAATATTTAAAACATTTTAATACAAAAATGTAAAAATGTTTTAAATTCAATACTTTTCTGTCTTAAATTTTGGCGGATATCTTCTTCAAGCAAGAAAATATTTGCTTGGTTTACTAGTTAAAAAGTTTACGTTTGAAATTTTTATTCGGTATTGCCCATCTTCAAAGGCGTGAAAACTTATTTTGTCATATGGGCTTATTTCTGAATTTGCCTCAATTATTTTTTCCCAACCACCGCGAAAAATTTCGATAGAAATGTCAAAATCATTAAGTTTAGTTTCCGGTTTACCGTAAAAAGTTGTATTAAAAACTTCTTTAATATTCTTACCCAAATTGTAGAAAAAGCCGTAAAAACCAGATAAGTATTCGCCTCTTACGTATTTTTTTGAAAATTTATCATGAAAAACTATTGCTGAAAATTTCTGATCTTTTCTTAACTCAAACGGACTTGATGTATATTCGTTTCCATCAAATTTATTATATAAATAATTGCCTTGTTCTAATGTTAAATGTGCATCTTTATAATTTATAAAACCAAAACCTTCATTTGAGTGAGCGCCGTCAAATCCTAAGTTGCTATTTTCTGAAGGTGATGCCGCTAACGAAAGTGCAGTGATAATTTTAAGATTTCTTTCCTTTAATTCTTCATAACCATCAAAACTAGAAGAAAGTTGGCTAAAAAGTGCCGCTAACAAAAAGGATGAATAAAATTCGATATTAGAAAAATGTGAATTCAATTGATAACTAAATTTTAATTCAGGAACGATAAAATGATTTGATTTTACAGTTCCAGCACCATTACCAAAAATTTTTGTATAGGTTAACATTCTGTTATTTGTTTTAAAACGGTCATCTGTTTTAGCAAAAAAACTGAAATTGCTGTTAATTTCGTCACCAGGAATCCTACTTCCATCAAAAAAGTTTATAATTCCGGTTTTATCACTTCAAATATCGAGAAAATCACCAAATTTCATATGTTTTTCACCGTTTTGAAGAAGACCGTTTAAAAAAGTTCGTTCTTGTTTATATAAATGCAAAACCATTTCAACGCCGACTGTTTCAAAATGTTTAAGACCTTGCAACCATTGTTCTTTTGTTTTAAAACGGTAGATAATTAAATTGGAATTTGGTGAGAAAAATTGAAAAATTGACTGTAAATTATTATAGTTTATATTATTTTCTCTCCCGTTTTCTTCGATTATAATGCCAACTTTGACGTTTCTATTTAACTGATTTAAATTTTTATCAAAATTTAATTTCTTCGCCAATTCCTCAAAGTTAAAATTGAGATCTAATGGATCAGAAAAAACTGGGCTTTTTTGACTAAAAATAAAAAACGGACTTAAAACTAACAAACTAGAAACTGAAGCCAACTTAAAAATCTTTTTCATTTTTCATTTCCCCTTTGCTTTTATTCTTTTTCTCACATATATTTAATTTTTTTTACTTTTTTCTTCTTAAAAAAGTAAAATCAGTATCATTTTCCTTAAATTTTCTTTTTTTAATAGGAATTCTTCATAAAATAAAGTATAATTTAAAGAAACTTTTAGGGTTAATATGGATTCAACTATTCTCATTAAACTTTCTGGCGAAAGTCTTGCAAATAAGCAAAAATCACTCGCGATTGATTACGAACTTGTGCGTGAAATAGGTTCTCAACTTAAAGAAATACAAAAATTAGGACACAAAATTTTAATAGTAATTGGTGGCGGCAACTTTTGACGCGGAACTTCGGCCGCTAAAAACGGAATAAATCGCAACACTGCAGATTATATTGGGATGTTAGGAACTGTAATGAACGGGCTCGCGCTTGAATCAGTTTTTCGGGATCTTGGGATAAAAACGCGAGTTTTATCTTCAATGGGTTTAGATCCACGAATTTGCGAATATTTTGTAAGAGAAAAAGCCATGAAATACTTGACCGATGGAAAAGTTTTAATTTTTGTCGGCGGAACAGGACGTCCATTTTTTACAACTGATAGCGCAGCGACACTATTTGCATCCGAAATGGGGGCAAACATTATTTTAGTTGGAAAAAATAATGTTAATGGCATTTTCGATTCTGATCCAAAAGTCAACCCAAATGCTGTTAGATATGATAAAATTACTTATGATCAAGTTATTGAAAAAAACCTTAAAGTTATGGATTCAACAGCTTTTTCAATGGCTCGTGATAACAAAATAAAATTATTAATTTTTGATATTAAGGAAAAAAATAGTATCACAAAATTAATAAAAGGTCAAACTAAACACACGGAGGTTTACTAAAATTATGAAAAACGACAAGTCTGATAAAACAGAAAAAAATGAAAAACCAGTTATAGAATTTAATTTTTATAAAGAAATGCTCGAGCAAAAAGCTCAAGACGTTTTTACTTATCTTGAAAGAAGTTTTCAAAAAATAACAGTTGGAGCACCAAATCCACAAATAATCTCCTATATAAAAGTAAATTTTTACGATGTTTTGACTCCAATTAACGAAATTGCTTCAATTTCGGCGCCAGCACCGCTTCAACTTTTGGTAAAACCTTATGAAATGTCTGTTGTTAAAGAAATTGCTACTGCAATTGTTGCATCAAAAATTGATGCACAAGTGCAAAAAGAAGCAAATCAAGTGCGTCTAATTTTCCCTGAACCAACCCAACAAAAACGTCAAGAAAGTGTACATCAACTAAAAAAAATTCACGAAGAAGCGAAAGTAAGAATGCGACTTGTTCGTCAAGACATTAACAAACTTATTAAAAAAGAAGAATTTTCTGAAGATCAAGAGAAAGACTACTTGAATCAAGTTCAAAAGAATATAAATTTACAAATAGAAAAAATTGACGCACTTTATAATAAAAAAGTGGAAGAAATCCAAAATATTTAGCAATGCGGGTGTCTAACCCAATTCGTTTACCAAATGATTTTTTTCATCGGGTTTTATCTTCATTTTTAATTTTATTAATTTCTTTGCCAATTTTATTGATTGGTTATTATTTTTTTTATTGAGGGCGTGTAATCGCCTTTGTTTTTTTGGGTTTATTTTTATTTTACAGTCTTTTTGAGGTTTTTCTGCATTTCCAAACCAAAAAAACCTTTGCGTTTTTACTTAGTTTTTTTGGTCTTTTTCTATTTTTGCTTCCTGGAAGAGCAAAAATAATCGACACTATTTTTTCAAAAGAAACAAATTTCGACTGAGATTTAGTGTCTTTTTTACTGAAAAATCAAATTTTTGACTATCATATTATCGCAATTTTGCCACTTGTGATTATTGTGAACTTTTTTGATAAAAGAATTGAAAAAAAAGGCAATTTTTTAATCGATTCACTTTTGAATTTCTCAATAATCATTATTGCAAGTTTATTTTTTAAATTTCTTTGAATTTTAAATACTTTTAATTTTTTTCTAGTTATTTCATTAATTTCAATCGCAACAATTAGCGATTCTTTTGGTTATTTTTTAGGTTCACTTTTAGGTAAAAAGTTTTTTAATGTAAAATTTAAATTTTCACCCAAAAAATCTATTGAAGGCTTTATTTTCTCTTTTATTTTTGGACTAATTTTATCACTTTTAATTTTTTTAAATTTTGATTTTAGTATTAAAATATACCCAAATTTATTATTTAAAATTTTGGTAATGATTCTGCTTCCAATTGCAGCAATCAGCGGAGATGCTTTCTTTTCAATTATAAAAAGATACCTAAAAATAAAGGATTTTTCACAAATTATCAAGGCTCATGGCGGTTTATTTGACCGACTCGATTCTATTTCCTTTGTTTTTTTGGTATTTTCAATTATCATAATTATAACATCATAATTTATTTTTTAAATATGAGCGAGAGTGTTTATGAATACAAAATTTAAAAAATTTTCTCAATTAATTAATTGAGAAAATCCTTATGATTGAGATGATGTTTTAATAATTGAAAAAGAGCAAAAAAACGATAACACCACTCAAAAAGATGATAATCAACCCTTGAAATCGCAAGTATTTTCAGCTATATTTAGAAAAACTAAACTTCCAAGATTCAAGGATCTTTGTGCTTTTATAGATTTAATTCATAAGACAAATAAAAATTCTAGTTTGTTTAGTTGCAAAATTGACTTTGAATTTGAAATTGAACAAAATTATTTCTATGATCAAGATTTGCTTGATTATTTAAACGGAATAATGGAAATTATTTCGAAAAATAAGAATTTTTTCAATGAAAAGGAAATTATTAGATCTGATGCTGCGCGTTTTAAAATTGTTTTTTCTGATTCAAAAAGTTACGAATTTTTAAAGCAACATCGGGAAAAAATCCAAAAAATGATTAAATTTTTTGGACTAATTCATCTAGATGTTGATTTTTTACTTGAGGAGAAACCAGCAATTGAAAATAAATTAAACTTTGATATTAGCACAGTTTTATCTCCTATTGAATACAAACCTTCACAAGGTCGAAAAAAAAATAAAGAAAAAATAACTGACTTTGAATTTATAGATTTAAAATTTCTCCGCTCACAAAAAAATCCAAACATTCAATTTGATGCACAAATTTATAAGATTAACCCTATAAAAACAAAGACAGGTGGGCTAATTTTAAAAATTTTTCTTAATAATAACGACTACACTGAAGCCGTTTCCGTTAGTCAATTTTTGCGAAAAAATCAAAAATATGACTTAAAAGTTGGCGATTTAGTAAATGTTAAAGCACAAATAAAAGAAATATCAACAGGCTATAATTCTAATACTGATTTAAAATTGCAAAAAATTACCAAAATTAAATCATCTGAATTTTTTCCTCCAGAAAAAATTGATAACGCAAAAGAAAAAAGAGTTGAAATTGCTGCCCGAACCTGAAAATCTACTATGGATGGAATCTCGAGCGCGAAGGAATATGTTGATCACGCTTTAAAAAACGGTTATTCTGCTATTGGAATCGCCGATCTTGATTCAGTTCAGGCTTTTCCTGAATTTTATAATGCGGTAAAATCAACGAAAATCAAGCCAATTTATGGCTCAACTTTTTCAACATATAATTCAAAAATTGAAAAAGTTATTAATTCTAAAGGCGAAAATCAAAGTCTAAATTCCGCAAAATTTGTCATTTTCGACTTAGAAACAACAGGTCTTTCTGCAAATTATAATGAAATTATTGAATTTGGTGCGATTGTTTTGCAAAATGGTGTTGAAATTGAAAAGCACCAATTTTTTATTAAACCAACAGTAAAAATTCCGCACATCATAACAAAAATAACCGGAATCACACAGCAAATGATTGATCAAAATGGCTTAAACCCAGAAAAAGCTATTCAAAAAATTGAAAAAATTATCGAAAATTCAATTTTAGTCGCTCACAACGCCGTTTTTGACTTTAATTTTCTACAGCAATTTTTTAGAAAACAAGTAAAGAAATCTTTGAAAAATCCAATTATTGACACTCTTGAAGTAAGTCGATTTTTAAACCCAAGCGAAAAAAGTCATAGTCTTAAAAACGTTGCAAAAAGATTTGAAATCCAATATGATGACGAAGTGGCTCACCGCGCCGATTATGATGCTAAAATTTTGTCATCAATATGAAAAAACTTCCTTAAAATGTTAGAAAGTCAAAATATCTATGATTTAGAGACACTTTCTAAAATTAAAAGTTCAATTTTTGAGCTCCGACCCGAAAAGGTTTTTCCAAAACAACTAACAATAATCGCAAAAAATCAAGTAGGACTTAAAAAATTATATAAATTAGTCTCACTTGCAAATACGGAAAATTTAATTTCACGCCCTTTAATTTTTTATGATAAAATGCAAAAAGATGCTGATTTATTAGTAGGTTCTGGAGGTCCAGATTCACTTTTGATCCAAACAATGCTTTATTTTGGACCTGAAAACGCCAGAGAATTTGCTGAAATTTTTGACTTTATTGAAATTCCACCCCCTACAGCATTTATCCATTTAGTCAAAAGGGAAATTTTTACCGAAAAACAGATCGAAAATTTAATAAAAAACCTTTTAGATTTAGCAGATGAATTCAAAATTCCAGCAGTTGCAATTGGCGATGTTCGTTATTGTCAGACGCGGGAAAAAATTTTTTACGAACTTTATATTTACGCAAAAGCGGTCGGCGGAGTTAACCACGTTTTGTTTGATACACGGGAAAAAGAAAGAGAAGATTTTCGAAATAGTCATATTTTTCCAGACAAGCATTTCTTTACAACTGATGAATTGAAAAATCAGTTTAAATTTCTAAACAATGATAAACTAATTGAAGAAATTGTTGTTAAAAATTCCAATTTAATCGCAAATTTAATTGAAAATGACATCCAAATTATCAAATCAGGATTATATCCACCAACTTTTGATAATTCTGAAGTCAAACTAAAAGAATTTGTCTATGAAAAAGCCTATGAAAAATACGGTAATCCCTTGCCTGATTTAATTGAAAAAAGAATAAAAAATGAACTTGAGCCTATAATTAAGCACGGATTTCATGTTGTTTATTGAATTTCAAAGCGAATTGTCCAAGAAGCAAAATCACAAGGAGCGATAGTTGACTCACGTGGGTCTGTAGGTTCATCTATTGTCGCTTTTTTAACTGGAATTACCGACGTTAACCCACTTTTAGGTCATTATTTGTGCAATAAATGTAAAAAAGTGGAGTTCAATCAATCTGAACAATTTTTATCGGGATATGATTTACCAGATAAAAATTGTCAAATTTGCGAAAAACCAATGGACAAAGATGGGCATAACATACCTTTTGAAACTTTTTTAGGATTTAATGCTGAAAAAGTTCCAGATATTGATCTTAACTTTTCAGGTGAAACGCAACTAAAAATGCACGATTTTGTGCGTAGCCTTTTCGGAATTGACAAAACTTTTCGAGCCGGGACAATTTTGACTAACGCTGAAAAAACTGTTTTTGGTTTAGGACGTAAATTGGGAGAATTTCGCGCTGCACTCGATCCAAAATTTGACACTAACAAAGAAATTCCTTATTTTGCCAATTCATTTCTTGATTTTTTAGCAACAAAAGCACAAGGAGTAAAGAGAACTTCTGGAAAACACGCTGGTGGAATTATTGTAATTCCGCAAAATCAGGAAATTGAGGATTTTACACCGATTAATTTTCCAGCAAATAATGAAAAATCTGACTGAAAAACAACACATTTTGATTATAACGCCCTTCATGACAATCTCTTGAAACTTGACATTTTAGGACACGATGACCCTACAATTTTGCTTCATTTAGAAGAACTAACTCAAGTAAAATCTGAACAAATTCCGAAAAGCGATCCTAAAATACTATCACTTTTTAGTTCTTGCAAAGAATTAGGAATAAAACCACAACAAATTTTTGGCGAACTTACTGGCACAATCGGAATTCCTGAATTTGGAACACAATTTGTCCGCAAAATGCTCCAAACCGCAAAAGTAAAATCATTTGCTGACATTGTCGCAATTTGTGGTTTAGCGCACGGAACTGGGGTGTGACAAGATAACGCTGAAACGCTGATTTCTTCAAAAAATCACGTAATTAACGATGTAATTTCATGCCGTGATGACATAATGATTTACCTTTTGAAAATGAATCTTGAACACCGCGATGCTTTTAACATTATGGAAAATGTCCGAAAAGGTAAAGGACTTAATGAATCTGAAATTAAACTTTTAAACGAAAAAGAAGTTCCCGTTTGGTACATTGAATCGCTGCAAAAAATTGGTTATTTATTCCCGAAAGCGCACGCAGTTGCTTATGCGATGAAAGCTTGAAAAATTGCATATTTTAAACTTTATCACCCACTTGCATTTTATTCATCCTATTTTTCAATTAGACCCGATGTAAAAGACATTGAAACTTTAGTCCAACCTGCTGAAAAAATTGAAAAAAAATTGAACTCTTTAAATGAAAAAAGACTTGCAAGTCAAAAAGGTTCACAAGAATTAAGTCCAAAAGAAAAAGATTTAATTCCTTTTTTAGAAATTAGTCTCGAGCTTAAATTACGTGGATTTGAAATTGAAAAAGTTAATCTTGAAAAATCAGAAGCACAAGACTGAATTGTTAATAAAGAAAATAATTCCCTAATTCCACCGTTTATTGCAGTTGATGGAATTGGTGATATAAATGCTAGAAAAATTGTGCAGGCTCGTAATTTAAAACCTTTTACATCTGTTGAAGATTTTCAAGAGCGAACTGAAACAAATAATACAGCACTAAAAAAACTAAATGAATTAGGAGTTTTTGATAAAATTTCTAAAAAAGCACAGGTGAATTTATTCGAATAAAGTACTAAAAAATTCCAGAAAAGGAGTAAAATTATGGATATTGGTGATAATGTTTTGTGCAAAATCAAGTCGTTGCATAAAAAATATTTTTGGGTAGATATGCCGTTTGATTATGTTGGAGTTGTTTTTTTGGATGCCAAACAGTTTACCGGCGGTCGTAGAATTGAAAATTATTACCAAGTTGGACAACAACTTATACTAAAAATTGAGACAATTTCACACTTTAACAAAAAAGCTTCGCTTTCTGATAATCGGCCAATTATTTATTATGAAGAAGCTGATCAACTTCTAGAAACCCCAACCGGATTTAAAAATTTGCAAAAATTTGTCGAGGAGCAAATAAATTATGAGTCTAAATCTAAGTCTAAAAACAAAAATTAATCTTAATTTCCAAGAATTTGAAGAAAAAATTAGCGAATTTGACAAGCGAATTAATTCAAAAAACAGTCCTGATATCAATTTTTTAGGATGGAATCATTTCCCAGAAATTGCTGTTAATTTTCAAGAAATTGAAAAAATGAAAAAAATCGTTGAAAATTTACATAAAAATTCCGTAAAAGTTTTAGTTGTAATTGGGATTGGCGGTTCTTATTTGGGAGCAAAAGCTGCACTTGATTTTATTTTAGGTTTAGGACCTTTTAAAGATAAACCTGAAGTTATTTTTCTAGGTAATTCGCTTTCATCAACAGATTTATACCAAAAAATTGAATATTTAAAAACAAAAGATTTTGCAATTAATGTTATTTCAAAATCTGGTTCAACAATTGAACCAGCGATTGCTTTTCAAATTTTGTACCAATTTTTAGTTGAACAAGTTGGCGATGAGCAAGCAAAATCAAGAACCTTTGTAACAACAAGTTTAAAATCGGGTGAGCTTTTACAAATTGCAAAAGACAATAATTTTGAAACTTTTGAAGTTATCGAATCAATTGGCGGACGTTTTAGCGTTTTGTCATCGGTAGGTTTTTTCCCGATGCTTTTTGCAAAAATTGATGTTTTTGAGATTATTCAAGGCGCAAAAGAGGCTAATGAAATTTATTCTAAAAGTTCAATTTCTGAAAATTTAGCTTATAAATACGCGCTTTTTCGATTTTTACTTTACAAAAATTTCAATTATAAAACTGAAATTTTAATTTCTTACGAACCTTTCTTGATGTATTTTAACGAATGATGAAAACAACTTTTTGGTGAATCAGAAGGTAAAAATCTTAAAGGAATTTTTCCAACATCTGCTATTTTTACAACAGATTTGCACTCGCTTGGACAATTTATTCAAGATGGAAGTAAAAATTTTTTTCAAACTGTCATTTATGTTAAAAGACCAAAATTTAATTTTGAAATAAAAAAATTGGATCAATTTAATTCAAAAATCAACACTCTTTCAGGAAAAACTGTTAATGAAATCAATTTTCAAGCTTTTCTAGCGACTACATTAGCTCATTCAGAAAAAGGAAATAATCCAAATATTGTTATTGAGGTTGAAAATAGTTCGCCAAAATCTTTCGGTCATTTAGTAATGTTTTTTGAAAAAGCCTGTGCAATGTCAGCATATTTGCTTGGAGTTAATCCTTTCGACCAACCTGGAGTTGAGGACTACAAACAAGAATTAACAAAAAATTTAGGATGAACCAAATAATTTGAAATTTTTACCTTTTTTCACAATAACAAAAAATGAACTGAACGAATTTTCAAGTTAAAAATTTATTTTTAACTTGAAAATTCACTAAGGCATTTATTACTTTTTTTATAATTTAAAGTTTTTTAAAAAACTTTAAATTATAAAACCAAAAACTAATGCTAGTTTTGGTTTTAATTTTATGGTTTATTCGATTTTTTTATCATTTTTAACACTTTTTTATTATAACTTTTAAAATTTTTCAAAAATTAAAATATCATGAAAAAGATCCGTAAATTACTAATTTTTTCTAAAAATATGGTATAATTTACAAATTATGAATTTAGAAGACAAAAAAAGAACTTTAGGTTCAATTAAAAATCTCGGAATCGCGCATTTAGCCATTCGTATAATTAAATTTATCATAGGTGTTAGTGGATTTTTCGCTTTTCTTATCCCGGCTTTTTCCATAAAATCAGCAATTGAAATAAGTGGTGGATTAATTGTTCTTTTCACTGTTTGGCTTTTATTAACTATAGTTAGTAGAATTTTGCTAATTATTTATATTGTAAAAATAAGTTCGCTTGCTGATGTGTTAAGTATAAGAGACAATCCAGTAATTTTATCAAAACTCTCAACTATAAAAACGCTTTCAATTATTGGGTTTTTCATCAGTTACCTTGATGTAATTGCAGTAATTATGTTTTTATCATTAAATTCACGTTATCAAAAAGAATTATTGAATTCTGATGAAAAAACACGAATATTATAAAAATTTTTAAATTATTTATACCAAATTAAAGGAACTCTAAATATTCTGGTTGTTTCTTTAATTTTTTTATTTATGTAAAAAAACTTTTAAATTTACAGTAAATACTAGTTTCTCAAGATTGGAGTCAAAATGGATAACAAAAAAAAACTGGATCATTTAAGTGATTTACAATATAAGGTCACTCAAGAAAATTTTACCGAACCAGCTTTTGATAACCTTTACAACGACAATTATCAAGAGGGTGTTTATGTTGATGTTGTTGATGGAACACCGCTTTTTTTATCAATAAATAAATATGATTCAGGTTCAGGTTGACCTTCGTTTTGAAAGCCAATTGATGAAAATGAAATCGTTGAGGTCCTTGATTTTAGCCATTCGATTACTCGCATTGAGGTTCGCTCGAAAAAAGCAAATTCACATTTAGGTCATGTTTTTAATGATGGGCCTAAAAAAGAGGGTGGCAGACGTTATTGCATCAATTCTGCAGCACTCAAATTTATTCCTAAATCCGAATTAAAAGACTATAATTTAGTGCATCTTTTGAAATTTTTTGAGTCAAAATAATTTTTTTTAATCTTCTAAATTGGAAAAACAAATAAAAGACGAAGGTTTTTGAAAACCTTCGTCTTTTATTATTTAAAAGTTGAGATTAACTGGATTTTCTAATTTCAAAGTGTTTAACCTAGTTTTTCCTAATTTTTACACATCATTTTTTACCAAAAATTTAGGTTTAGAGTGTTGATTAAAAAATGTCAGTTTTTATTGCATATTTTAGTTTTTCAAACTTGTTATGAAAAACTAAAATATTTGCTCCTTCTGTTGAAGTAGTTATATCGTGTTTGAAACTTATTTTTTGTAAAAAACAAGGGAATAGTGAGTTTTTTAAATCTTAAACACTAATTTTACCTTTAAAACGGAAAATTCAGGTATAATTTTGGTTTATTTAAAGTTTTTTAATGTTTTTTAATGTTTACTTTACAATTAATTAGTTTTTATTTATCTAATTAAAACTATAAAAGTTGAAAATATATTATAATTTAAAGAGAGAAGCTACAAAAACAAGAAGGAGAAATGATGGTGTTTTATCTTTCCAGACGAAAAAAGATCGTGATACTAGGCGTTGTTGTATCACTAATTATTGGAGGTAGCAGTTTTTTTGCTAATCCACAATTTAGTGGTTTTTTGTGATTTACTAATCAAATTACATATAATTCTTCATCTCCTTCGATTGTAAGTAAAAATAACCCAAATGATTTAACTTTTTATTCGCCAGTTACAAATTCAGAATTTAAACCATTTGAAAATAATCAACCAAAAGTTGATTTAATAAAACCAAAAGTTGAAAAAGAAGTAGTAAAACCAGAAATAATTTCACCAAGCAAACCTAAAAAAGAAAGCAAAAATATAACAACAAGTCCTTCTCTCTCTCCTAGAAAACCCTCATTAAAAACTCCCGAAAAAGTTGTTGAAACTCCAGCCCCACCTGCTGAAAGAACGGTTCCGCGAATAAGAATTGAATCACCAATTGCGGGGACAAACCCTAGTAAAAGTGTAAATCAGGGATCAGTTTCACAATCTCTAATTCAAATGGCGTTAGATCGTTATAAGCAAGGTCTTGAAGCCGAAATTAAAAGATATGAAAAAAGCGTTGCACAACTACAAGCGGAAGTTAATGAAATTGAACGCTCGTATAAAGAAGATTTTGATAAAGATCATATCCGCGGAATAATTCCAAAAACTGATGCTGGTAGAGACCTTTGAAAAGAAAATTATCAGAGAAGAATTGACCTTCCTAAATATAATCTAAATCGTGAAAAAACTTATCTTGAAGAACTAAAAAGAAGACCACCAAAAACATCATTTACCGCCGAAGAATTAAAATCTTTAAGACAAGGTCTAGTTCCTTCAACTGAATCACCAAATGTTTGAGTTTATGAAGATGAGAATAAAAATCCAACCTTAAATAGACTGAAAGAACATGATAAAAAAAGAACCTTTAACACGTCTAGTCCGTATGCAATGACGCCTGATGATATTTCCAAAGGTAATTTTCCTGGTTGGACAAAATCTGATGTAAGTAGCCAATTTACAAACGAAATCGGATCTCAATACACTAAATCAATCAAGGTTTTCGAGTATAAACCAAACGAACAGAATGAAGATAAGACAAGAACACCATTAAAACTAATTGAATTAGATACAAATGACAATGATGCTTTTCAGAAATTCAAAGAAATAATGGCAAAAGTTTCTCAGAAAGATAACAAAGTTCAGGCAATAAGAATTAAAAACATCGGTGAAACTCACTCACTTCAGAACGCTGATGAAATTCTTAAAGCAATTCCAAATCAAATCAACACAGTTTCAGTTTTCCTAAATAATGTTAATGCCACCAAATCACTTCGTGGTCTTGAAGGTAAAAAATTAAAAGAATTATCAATTTATACTGAAACTAATTCGCTAAACGAAGAATGATCAATTAATCCTAATGCTTTAAATAACGTTGATTTTATTAGTTTTGACTATAATAATCAAGCATCTTTTGGTTCAACATCAGGGAAAATAGCTGGTTCCATCATCTTTCAAGGACTAAGATGGGAAAAAGGTGATGATGTTAATAAAATTAACGAAGGTCTTCGGATTGTTTTTGATTCCAAAATTGAACAAAGAGTTTTTCAAGGAAATTTTGGTGGTAAGGGCGGATGACCAACAACACTTGATTTTTCAGAAACTGAAGTAAATACTTTTAAAGGTATCAAATTCGATGAATTTGATAAAAGTTTTAATGATAAAGTAAAAAATTGAAAACATGATCCACATGCACAAGAGAATTACACTGGATTTAGAAAGTTAAAATTCAGTAAGTTGGTAATTAAAGGATCTGGTGGATCCGGTGCAAAAAGTTTAAATTTCAAATTTTCTGACCTTGATGGCGCTCAATTTACCGAAAGATTTTCCGAACCAGTTCCAGGTAATTCGCCAAGAGTTGTTGTAAAAGTTGATGGTCAACAAATAAATTCATATCCTGTTTATATATCAGGAAATCCAAGTGGCGATTCAGTTAGCCAGCTTAGAAAATTTATTGAAGTTGCAAACGGCTCTGGAAATAATATAACTCAAATTTTTGTTGAAAGCGAATCTGCAAAACAAAGTATCGGCTCAACTATTGGAACAGCACAAGTTTTAGTTGGTAAACAGAGCAATTCTTCTGGTGATTCAAGCAGTTCCGGTTTATTAAATTAAATTTTTAGGAGTAAAATATGAAAAAAAAGCACCTTTTTATGAAAAATAAAGCATTTTTTCTCCTTTTTGGTCTTAGTTTTGCTACTTTTTCGTTCATATCTTGTGGTGAAAAAAACCAAGTTAAAGAAGAAAAACCTAATCCGCCAACCCAACAAAACACAGATAAAACTGCCAATGAAAATGTTACAACAGAATTAAAAAACCAAATTAATTCTTCATATCAAACTTTTGAAAGTTCACCTTCTGAATCAACTTATAAGATTTTTTCGAAAAAACTTGATGAAATTAAAGAATCCTTGCCAAAATTGTTTCAAAATGCTGATTTAGAACAAAAACAAAGAGATTGAGATAACGCTAAAAAAACTCTTGATTTTCAAGTTGAAAAGACTAATTATCAAACTGATCAATTAACAAAATTAATTATTGGTTCGTTTTTAGATGTTTTAAAACCAGTCGAAAAAAGGCAAGAACAACCTAGCCAACCAAGACCAGAAATTCCTGAAGATCGGGTGAATCAATATTATAAAAGATTAAGTGAAATTGCTCCTAAAGGTCAAAATTGAGCAATTGTAAAAGATGGCAAAAGAATTGTTGATGATCAGTATAAATATGATTTTCCTGATAATGAATGAAAATATTTTATCGAAAAATACGGCGGTGGTGGTGCAAAAGTATTAGGCCTTGATGACCCTGATGGACTTGCAGATTATCCACTCGGGAAGACAAAAAAATTGGCTAATAATTTAAAGTCAAAAATTGATGAATTAGCAAAAAAAGCAAATCAACCTTTATATGACAATGCCTCGCAAAGAACTTTTGTTTTACCAAAAGTTGATGACTCTGGAAATATTAGCGGAATTGACATTCCCGAACATCATAAAGGCGACACTTCTCCTGCAGTTCATCTCGATGAAAAAACTGGTCAATTTCTTCGTGGCGGACCAGGAAGAGTAGGTCTTCCAAGAATTTTACCAAATGAAGAATATAAAAAACTAACAAAAAGTGCAATTGCTGTTACTTTTCGTAACGGAAGCTATTTAAAAACTCACGATGGAAAAGATGGAGTACCTGATTACTTACCACCCGATCAAGTTGTCCATTTTAGCAATAATCACCGTGGAACTTTGAATATTATTGACTATAAAAAAGAGGAAAATGGAAAATATCCGCTTACTTGGTATTTTATTACAAACGCACACGTTTTAAATCGCCTTCAAGTCGCAAATGATTATCATAGCGGCAAAATTTATGGTCGCGATGAAGATGCTTATAATTCGCATAACAGACAATATAATACTTGAAGTATTCAACTTACAAAAATTAAAAATTCAGTTGGACTTAACAACATAATGACAACAACTGGCGAATCAAGAAAAGATAATTATTATGATACAGTTAATCTTGTTGTTCGTTCAAAAAGTTCAAATATTCATAATGGTGGAAAACAACTAGATTCAAATAACCAAATTCAAGATGACAAATTAAATAACAACAATGCGATTCCAGAAAATGCAGAAATGAACGTTAGAACAATCGTTTTTGGTTCTAACGTTTTTGAAAAAAATCTAGGCGAATACACAAATCAGCAAAAATATAAAAATATGGAAGAACTCCTTGATTTTGCAATTATGGAGGTAACCTTTGATAACGAAGAACAGGCGAAAAAAATCACTGAAGATTGGTATAACGATCATAAAGATGTAAAAACTAAAGATAAATCAACTGCAATTACTTCTGAAGACAATTTTGTTGACGATAATCAATACCAAAAATTAGCCGGAAATAAATTTTACGGCCTAGGTTTCCCGCTTTCTGAAGCCGAACTACGTTCGACCTTGGATGAATTTAAAAACAAAGAAGCTTGAGATACAAGAAAACATAGCGTAAGTCCGTATGTTAATAAAGATAATGGACTTTATTATAACCAAGATGCACAAAATGAAAAATTAAAAGAAGGTGGCGATCTTTCTTGGTCAAGATCCTATCGATCTTTTATGAACAAACCAGGATTAACCGATCTTTTTATTTCAACCCCTTATGTAAGTAACGGTTTTATTAGAATCACAAAATTTGATAAATCAAGTAATACTTTTCAAACAACACCGTATTTATTTTGAGGTTTAGGAACTTTGCTTGATAATTTCACTGGTGGTGGTGGAATGTCTGGAACTGGAGTATATAAAGATAATAAACTTTATTCACTAGTTTTTGCTACTGATCCGCGCGCTTCAACGGCGATTTCACTAAATTTAAGATCTTATGGTCAAAATTATCAAGGTTATTATGGTAAGTATAATCTACCAAAATATGACCTAATTTATGGATCAAAACATCAAAGAAAATCATATTTTCAAGCAATGCAACAACTTTATAAAGATAAAAATGTAAAAACATACCTGTTCCCGAACGGTTTTGATGATTCGCAAAAAGTTGATGTTTTTGGTGACTGGAATTCTAGCAGTCAATAAAAATAACCTATCAAATTCGAACTAAAGCACAAAAATTAATCTAAAATCGGCCTTATCTAACAAACAAAAAGTTTAACGCTTTTGCGTTAAACTTTTTGTTTGTTTTTTTTATTTTTTAACAATCTTTACAAATTGAAAAAATAAAAATTTAATTCAAAAATCTTTTAAAACTGAATAACTTTAGAGATTAGCCATCGAAACATCTTCACGACTTTTAGCACTTGCTTTATACATTTGCATAGTGGACAAACCTAGCGAAGTTGAGACAATTGAGTTTGGGAATATAAAAATTTCAGTATTAAATTGATTAACTTTACTATTATAAAGTCGCCTTGATGCCGCCAGTTCTCGCTCTAAATAAGTTGTTTGATTCATTAATTCTTGGTAAAGTTGTGAAGAACGAAGTTCTGGATAATTTTCACTTACCGCCATAAGTCGACCAAATATTGAACTGTTTAGGTTGTCAATTTCTTCAGCATTTTGAATATTTGAAGCTAAACTTCTTAATCTAGCGACATCAGTTAAAACTGATTTTTCAAATTCACGGTATGATCGAACTTGATCTACTAATTTAATTAAAGTTGCACTTCTTTGTTCTAATTGAACCTCAATTGTTCCAGATGATTCGTTGATACTATTTTGTAAAGCTAAAAAATTATTTTTTTTGACAATATAATAAATTGGTGCAAAAAATAATAATAAAGTCCCAAAAAATCAAAAAATAAATTTTGCTCACCCAGAAACAGTTGGAGTTTTAGGTCTATTATCAACACGCGGATCAAAACCTTCAATATCGTCTTTATTTGCCTGGTCAAATAAATTAGCCATTTTTTCCTTTCGTTTTTTTAATATAATAATAAATTATATTAAAAAATATTTATTTCGTAAATTTTCAAAAAATTTACCTTTCTCATAAAAAATTAATCCAAATAAAGCGTAATATAAATAAGTGACAAAATATAATATAAACTATATGTATCAGTTATAAAATCATCAAAAATTTCCTTTAAAAAAGACTCTGGGTTTTTTACGGTTTTTGGAAAATCAAGATACATAAAGTTTCAATCCACATTGTAAGTAAAGTATAAAAATTTGGAATTTGACTCAATTTTAACATTTGAGACAGAAACGCCTTTGGTATCAAAATATCTTTTTAGCGAAAGCTCCATTGCTAAAGGCGTATACATTTTTCGGATTTTAAGTTCATCACCTGTCTGAGGTCTAAAAACCTTATTAAACTCATTATTTTCAAGTTTAATTACATCTTTTTTAAAGAATTTTTCAAAAAAATTAGGTGAACTTAAAAGTCGAAAATCAAACGCTTTTTCAGCTAGAATTCTTGTATCGATTTTTAAGATTCCAGTGAAAGATTCCTCCGTTATTCATTCATCTTTTGTTTTTACTTTTCAACGTCAGTGAACATTCGTAAAACATACCTTATATTTTTTATCAATAAGTAACTGATGAGTTGGCCTGATCGCGTATATTTGCGCTGTAGATGCGCCGATAATTTCAACGGGAGTAAAATTTTTAATTTCACTAATTGAAATCTTCAAATTTGAAACATTGTCAGAAACAGAACCTAGATATTCCATCCCTCTATCTAAAACTTGAATCGCTTCCTTATAAGTTTCAGTAGCATTAAAATCACGAGTTATTTGTTTTGAAAGTATCTTAATAGTGTTTTTTATTGATAAAAGTTTATAAAAGCAAATTATACCTAAAATAATAGCGATTGCTGCAATAACAAGAATTAAAATTAATCCCATTTTTAAAAAAATTTGCTTAAATAAAAATAAATAAAGAATAAAATCTAAAAAACCAATAATTCCAGCGGCAATCCCGAAGTAAATCGCAATTTTTCGCTTTTTTACCATTAATTTTAACGTTTCATTATGTTTATCAAGAACTTTTTTTAACTTTGGGCGAAAATTTTCGTTTGCTTTTTTAACATAATCGTCATAACTTTGGTAGTCGTTGATTATTTTCATTTTTCAAAATTCCTAAAATTAGTACTATATTTTTTGTTTTTTTTCAATTAGTTCAAAAAATTCAGATTCATTAATAATTTTTACACCAGTTTTCTTTGCTTTTTCTATTTTTGAACCAGCATCTTCGCCTAATAAAAGAAAGTCTGTTTTTTTTGTCACTGATTGATGAAAAATTGCGCCTGATTCTTCGATAATTTTAACAAAATCATTCCGAGATTTTGTTAATTTTCCTGAAATTGCAAAACTAGCTCAAGCGTTTGACTGATCAATAACTAAAGTTTGTTTAAAATCAAAACCAACTTTTTCAAGACAATTTAGCAAATCTAAATTTGTTGGATTATTAAAATAATCTTGTAGTGATTCGATAATTACTGGACCAAAGTCATATTGACTTTGAAGAGAATTAAAGTCCAAATTTCTTAATTCTGAAATATTTTTTGCATAGGTTGCAAGAATTTTGGCAGCTTTTAGTCCGACATTTTTTATTCCTAAACCAAAAATTAGTCTATAAAAATCGATGTTTTTTGCTTTTTCAACTTCATTTAGAAGTTTCATAATTGATTTAATTTGCAAGGATGGTGGATTCTTTTTATCTTCACTAGTTTGCCTATTGTTAAATTCAGAATGAATTTGTTCAAGTTTATCTTTTAGATGGAAAATATCGCAGGGATTGGAAATTATTTTTTTTTCTAAAAGAATTTTTATCCTTTTTTCCGCTAGAGTTTCAATGTTTAGCGCTGCTTTTGAACAAAAATGGACTATTTTTTGCAAAATAATTTCAGGACATAGTTGATTTGGACAAAACTGATCCAAGCCAGAATCACTATAAACTAATTTTGAGTTACATTTTGGACAATTTTCAACTACTAAAAAGTTTGTTTTTTGGTGATTGAAAACGCTGCCAATAATTTGCGGAATTATTTCACCAGCTTTTTTGACATATACATCGGAATTTAAATTTAATTTTAAATTCTCAATATAGGAATAATTTGGTAAAACTGCCGATGAAACTACCGTTCCTGCAAGTGTTACAGGTTTAATTTTTGCATTGTAAGTTACTTTTCCAGTTCTGCCAATCGTTGGAAAAATCTCTAAAAGTCTTGTTTTTACGACATCATCTTCAAATTTAAAGGCGATTGCACTATGAGGGAATTTAGAAGTTGAACCTAATTCATCATAAATAGAAAATTCGTTGATTTTAACTACAACACCGTCAATATTATAATTTAGTACTTCTCGTTTTTCTTTGATTTTGTTGATAAAATCAAAAACATCCTTTAAATTTACACACTTTTTTTGGAAATCATTTACTGGAAAGCTCAGTTTTTTCAAAAATTCAACAGCATCAGATTGCGAGTTAATTTTATGTTTTTCTGGATTAATTAGGGTGTAAAAAAAACCACTTAAATAATTAAAATCGGTTTCCTTTTCCTGTTGATTTTCATTTTCCTTTTTATGTTTTTTATAACGGCGCAAAATTCCACTTGCGGCATTTCGTGGATTTTTGAACATTTTTGATTCAAGTTGCAAATTTGAAAATGTGGAATTATCAATGTAAATTTCTCCTCTAATTTCCAAATCAGCAAAATAGTCTATCTTTTTAGGGATAAATTTATCACTAATTTTGAGAGTATTAATCAAAACATTTTCACCAAAAACACCATCACCACGAGTTAATGCTTGAACTAAATTTCCGTTTTTGTAAAAAAGCGAAAGAGAAATTCCATCAATTTTAGGTTCAACAAAAAAAGTAACATTTTCTAAAATTAGTGTTGCTTTTTGTGCTCACTTTTCCAATTCTGAATCTGTATAAGCCTTATTTAATGACAACATCGGGCTTGAATGCCTAACCTTTTCGAATTTGGAAGTAATTTTTGTGCCAACTTGTTGAGTTGGCGAACTATTTAGTTCTTCTAAATTAAAAAGATAATAATATTTTTGTTCTAGTGCAATTAATTTTTTTAATTCTTTGTCATAAATCAAATCGTCGACAAGTGGATTTTGCAGTTGGTAGTAATGATGGTTTCAATTTTCAATTTTTTCTCTTAATTCAAGAATTTCATCACGTATTTTGCTGTTATTTTCCATAATTTAAATTTTCTGATTGGTATATAATCACCATTTTGGAAGATGAGAAATTGGAATGATATTTTTTTCCATTAAAATTGTTAAAACAATTAAACCTATAAAAATAAGAGCGAAAAGATAATCAAGTTTATTAAAAACTAGTCGACGATAACGACTTCTTTTTGCATAAACATCATAACCACGAACATCCATTGCATTTGATAAATCCTCGGCTCGTGAAAAGGCAAGAACAAAAAGTGGAATTATCAAAGTAATTAAAGACTTAACTTTATCTTTAATTTTTCCATGTTTGAAATCAACACCACGTGAAGATTGCGCTTTCATAATTCTCGTCGCTTCTAAAAGTAAAGTGGGAATAAAACGAATCGCAATTGAAATTATCATCGCAATTATGTGAGTTGGAATAAACAAAAGTTTTAAAGGTAAAATTAAATCCTCAATTGCCCGAGTTAGTAAAAATGGTTTAGTTGAATAGGTTAAAATCGTAGTCGAAATTATCATTCCGTAAATCCGAATCGCCAAAACTAGAGAGCGAATTATGCTAACTGTACCAATTGAAAACTTGATATTTCAAAATAAAACTGTTGGTTTTACTAGTTGTCACGAAATAAAATTGTTAGTTTGTTGTTCATCAAGACCTAAAACTTTATATTTTGGCAAATCTTCGGGAGTGGTAATTCCTAAAATTATGTTAATATTTTTTTGGTCGATAATGAAACCGTAAATTATAATCATTATTATAAAAATTATTAACGGCAATTTCATCAAACTAAAGATTTGTTTAATTTTTTTTGTGGTAATGTAAAAAAATACTAACGTTGATAAGAGCAAAATTGAAATTGTGACTAAATGAGTTGTAACAAAAAAAAGTACAGCAAAAAGAATGTTAAAAGCTATTTTTAGACGCGGATCCATTCGATGAATTATCGTGTTTTGCTGGACATATTTAGCGACACTAATTTGCATTTTTTTCCTTTTCAATTATAGCGTTAATTTCTGTAATCAACTCAGCAATTGATTTAACATCAGAAATTGGGTAACCAATTTTAATTAATTTTTCGCGAAAATTCAACAGATTGGTCGGTAACATGTTGTTTTCGACCAAAAACTTATTATTTGCTAAAATCGGATAAGTTTCACCGTCGTATATAATTTTACCATCTTTAAAAAAAATACAACGTTTTGTCCACTCTAAAACACTATCAAGATCGTGCGTTGCTAAAATGATTGTTTTTCCCATTTTGTTTAAAGTGTCAAGAATTTCAAGCATTTTTATTGTGCCTTGTGGATCTAGACCAGCTGTTGGTTCATCAAAAAAAATGATATCGGGGTTCATTGCCAAAATTCCAGCAATTGCCACACGACGTTTTTGTCCACCTGAAAGTTCAAAAGGTGATTTTTGTAAAAAACTTTGATCAAGCCCGACTAATTCAATCATTTCAGTCGCCTTTTTTTTCGCTTCACTTTTAGGAGTTCCCATCGAAACTGCGCCAAAAATGATATCTTTTTCGATTGTTTGTTCAAAAAGTTGATATTCAGCAAACTGAAAAACAACGCCGACACGACGTCTAATTTCGTTTACAAACTTAAGTTTTGAACGAAAAAACTTTGGTTTTTTCACGACTAATTTTTTTTCGTTATTTTCTGAATCAATATAAAAATACTCAATTTCACCTTTATCAGGAAGCAAAAGTGCATTCATATGTTGAATAAAAGTTGTTTTGCCTGATCCAGTTTGACCAATTATTGCGATAAATTCGCCTTGATTAATTTCGACATTAACTTTATCAAGAGCTATTAATTGAGTTGGTAATTTTTGATCATAGATTTTTACAATTTCTTTTGTTTTAATTTTCATAACTGATCCAACAATTCATTTTCATCGTAAGTCGGAGTAACTAAATTAAGCGCTCTTGAGACTTTATAAATAAAAGGAGAGTCGATTTTTGCCTGTTCTATTATATTTTCATCATTTAAAATTAATCTTGGATCACCTTTGGCGATAATTTGACCTTTTGCAAAAACAATAATTTCATCAGCTAAAATTGCCTCATCCATATTGTGAGTTATTGAAATTAAGGTTTTTGTCTTATCTTTCCGCAAATCGTCCAAAATTTTAACCACATCAGCCTTACCTCGCGGATCAAGCATTGAAGTTATCTCATCAAAAATTATTATTTCAGGATTGAGCGCCAAAACTGATGCAATCGCCACTCTTTGTTTTTGTCCTCCAGACAAAAATTGCGGTTCACGTTCTAAATAGGATTTCATTTGCACTTTTTCAGCTAAATCAATTATTATTTTATTCATTTTCTTTGGATTTTCATTGATATTTTCTAAACTAAAGGCAATATCATCTTCAACTGTGGCACCGACAAATTGATTATCAGGGTTTTGGAAAATAATGCCAATTTTTTTTCTAATTTTTGGCAAATTTTCCCTATTTAACAAAATAGAGTCAACCTCAACTGTACCTTTTTGTGGTCTAAAAATCCCTGAAAGAATCTTGGAAAATGTCGATTTTCCCGATCCGTTATGCCCTAAAATTGCATAATATTTGCCTTTTTCGAAAACAACACTAATATCTTTTAAAACAAGTTGATCAATATCGTTTGTATAACTAAAACAAATATTTGAAACTTTGATCATTTTTTACCTTTTTATTAATTTTTATTAGGATCAAAAATAGCAACAAAAGGTCAGTTTCGATATTTATCTTGATAATCCAAACCATAACCTACAAGAAAGGCATCAGGAACTTCAAAACCAGAAATATCGGCTTCAATGTTGTATTTTCTTTTTGACTTTTTATCAAATAAAGTAATAATTTTTAAAGAATTTGGCTTTCTTAGTTTTAAATAGTCTCTGATTTTAGCCAAGGTTATTCCTGAATCAAGAATATCATCAACTAAAATGACATCTTTATTTTCGATTATCGTATCAATATCAGTAATAATTTTTAATTCTCCTGTTGATTCAGTTCCGCCAAAATAAGATTTGGCGATCACAAAGTCAATCATACAGTCAATTTTAACCTTTTGAATTAATTCAGTTAAAAAAATTAGCGAACCTTTAAGTACTCCGATAAAAACTATTAATTTTGAATCTGCATAATTTAGATTAATTCATTCGGCAATTTCGTTAATCCGAGTTTTAATTTGTTCATTATTATAAAGAATTTTAGTTATGCTTTTATGAGTCATTTTAACACCTTGGATAGCTTTAACTTAAAATTTTACATTATTTTAGAAAATTTTTGGTACTTGTTTTGTTTTTCCCGCGTTTTTTTAGTTTTTTTTAACCTTAAAACCATTGTAAATTCACCTTTTAGTGAATTTTGGACTTGATTTAGAATTTCAAAAGGTGTTCCAAAAAAATATTTTTGGTGAATTTTTGTCATTTCTTTAACTAAAAATATTTCTATAGTTTGTTCATAAATTTCTTGAATTACTTCAAGAATATGAATTAATTTATACGGTGATACATAAAAAATATAACTAAAATCTTCTTTGAAACCTGTTATTTGTTTAATAATTTGTTGTTTTTTTGAATTAAAAAAACCCATAAAAACTAATGGTGAATCGAATCCCGAAAGGACAAAAGCGCCGACAAAAGCACACGCACCAGGCAAGAAATCTACTTCAACTTTTTTTTCGTGGGCTCATTTTATTAAAATTTGACCTGGATCGCTAACTAATGGAGATCCAGCATCGGAAATTAGCACAATGTTTTTTCCTGAAAAAATTAACGGCGAAATTTTGGAAATAACTGATTTTTCATTAAATTTATGGTAGGAAATTAGTTTTTTGTCATAAATTTCCAAAAAATTTAATAGTTTTTTGGAGATTCTACTATCCTCGCACAGTATAAAATCCGCATTTTTCAAGGCTTCGATTCCACGAAGACTAATATCTTTTAAATTCCCGATTGGAGTTGCTAAAAAAGTAATTTTTGGAGTCATTTTAAGATAAAATAATGTTTAATCTTACTAAAAATGCGGATTTTTGCACATTAAAATTTTCGTTTGTAGACAATGTAGACAAAAAATTATGTGATGATTGCATTATATTAGTCATTTTTTCAAAATTTAATGGTAAAAATTTTTCTTTTTTAAAATTTTTAAGATTTTTTTTAAAATAATCAAAAAAAATTGATTTAAGGTGAAAAATTAACATTTTTACGTAAATAATTGTATTTTCTTTTGTTAAAGTTTTGTTTAGGAAAATCAAAAAATCAACCTTATTTTTAACTAAATTTCTAAGCAAAGATTCGAATTTTACTAAATCTTCTTCCGACACAACTTGAATGGCATTAATAGCGACTTCAAAATTTGTAAAAATCCTTGAAAAAATTGAATTATAAGGACTTTTTTTTCAATTATCTAATTTTTTTTTAAGTTCTTTCTCGTTATCTAATTTACTAAATCGGAAAACTTGACAACGCGAGACAACAGTCGGGATTACTAAATTTTGAGACTTTGAAGTTAACAAAAAATAAGTTGACCTAGGTGGATCCTCGAGAATTTTTAAAATCGAATTTAGTAAAGAAACGTGTGCGCCTTCAATATTTTTTAATATGAAAATTTTGGATTGATGGTTCGAAAACGAACTAAAGTACAATTTATTAATTTCCTCAACAAATGCTTGTTTTGAAAGAGTTTTATTTAAAATATCATATTCAAAAATATCGTATTGATTCTCAAAAATATCAAGAAATTCCTTAATTTTGTCATCCAAAAAATTAGCATAACTAGAAATTAATAAAATTGCGTGAGAAATTTTTTCACTTTCAGTCAAACTATTAAGAAAATGAGTTCAATTTTTTGTTTCTGCTAGCATAATAATTCTCAAAAAACTCAATTAAAAGCGCTAAAACTTCATCGTAAGTCCCGTTTCCATCGATTTTATAAAAATTTTCACGAGTTTTTTCCAAAAACTCGTAACCTTCAATTACTTTTTTGTAAAATTCTTCACCGCGATTCTCAAGGCGATCACGTTTATGATCGCGAAAAATTCTCATTCTTTCGATAGATTTTGTGATTTTAACATCTAAAAAAATAGTCAAATCTGGAAAAGTTTTTTCGGAAATTAAATTATTTAAATCCATAACCAAATCAATATCAATATTATTTCCAAAACCTTGATAAGCGATGGAAGAATCGATATAACGATCGCAAAGAACAATTTTTCCTGACTTTAGTGCGGGTCAAATCAATTTTTCAAGATGAATTCGCCTTGAAGTTGCAAACAAAAGCATTTCCACATATGGACTAATTTGGTTGTTTTTGTTAAGTAAAAATTCACGGATTTGTAAGGCTTCTTTTAAATTTCTTCCGCCAGGTTCAAAAGTGGTTATTATTTCTTTTTCCGGAAATTTAATTCTCAAATATTTGGCAAATAATTCCATAACGGTTGATTTACCACTTGCATCAATACCCTCAAAACTAATAAACATATTTACTTTTCCATTTCTTGTCGATTTTCAAGCGCTTGATCTAAAGTGATGCTATCAATGTAGTCAATTGAAGCGCCAAACGGAATTCCCGTTGCAAGCCGTGTAATTTTAAGACCTGATAAAAGTTCGTGTTTTGCGAGATAATTTGTAAAAACTCAACCATCTATGGTTGATGAAAAAGCAAGAATTATTTCACTTTTATTTGCAGCTAAATCTGCAATTTTTTTAATTTGGGAACTATGGTTTTCCAATTTTTTAACATCATAGTTCCCAAAAACGAAATATTGCCCATCATATTTTCCTGATTTTTCAAATTTTGTAACCATTTCTGAATTTTCAACCACTAAAATTTTGAAAGAACGTTGAAAATCCAGGCATATTTCACAGACTGGATTTGAATTTAAATAACCACATTTTTGGCAATATTGAGTATTTTTTTTCAATTCGTAAATTGAATTAACAAAATTTTCAATTTGCGAAGGTGGTATATCAATCAAAAAGAACAGGATTTTCATTGCCTGTTTTTTGGAAATTCCGGGAATTTGCCTTAAAATTTCAGCAAGATTTTCTAATCTTTCTTTAATCATAGTTAGACTTGACTTGGATTGGTTATTTTTTCGTTTTCTTCTTTAATTTTTAACATCGCTTGATTTAATGTGATTGAAAGTAGATCTTCTAGCGTTTCGATATCTTCTTTATCAACTAAAATGGGTGAAATTTTTATTTTTTTTACCTCAAAACCACCTGAAACTGTTAGTGAAATGCCTTGGTTTTCAAAGTCGAAATCTGTTTTTTCAAGTGCATCTCTTTTAATTTTTTGATCCTTTTGTATTCTTCGAGCTTCTTTCATTATTTTTTGAAAATCCATAACTCGTCCTTTCAATAATTTAAAATTACGAACAAAATTAACTAAAATTATGTAAATTTATTATATTATAAGACTTAAAATTTTATTTATCAAAAAAAAGTTTTTTTAAATCATCTTTTGAAACAACAGTTTGTTTAGCAATTTCAAATGGTTTTACAACAATTTCTTTCCCTTGAGCCTTCATTTCTTTGAATCTAATTTTTGTTTCTTCTACCAGATTTTTGCTTAAAGCAACCGCTTGCATTTCCCGTTTAAAAATTTGTATTAATAATTCGCTAACTTTCAAATTTTCCCTTATTGTTTCAATTAAAATTTCTTCATATTCGTTGTTTTTTACAGTAAAACATACAAAATTCGATCCTAAAGAGATAATTTCAGCTCGTTTTAGAATGCTAACGATATTTGTAAATTCAACGTTATACTCAAAAAGTGGTAGATTTGTATTTCAATCTTTAACCAGGGCAACATATGTTGCTGCATCTTGGTTATGAAAATTTTTTCCTAAAAGTATAAAATTTAAGGCTTCTTCTATTGTTAAATAGTCTTTTGACTCTATTTTTTTAAAAAATTTACTATTATTAGTCAAATTTTTATCCAATCCAACTAAATTTTCATTATTACTTTCAAAGGAATGGGTGAAATTAACTGTATTTTTATTGCTGATTTCCATTGAATTAAAAGAATTAAAGTCATTTTTGTCAGCATTTTCAATTTTTTCGTTGTTATTTTCGTTCAAAAATGAATTAGAAAAATCAATATTTTCTTGAAAATCTAAATTTTTATTTGAATCTGTTGCTCTATCTCTAAAAGAATATAAATCATTAGTTTCCCTTTTTAAAAAAGGATTTATTACTTCTTGGGATTTTTCAAAACCAATGCTTGAATTGGAAAAAACATCGGTATTCATAGGTTTTTTTTCTAAATTTTGTTCTAATTTTCGATTAAAAAGTGAAGAATAATTTTCTTGTTCTTTAAAATTATCACTTGTATTTAAGCCATCTGAATACAATTTATCAAGTTTTTGAATCCGATCCTCTGTTTTACGAAAATTAGTAACACCAGCCTCAATTTGATCGACTTTTTTTTCTTTTTTATTAATATTTTTATTACTGTTATCTAAATTTTCAGGTTTAATATCGATTAATTCGCTTGTTTTTTCAGTTTTTTGTGCTAAAACCTTCATTACAAAAACTTCAATAGTTAAATTTTGAAATTCCTTAAAGTTGATGTCTTTTAAAGAAGAATAGGCAATTTCTAAAAATTTAAACGCAAAATCACGACTAATTTCTAATTTTTCCAGATCATTAATAGTATAAAATTCAAGTAATTCACTTGTTTTCGTGGTTTTTCAAATAATTCATTCTTTTACCAAATGAATTAATGATTCTAAAAATAATTGAAAATTTTTGCTTTGTAACGAAATTTGATCTAAAATTTCGAAGGAAATTTTAGATTGACCCAAAAAAAGCGCATTAACAAAATTAGTAATTATTTCTCTACTTACTAAACCAAAAAGTTCGTTAATATTTTTTTGATTTAGAACTCCGTTTCCGAAAGTTATAGCCTGTTCTAAAATTGAAATTGCATCACGAAGACTGCTCTGACTTAATAAAAAGATCGATTTTAACGTATCTTTTTCATATTTTATCTTTTCATTTTCAAGAATAAACTCTAATCTACTACAAATTTCTTCTTCATTTAATCCAAGAAAATTGTATCTTTGAACTCGGGAAAGAATTGTTAGCGGTATTTTGTGGACTTCGGTTGTTGCTAAAATAAAAATCATATGTTTTGGTGGTTCTTCTAAAGTTTTCAAAAAAGCGTTGAAAGCTGAAGTTGAAAGCATATGAACTTCATCTAAAATATAAATTTTATAGGGACTAACTTGCGGTAAATTAATCGAATTTTCAATGATTTCTCTAATTTCTTTGACTCCGTTGTGGGAAGCAGCATCCATTTCGATAATATCAAGCGAGTTATTCAAATTTTGAATACAGTTTTCGCAAGGTTCAACTGAATCTTGTTTGTGAGTACAATTTATTGCATTAGCAAAAATTTTTGCAACTGATGTTTTCCCAGTTCCACGCGGTCCTGAAAATAGATAGGCGTGAAAAAAATGACCTGATTTTATGATGTTTTTCAAACTTTCAACCAAATATTTTTGCCCGACAATATCAGAAAATTTGGTTGGGCGATATTTTCGGTACCAAGCAACATAACCATTTTTCATTTCCATAGCAGCCCTTTCGAAAATTCAAAAATTATTTTTTGACTAAAAATAAAATCAGATAGAAATAAAATCTATTATTTAATAGTTTATAATTATAAATTATAATTAAATAAAAGCAAAAACGCTAATTTTATACAGCACAAGGAAAAAAATATGTCAACCTCATTTAGTAAGGAAAAAAATCAATTTCAGAAAAAATGTAGTAAAAATTTTAAGTTATATTTTGAATTTAAGGTTTTAAATTACCATTTTCGACAACTGGAAATATCAGTTGAAAAAGTTGTTGATAAATTAGACTATAATTCAAACTATTTTTTCTGATTTGTTGAAGATTTAATCTTTTTTTTATCAAAAAACGGTTATGCTTTACGTTGAGATTACGAAAAAGTGCGACTTTTTAATTTAGAAAATTTGAATTTAGGTGAAAATCTTGAAAATTTTAAATCCAAATTTAAATTAATTACAACTTTTGATTTGGAATATAACTAAAATGTCGGAGAAAATATGAAAATCTATACTACTGAGAATACAAGCCCTTTTTACACGTTAGTTTGCGAAGAAATAATTTTAAAAGATGAACAAAATTTCGATGATATTTTGTATTTTTACCAACATAAAAACGCAATAATTATCGGTAAAAATCAAAATATTTACGAAGAAATTAAAATTGATAAAATTGAAAAAGAAAATATTGAAGTTTACCGTCGACTTTCAGGTGGTGGCGCTGTTTATCACGACTTAGGTAATATTAATTTTTCCTTTATAACTAAAAAGCAAAATCATAGTTATCAAAAATTTCTATCGCCAATCATTGAATTTTTTAAATCATTAGGTCTAAAAGCTGAATTTAAAGGTCGAAACGATCTGATTGTAAATGGTGCAAAAGTTTCAGGGAATGCGCAAATAATTCATAAAGACAAAATTGTCCATCACGGAACAATTTTGTTTAATGCAAATTTAGCAAAACTAGGTCAAGTTTTAAGGCCAAATCGACTAAAAATTGAATCAAAAGGGATTAAATCTATCCGCCAAAGGGTGACAAATATCCTTCACGAAATGGAAGAACCAATTGATGATAGTGAATTTATTTTTAGATTAATTTCTTTTTTTGAAAAAAAATACGAAACAAAAGCAGTCGATGTTGAAAACTACTTTGAAAATGGGATTTCAAATCATAAAAATTTCCAAGAAATAAGCCAATTGAGAAAATCAAAAAATTGGGTTTTTGGAACTAACCCGTTTTTTAGTTATGAAAACGCAAAACGAACAAGTGCTGGAATTTTAAAAGTGCTTGCTAATATCGAGAAAAATTTGATTGTAAAAATCAAATTTGAGGGCGACTTTTTATCCCAAAGATCTATTGAAGAAATTGAGAACATTCTTGAAAACAAAGAATTTAATCGTGATATTTTGGAAATAGAACTACTAAATATACATAATTTAGAAGAATATTTCGGTTCAATCCCTCTTAATGAAATTTTAGATACAATTTTTGGAAATTAAGTGATAAATGGAAGTTAGTAAAAAAATACAGGTTGAAAATGAAGAAATTTTCTACTTTTTAGAGGAAAATAATCGGCCTAAAGTTCTATTTTTACACGGTTTTAATTCGAGTCATAACTTTATTTTTCAACTTAGAAAAAATAAAAATCGGAATTATGATATTGTTTCATTCGATTTTCCTGGATGCGGTCAAAGTAGTAATAATGACAAAATTAGTGTTGAAAATTACCAAAAAATTGCAATTAGTTTCATAAAAACCTTGAATTTAAAAGTCCAAATTGTTGTTGGCCACTCGCTTGGCGCAGCATCTGCTTTGTATGTTTTGAATGAAAAACTTGCTAAAAAAGCAATTTTAGTCGCGCCTTTAAACCCTTATATTTTTGAACTAAATTTAATGGAGGAAATGAAAAAATTAGGAATTTGATTATTGCCAAGAAATCTCCAAGAAGCAAAAGAATCACTTGAAAATCTAGTTTTTGACAATAAATTTGGTTTTAAAAACAATTTAGCCAAAAATGCAATTAATTTTTTTAAAACTGTGGAAAAAAAAGAAATAATTTTTTCCTACATTGTATTTAAGCAAATTCTTAATTTAAATTGACATAAAAATGTGCTTTTACCACTTTATGAACAAAAAAACGATTATTATTTAGTTGGCGGTGCTAATGATAAGTTTGTTTCGATAAAAAGTGTTGAAAAAATTTCGCTTGTTTTTGGAAAAAAAATGATCAAACTAGAGAAAACAGGGCATGCTGTTTTCTTTGAAAGAAGTGAAGAAGTTAATGCTGAAATTGAAAAAATGCTGTAAATTTAAGCATAAAATCCATTTTTAATTTTTTCAGCAAGTTCTTTTGAGTCTAAATTTTCGATGACTTTAAAAGCAAATTCTGCTGAACTTGCAGCGTTTCTTGCTGAAATATAATTTTTATCAACAGTAACTAACGCTTCCTGTCTTAATTCGATTTTTGAATTTTTTTCGTTTGGATAAGAACTAAACTTGTAATTTTTTGCTAAATTTAGTTCAAAAATCGCATTTGGTGCATCACAAATTGCAAAAACAAACTTGTTTTTTAAGAAAAATTCACGTACTAATTCAGTAGATTTTTCACATTTGCGAAACAATTGTGCAGCAAAACCGCCTGGGATAAAAATAGCATCAAAATCATCTGCTTTTCAGTGGTTTTGTCCTTCAATTTGCACAACTCCAAATTGACCTGTCACCAATTTGTTTTCTGGGTTAAAAAATTCAATTTGCCCAAAAATATTCGCTTTTTTAATTAGCGAAATAAAAGTTGTTAATTCAATGTCCTGAAATTTATCAAGTAAAATAACTAGTAATTTTTTCATTTTTTTTGCTCCTTGTTAGTTAATGAAAAAATTTTACCACAAAATTGTTTTTATAAAAATTTTTTTGTGGTAAAATTTTTCTACTTTACAAGATTGGAACAAAAAAATTAGCGAAAATAAGGTTTTAAAACTTTTGGAACACTTCAACTACCATCAGCATTTTGATATTGTTCTAGCAAAATTGCAACGACGCGGTCGATTGCCAAACCAGAACCGTTAATTGTGTGTGCATAGCGGTTGTTTTTTCCGTCACGGTAACGGATTTTCGCTCTTCTTGCTTGAAAATCTCCGCAATAACTAATTGAGGAAATTTCACGATAAGTATGTTCAGAAGGTAGTCATGCTTCTAAATCAATTGTTTTTTTGGCAGAAAAACCTAAATCGCCAGTTGATAAAAGCACGACACGATAAGGAATTTCCAGTAATTTAAGAACATTAGCAGCATCGCGGACAACTTTTTCAAATTCAGAAATTCCATCATTTTCGTTTGTTATTTTCACAAGTTCAACTTTATGAAACTCATGTAATCGAATTAAACCTCTAGTATCTTTACCACCACTTCCAGCTTCAGAACGATAACATTTGCTATATGCCACTAGCGAAATTGGTTTGTTAAGGTCAATGATTTCATCGCGAAAATAATTTGTAAGCGGAACTTCGGCCGTTGGAATTAGCCAATGATCCAAATCCTTTAAAGGGTACAAATCATCTGTAAATTTTGGAAGTTGGCCAGTTCCATAAAGAGAATCGGAAAGAATTAAAGTGTTTGGGAGAATTTCTTCATACCCAGAAGCAATATGAGTGTCAATCATAAAATTAATTAAAGCACGAACTAATTTAGCGCCAAGATTTTTATAAATCACAAAGCGATTTCCAGACAATTTAACAGCGCGTTTAAAATCTAAAATGTTATTAAAAGTGCCATATTCATAATGAGGTTTATGTTTTGAATCAAATTTTTTAGGATAGCCTCAATGCGAAATCACTTGATTATCTAGTTCTGAAGTGCC
Source organism: Mesomycoplasma dispar (assembly GCF_000941075.1). Lineage (NCBI taxonomy): Bacteria > Bacillati > Mycoplasmatota > Mycoplasmoidales > Metamycoplasmataceae > Mesomycoplasma > Mesomycoplasma dispar. The sequence goes on from NZ_CP007229.1 coordinate 969,438, forward strand.
CAAAGGAACTGAATCATCGGGTAAATTTGGAATTTCGAGAACTTTCTGATTCACTCAGGTATTCAATTCATCCCATTCAACTTCTATTTTAACTATTTTTTCTTTGATTTCACTAACTTGTTTTTTAAGATAACTAGCATCTTTTTGTTCGCGAAAATAAGCGCCAATTTCCTTGCTAATTACATTTCTTTTTGCTAAAAGTTCATCAATTTTCTGACGTAAAGCGTTTCTTTTTGAAATCTTCTGGTGTATTTCATCAATAATCGAAATATCAAAACCACGATCTGCAAGTTTTTTTTCAACGAATGATTTATTATTTAAAATTAAGCGAATATCCATATTTTTAACTATTTTTTTAGGTTATAAAAAACATCTTTCCCAACATAGTCGCTTTTTGAATAAGAATTTAGATATTCTTCGATCACTAAAAGTCGATTATATTTAGCAATTCTATCTGTTCTTGAAAGCGAACCAGTTTTGATTTGCCCAGCTGAAACTGCAACGGCAAGATCAGCAATTGTTGTATCTTCAGATTCTCCAGAACGGTGAGAAACAACGGCTGTCATTCCTGATTTTTGTGCAAGTTGGATTGCATCAAGTGTTTCACTCAAAGTTCCAATTTGATTTAATTTAATCAAAATTGAATTAATTGCCTTGGATTTTATAGCCTCTTTTAAAATTTCTACATTTGTAACAGTCAAATCATCGCCAACAATTTGGTGAGTTTTTCCAAATCTTTGATTAAAAGCAATAAATCCATCTCAATCAGATTCAGCAAAACCATCTTCGACAGAAATTATTGGATATTTTTCAAAAAGTTGACCATAATAATCGAGTAATTCAGCAGAACTAAACTCAAATTTTTGACTTATTTCAGATTCAGATTTAGTTGAAAGTGCTGCTTTTAATTTTTTAAAAACGTATTTTTCGCCATCATAAAATTCACTAGCGGCTGCATCAATTGCAATTGCAACAGCTTTTTCGCCCTCAAGTGCGGGATTAAATCCTGATTCTTTGATCGCTTCAACTAGAAAATCAAGTGCTTGTTCGTGCGAATTTAAATTAGGCGCAAATCCACCTTCATCTCCTACTTGAGTTCCAAAACCAGATTTTTTGAGAAGTTTTGCAAGGTTGTGAAAAATTTTATTAGATGCTTGTAAAGCATTTCGAAAAGTTGGAAAACCAAGTGGCATTATCATAAACTCTTGAAAATCAAGCGTATTTGTTGCGTGTTCGCCACCGTTTATCACATTAAGCATTGGAACTGGCATTAAAGTTGTATTTGGTCCACCTAAATAACGAAAAAGTGGCATTCTTAACTCACTTGCTGCCGCTTTTGCGACTGCAAGTGAAACACCTAAAATTGCATTTGCTCCTAGTTTGTCTTTATTTGGCGTCCCATCCAATTCAATCATTTTTTGGTCAATTAATCTTTGATTTTTAACACAAATTCCGATAATTTTAGGAGCAATAATATTATTTACATTATCAACGGCGGTCATTACACCTTTTTGGCCATACCAGTTTTCAGCATATTTTGTATTTGAATCACGTAATTCAAGCGCTTCTCTTGAACCAGTTGATGCTCCTGAAGGAACAATTGCAGAACCAAACCCGCCAGCAAAAGTGCTAACTTCAACTTGAATAGTTGGATTTCCCCGTGAGTCTAAAATTTCTCTTGCAAAAACTTTTGTAATTTTTGACATAATCAACCTCGCTAATTTGTTTTCATTTGATTAGATTTTTAGTAAAAGTTGAAAAATCTAAACTTGACAGTTTCAAAAATTATAACATAATTTAAACTTTTACACGTTTTTTAGTTTACAAAACGGAAAATTTACTTTGGTTTTACAAATTTTTTTAACCTTACTTGAACTTTCTATGAAAGAACGACTAAATTTATTATTAATTAATATTTGTTTATCTTAATAGTTTCTGAATTTTTACTTTCGATGGTTTTTCAACCAAAAAGGTGCCAACCACAATTACATCAGCACCTGAATCAAAGACTTTTTTGGCATTATAGTCTTTTATTCCGCCATCAACTTGAATAATAATTGGATAATTTTTTTCTTTAATTATTTTGGATAATTTACTTATTTTATCATATGAACTTTCTATAAAACTTTGCCCACCTTTTCCAGGTTCAACAGACATCACTAAAATTAAGTTGATTTTTGGTAATAATTCTAGAATTTCACCCACTTCCGTATTTGGTTTAATTGCGATTCCAATTTTAATTTTTTGTGAGTATTTAGAAATTATCCTACTAATTTCGGCATAATTCTTGCTTTCAAAATGAATTGTTACAAAATCAACATAACCAATTAATTCATCAATTTGACTTTCCGGATCAAAAGACATTAAATGTACATCGGAAATAAAATTTTTTGATTTTTTAACAATATTTTTGATTTCTGAAACAGAAATTGCCGTATTTTCAACAAATTTTCCATCCATAAAATCAAAATGAAACCATTTTATGCCAAGATTTAAGAAAACTCTTGTTAATTTTAGGCGATTTTGCGTTTTAACGTTCAAAAGTGAAGGGCTAATAATTTTTCTTTTCATATTTTCCTAGAAGATAAAGATAATTTTTATAGCGGTTTTCTGGAATTTTTCCATTTTCTACAGCTCTTTTTATTGCGCACTGTTCTAATTTTTCCTGAAAATGGAAACAAGACCGAAATTTACAATTTGATGAAAACTCACGGAAAATTGCAAATGAATTGCGAATTTCTTCTTTTGTTATCTCATCATGAGAAAAAGATGAAAAACCGGGAGTATCTATTATTCTAATATTTTCTTTTTCAATAATCTGGACGACTCTGGTTGTATGTTTTCCGCGATTTAGCGACTGTGAAATTTCTTGAGTTTCAAGTTTTTCTTTTAATAAATTATTAATAAAACTAGTTTTACCAACGCCGGTTTGACCAATGACAAAATTAAGTTTTTTTTCTAATTTTTCCCTTAAATTTTTAGGAATTTCACCTTTCTTATTATTAATAAAAAAAATTGTATAATTCATTTTTTGATAGTCAAGTAGTAAACTTTTAAAATTAGTAACAAGATCAATTTTGGTGATTAACAAAATTGGGGTAATATTTTTTGATTCAATTATTAACAAAAATTTATCAAGTAACAAACTCGAGAATTCAGGTTCCTTAATTGAAATAAAAACCAAAGCTTGGTCGATATTTGCTACTTTTGGGCGAATTAGCCAATTTTTTCTTTCATAAATTTTCTTGATAAATCCATCGACCTCAAAATCAACAAAATCACCAACTAAAGGTGAATTTTCATTTTGGCGAAGCAAACCAGCACCTCTTAAAAGTGGATGTATTTTTTGACTTTCACAGTCAATTACATCATAAAACCCTGCAATAACTCGAACAATTTGACCTTTCATCTAGGATTTTAATATCTCTTTACTTATAATTTTTTCAATTTGCCTAACACATTCTTCCAAATTATCGTTAATTACTTGAAATTTAAACAAATTTTTAATTTCAATTTCTGATTTAGCTTTTTCTAGTCGCTGATTAATTTGGGCATCAGTTTCGGTTAGTCTTTTTTCAATTCGTTTTTTAAGCGTTTCGAGTGAAGGTGGAAGAATAAAAATTGTTAAAAGTTTATCTAATTCACCTTTTTCTTGGTAATTTTTAATAATATTCTTTGCACCGGTCGTATCAATTTCGAGTAAAGGAATGAAATTTTGACTTTGAATAAACTCAATTTGCGACTTTAGAGTTCCATAGTAATTGTTAAAATGACGACTTCATTCAAGAAATTCGTTATTTTCTATTTTTTCTTTAAAAATTTGATGTGTTAAAAAAAAATAGTTAATACCGTCAATCTCGTTTTTTCTTTTTCCACGAGTTGTCGCAGAAATTGCGAGTTTTATTAGCAAATCCTTATTTTTTAACAAAAGTGATTCAATCGTTCCTTTTCCGACACCTGAAGGTCCGGATAAGATTATTAACTTATTCATTTTCGTCTTCATTATGCAATTTTAGGAAAAAAACCGTATTTTTTCCGTAATTTTTTGTTTTTTCAACAGAAAAAACATCAGGAATTAATTTAGAGCCTAAATTAGTTTTATAAATTACAAGTCCGTTATTTTCTAGCAAGTTATATTTTGCAATTTTTAAAAGACATTTTTTAGTAATTTCCTCTTCACGATGCGGTGGATCGACAAAAATGAAGTCAAATTTTCGTCCTTTAAGATCACTTAATAAAAAAATTGCATTTTTGTTAAAAATTTCATAATCTCTAACTTTGTATTTTTCACAAAAATCAACTATATTTTGGTATGCTTGTTGGTTTATTTCAGTGGCTATCACTTTTTTTGCACCACGCGAACTCGCTTCAAAACCAATCGCTCCCGTTCCGGCAAATAAATCAAGAACAGTTGAATTTGGAATTTTAAATTGTAAATGCGAAAAAATTGCTTCACGGCATCGATTAGACATTGGTCGAACTACTGAAAATTCAGGATTTTTAATAACCGCACGCCGATAACTTCCAGAAATAATTCTAATCATAAATAATTAAAAAATTATACCAAAATTTATAAAAAAATGTATGAATTTTGTTTTAAAAACTGCTTTAAAATTTCAAAAACTAAATAAATATAATCAAAGTCAACCTTTTCTAAAAATGTATTTAAATTTGAACTTGATCAGTAAAAAATTTCTAATTCTTTTCTACCAAAACGAAAAAAAGGTTTTGGATTTTGGTGATAGACACACTCCATTCCGCCGTAAAAATTAAAATTAATTAATCGCTGGTTCGTTTTACAAACTCGACATCTCGTTAAATTTGCAATTCATCCGTTAAATTTAATTCAATTAATTATCGTATAAACCTTAATTGCATCCGCGTTTTTGGAGTTAATTTTGGCAAATGACTGTTCTAAAATTGGAAAAATTTTAGGAACAAAATTAGTTTCACGTGTAATTTGTGAAACTAATTTTCAAAAAGCATAAATTTTTTTGTCATTTAAGTCTAAATTGAAAAAACACTCACCTTTTTTCAATTTAGACAATTTATTCGAATATCTTGCTAAAAAAATTTCAAACTCACCTAAACAACCAGGGTTTAAAATATAAATATTTTTACTTGTTGGACGTCTGACGCCACGCGCAACCATTTTTATTACCCCGAAATTTGTTGCTAAACTAACGATTAGATCAAAATCTCTAAAATTGAATCGATCGATAACGATACCTTTAATAATTTTTTCTGCCATTCTTTTTGCCAAAAACACTTTGAATTTATGGATTTTTTTAAAAAACAAAGAATTTTTCACCTTTTATTTGTTAGTTTATTTTTGTTTTTAACCTAAAAAATAAGTATAAAATTTTTAGTTGCTTTTGATTGAATAAAAATATGCTATAATTATAACTGGTTAGTTACTAGCAAAAGTTTCTAACCGTAATATTTTTTAAGTTTTCATTTTTTGAACCTTTCTTCTGTTTTCTTTATTTATAATCTTGTGTTAAATGGTTATTTAAGAATAATTTGTTTCTTTTAGTAGATTTTACTAAAAAATATATTAAAAGTTTCAATTATAAAACATTTCCGTTAAAACATAAATAAAATAATTATTGTGTTGTGTATATATAAAATATATTTACCTCTTTAAGATATCTTAATTTTTTTAATGTTTTTCGTAAATCTTTTTGATTAATATTTTGATATCTTCCTTTATTTATAAATTATGCTCCTATTCATATAACTAACAACTTTTTTTAATGTTTCTTCCTCTTTTTTTTTTTTTTTTAGTTGTTAGTACAGTAAATTGGTGATAAAAATTAATAGTTTAATCATAAAAATAGTTAATTTTAATTTACAAATATAAATATTAGCGCTAAAATTAATTTTTAGTTGCTAATTTTTAGTAAATATACTTTAAAACATTAATTTTTAAAGTATATTTACTAAAAATTAGCAAAGTTGGTTAGATATGAAAAAGTTAACAAAAATTATTGTTTCATTTGTAACTTTTTCATTCTCAATAACATTATTTACGGCTTGTGTCACAAAAGAAACTAAAAAAGATGAAAATAATAAAATTCTTAATGCAAAAATTGAAAATTTAGTCCAAATTCCACTTGAAAGTATTGATTGAAAAAACATTATTTTTGATTACGACAAAAATAAATATAGATTAGAAAAATTAAATTTAACAAAAAATTTCCAAGATAATCAGTTAATCGCCGAAGTTTCACTTATAGATTTAGAAAAACAAGTTGCAATACCAAAAACTTTTCTTTTCAACTCTTTTTTGAAAATACAAAATGATAAAAATGAATTAAAAAATCTCCAAAAAGTTCAAGATATCCAGCAAAAAACAAAACAAGAAGAAATTAAAAAAAGAGTAGAAAAACAAGTAAAAAAACCTGCTAAACCACCAAAAATCCCCGAAAAAGTTAGAAATGACACTAAAAAAATTTTAGATTCTAGTAAAACTATTTTTAGACCAAAACCAGATTTTTCACAAAATTTAAAAAAACAAACACCAAAATATCAAGATTCAACACCAAATTTCGAACCTTTGTCTCCTAAAATAATTTCAAATAATTTTCACAGCGTCAACTACAATTCTAAAAATTACAACCATTTATTTAACCAAAACCCAAAACTTAAATATGTAAATAAAATTTATACCGAATCACAAAATCCAGAGTATTTCCGAGATGATCATTATTTTGATAAGAATTTTTTATTAGAAAAATCTGCCTTTGAGATTATTCAAAGCACGCCTAAATATCAAACTGGAGTTCATAATTTATACACTTTTTTATATACTGGCGAACATAACCAGCCAATTAATTTCCTTGAACCTAATGATGAAAATCGTAACAGAAAATTTTGGGAATATACAAAATACATCGGTCATTATGGTGATTTTGGAAAAAATAATGATGAAAAACTAATGTTTTACAATCGCGGTCTTTCTCATAAGGGGATGATTGAACAAGTTTATTTGCCTAAATTTAATAGTAGCGAATCCTCAAGTGTAACTGAAAATAAAGAAGATATTAGCGAAATTGTTAGCAAAAATCCTTTTGGATTTTTGCCTTCTAATTTAAGTCAGTTATTTTATTATATGAAATTAGAAGAAATTGCAAAAATTTTTAAAATTCCAAATTTAAAAAATGCAAAAGCAAATTTCGATGATAAAAAAGGTGAAATTGAAATTCTGTTAGAAACAAAAGATGATAAAAAATATTTATGAAAATCAAGTGGAAACTCCAATTCGGGACTAAAGAGAGATTTTGACTTTCAAAAGTACATATATGATCGCAGTTTTACTCTTGGAATTAGAGTTTATAAATGGCATGATGATCCTTTTTTTTCTGAAAACGACGGTTTACGTGGCGAAGAAGAATCAGGAACTGCTTGAGTTTTAGACAGAATAGTTAATGAAAATGATACAGAAAATTACGAACTTTTAGTCGCAACCAACATTCACGTTTTTAATTTACGGCGTGTTTTTGATAAAAGTTTGTATTTTGATATTGATAGCAAAAACCCAAAATCAGCACAATGAAATGCTGGTTTTATTGATGAAAATAATCACTTTATCAGTGAAAAAGACGTGAAAAACAAACAGTCTAAAGTCTATTTTAACGCTGGTCGTTTGCAAAACCCACTTTCTGAAAACAAAAATACGCAAAATGGTGTCAAAGTTTTTCCGGTTTTCGATGCTTATGAAAGTTATTTAAGCGGTCCTTATTACACGCCTCGCTACAAAGTTAGCGGTTTGATGGGTAATGATGTCGATGTTGGCTATAAATTTTTAGATAATTATAACGAAACTACAAGAGTTGGAACGACAAAAAATGGTGGTGCTGATTTTGTAATTTTAAGGCTAAAAATTAAAAAAACTGATTTAGATAAAATTTTACCTGAATTGAAAAAGGTAATTGAAACTGACAAAGAAAAAGATTGGTATGTTGGACTTGGAAAAAATGAAAAATTTAGTCCGATAAAAACACAATTTTACGGTGGTTATCCTGTTGCAAGTCAAGATAACGAGACTGTTGAATGAAATAAAGGTCTAAATTTCAAAACTAACAAATCAACTGGCGGAATTATCAACACTCGAAGTCGAATAATTACTGGTTCTTTATTTCAGCCACTTTGAGTTCCTTATAATGAAAGTGAAAATAAAGACTGAAATTCAAAGCATCAAAATTGAAAAAAATACCAAAAACCTTTCCGCGACGACCTAAAACACGGAATGTTAAAACTCATTTTGAACCAGCATTCGCATTTATACACTAAAATAAAACCCGAAGATAAACTTAACGCCTTAAGTTCTGGATCTTCTGGTTCAATGGCTATTGATTCTAGTTTTAATTTAATTGGGATTAATTTTTTCTATTCAAAAGATCCAAGTAGTAATACTTTTTCGAACGCTATCAGTTTAATGGAGGGTGAAAGCACTTACGAAGATGGTTTTAACGGTAATATTCGTGAAGATTTTAAAAGAAAATTAGAAAAAGACAATTTATTTACTGTCAAAATTCGTCCCAAATCCTAAAAGTGCTGTGATTTATAGCACTTTTAGGATTTGGAATAAACTTTTATTCCAAATTATTTTCTAGTCCAGAAAACTTTGTATGCCAATTTGGCACATATTTTATGTTATATTTTTTACAAAAATCACGAGCAACTTCGTCTCAAATTTCAAAGTTAATCATCATTAAAAAACCAAAATTGGGCGATGTTGTTTCTGCATTAACAATTAGATAATGCAGAAAAGCGTGTTCTTTCCAGCTAACAATAACGGTGAGACCTTTGTCATAAACTTCTTTATTTGCCATTAAAATCGCACCAGATGTATGAATTTCATCAATATGATGACGCTGTCAAAACCAAATTTTATTGCGGATATTATTTTTAAGCAAAACTTGGTAATTTTTCGCATATTCTCTAATTTGTAATTCAGAATAAGGTTTAATTGGTCGGTTTAATTTTTTGATAAAATCAAAATATTGACTAATAAAATATTTTTGATCGTTATTTTTATAACTCATTTTTTAAAACCCCACTAAATTTGTTGATTATAAAAGATTATTTTATAATAAATTCTATAAAAATAATTGTTTACAAATAAAAAAATCAAAAAAGAAACTTTTTAGCGATAAGTTTACAATTTTTGCAAAAAAAAAAAAAAGATGCTGTAATTCATAGCATCTTTTTTTTTTTTTTTTGAAGCCAAGAAAAGATATGGTGGCTCCGACAGGAATCGAACCAGTGACACACGGTGCTTCAAACCGTTGCTCTACCTACTGAGCTACAGAGCCGTGGCGGTCTAGACGGGGATCGAACCCGCGATCTCCTCCGTGACAGAGAGGCGTATTAACCACTTTACTACTAGACCATTGGTTGCGGAGATAGGAATCGAACCTATGACCTTTGGGTTATGAGCCCAACGAGCTACCTCTGCTCTACTCCGCTATGTTTTGTTAACAAGAACAAGATTATATCACATTCTTTATCTTTTTTAATAAAAATAAAGAAAAAATGGCGGGCAATGAGGGATTCGAACCCCCGCGGGCTTTCACACCCCTGCCAGTTTTCAAGACTAGTCCCTTCAGCCACTTGGGTAATTGCCCTTTTTGGTGGATCTAACTGGATTCGAACCAATGACCAACCGGTTATGAGCCGGATGCTCTAACCGCTGAGCTATAGATCCAGATCAGATTTTTTAGTTATTAATTTTATTTCATTCTAAAAAACTATTATTGAATGGTGGCTCCAAGGAGATTCGAACTCATGACCTTCCGGGTATGAACCGGACGCTCTAACCAACTGAGCTATAGAGCCAAAATGGTGGAGAGGAAGGGAGTCGAACCCTCTACCTCCTGCGTGCAAAACAGGCGCTCTAGCCAGATGAGCTACCCCCCCAAATGGTGAAGAAGACAGGATTTGAACCTGCGACCACTACGTCCCAAACGTAGCGCTCTGCCAAACTGAGCTACTTCTCCAAGTAACAATTATACATTAATTTTGAAAAAAAGCAAATTTTTTTATTTTTTGATTTTTTCAAAAAATAAAAAAATGGCGATCACGAGAGGATTCGAACCTCTGACCACAAGCTTAGAAGGCTCGTGCTCTGTCCTACTGAGCTACGTGACCACTCCAAACAATTATACCATTTTTTTAAAAAACATTTATAATTTTATATTATGAAAATTAATTGGTTTCCAGGACATATGGCAAAAAGTCTTAATGACTTGTCGAAAAAGGCAAGAATAATCGATCTTTTTGTTCTAGTTGTTGATGGAAGAGCGCCAATTTCTAGTATAAATAATGACTTTTGAAAAATTGCTCCGAACAAGTTTCGACTAGTAATTGTCACAAAAATTGATTTAGCAGATGGCGAAAAATTTGTAAAAATTAAAAATTTTTTCACAGAAAAAAATTTTTTAGTATTATTTTTAAATTTAAAAAATAATACTAGTAAAAATTTAATTTTATCAAAACTAAACTATTTTTTTAAGTTAAAACAAAAAAATAGTCAAATGAAATTTGAAAACCCGACCTTAAAAATTTTTGTCGTTGGGATGCCAAATACCGGAAAATCAACTTTAATAAATTTAGTGACAAATTCGCGACTTAAGGTTGGAAATCAGCCCGGAATAACTAGGAATAATCAGTGAATTAGTTCGGGAAAATTCCTTTTTCTTGACACGCCCGGAATTTTAACTCCTAAACTAGATGATCAAAAAGTTGCAATAAAACTGGCCCTTATTGGTTCGATAAGACAAGAAATAATTGATTTAACTTTCCTTTTTATCGAAGCTTATAAATTAATTTCTGTTCTATACCCAAATTTAGTAAAAAATTTGGGTATAGAACCTTCGGAAATTGAATTTGAAATTGAAAAAAATTTATCAAAATTAGCCGAAATTAAACAGTTTAAAGATAAAAATGGACTGGATTTTAACAGAACTCGAATTTGATTTTTAAATTATCTCAAACAGCAAAAAATTACTTTAGATTAATTTAAAAATTTTCCTTTTTTATAATGTATAGCGCAAAAATGTGGTATAATTTTTATCTAGTTGTTTTGTGTAGAGAGAAGGTAGTGCCATTTTTTACCTTGATCCTTCAAATTTTTATTTGTCACTTTTTATAAATTTATTAGTTTTTCTGTTGATAATTCTTGCAGTTCCAGTTTTGCTAGTTTTATTAGTTGCTTTTGTTAAACCACGAATTAAACCAACATCAAATATTTATCTTTATTCGTTAAGCACTGGACTTTTGTTGATGGTCGCAACCGTCGGACTTGTGCAAGAAGGTTTTCATGGGGCTGAAAATTTTAGTCATAAATTTGGCAATCTAGAAAATTTATACAAAATTTTAATAATAGGTGGCGGAGCAATTCTAGGTCTTTCAACTGTTTTTATTGCTCGTTGATTTTTTATTAAAATTTTTAAAAAAGAATTACACTCTGATCATAAAAAACACGATCATAGCGATCACATTGTCAATTTTTCTGATGTCGATAGCCCAAAATCTGCCTGACTAGCAATTCTTCTTTTACTTTCACACCGAACAATCGATGGTTTTATTCTAGGTTCAGTAATTGCGAGAGTGACCGCAGGCGATAGTGTAAATTGATATTTGATTGGCACTTTCATTGCTCATATGCTAATTGAAATTTTAATAATTCATTACCGCCAAGTTCAATATGGACAAAATATTAAAAAATCAGTAATTTATAACCTAATTACAACGCTAATTTTGGTGCCAATAATTGTAATTGGGGCATTTTTAAATCGTTTTTTTGTAAAAACTGGTTGGTTAATTCCCCTTTTTAATGTTTCGGGCGGAGCAATTTTATCCTTTGTTGTAATAATCGAGTTAGTCCCTGAATTTATTCATTTAAGAAATAATTCTTCTTTTCAGTGACATTTTTCACTTTTTTTATTCGCTCTCGGGATAGTTTTAGCATTAATTCTGTTAACCTTACACCAGCATTAGTCGATTAAAAGTGCTAAAACTTAACCTAACTAGGACTTGGATAAAAATTAATTAAATTTGTTCTAAAGTTAATTTTTACTAGTATTTATGGTTTCTTCTGCAAAATTCCTTTTTTTAATTTTCAGCGGAAACTAGAAATTCAACTCGATAGTAATATTACTTTTAAGACACAAATTTGTTTAACCTATAATTTTAGATATAAATTTATAGTTCTTTTTGGTAAAAAATAATAAATTTTAATTATTTTCATCAACAGAGAAATAAATAATAATTTTTATTTATTTTAAGAAAATTCTGATAATAAATTTTAAATTAAACTATAAAAAACTAATAAAAGCAAATTTTACTAAAAAGACTGTAAATTACTTGGTTTTTTTTTTTTTTTAAAAAAAAAAAAAATGATATAATTTGTTATGAGTTACCAAAATGGTATATTATGCTTTGGTTTTGTTCAGACCGCTCAAATGAACTTCTTTGACTTTGCAGTTGTAGTTAAAGCAAAAAACTGCACCACCAAACTAAAAATTTGGTGGTTTTTTATTTAAAAACAATTTTAAATTTACTTTGTATTTAAAATTGTTTTTAAATAAGCGCCAGTATAAGAATCTTTAACATTTGCAATAGCTTCTGGAGTTCCTTTTGCGACAATTCGACCCCCATCATCTCCGCCATTAGGTCCTAAATCAATAATGTAATCAGCAACTTTAATAACCTCTAAATTATGTTCGATTACAATTACGCTATCACCATTATCAACAATTCGGTCTAAAACTTTAATTAAATTTGCCACATCATAATTATGAAGACCGGTTGTTGGTTCATCAAGAACAAAAAGTGACTTTCCAGTTGGTTTTTTTTGCAAAAAAGTTGCTAATTTAATCCTTTGTGCTTCGCCACCAGATAAAGTTATCGCTGATTGACCAAGTTTTATATAACCGAGGCCAACATCAATTAAAGTCTGTAATTTTGCAACAATTTTAGGTCAATTGTGAAAAAATTCAAGTGCTGCTGAAACAGTTAAATCAAGAATATCAGCAATAGTTTTACCATGAAAACGAATTTGCAGAACATCGGGTTTGTATCTTTTTCCTTGACAATGGTCGCATAAAACATAAATATCAGGCATAAAATGCATTTCAATTTTAATTTGACCATCTCCTTGACATTTATCACAGCGTCCAGTTTGTAAATTAAAGGAGAATTTTGACTTTGAGAATCCAAGCGCTCTTGCCTGTTCCGTATTCGCGAAAACTTCGCGAATATCATCAAAAACTGAAGTATAAGTTGCTGGATTTGAGCGCGGTGTTCGCCCAATTGGACTTTGATTGATTGCAACTAACTTATCAATATTAAAAAGCCCCTTAATTTCAGCGCATTTTCCAACTCGAACATTGGTTGCGCCAAGATGTTTAGAAACTGCATTTACTATAATTTGGTTCACTAATGTCGATTTTCCTGACCCTGAAACACCAGAAACAACAACAAATTTACCTAACGGAACATTAATATTAATTTTTTTCAAATTATTTTCAGTTGCTTTTTCGATGATAATAAACTGACCGTTACCACTGCGACGCTTTTTTGGGATTGGAATTTGCAATTTTCCAGTTAAAAACTGACCTGTAATCGACTTTGGCTCATTTTCAATATCCTTAATCGAACCAGCTGCAACTAAAAAACCACCGTTTTCACCCGCTTTTGGACCAATATCAACAAGATAATCTGCTGCCAAAATAGTCTCAAAATCGTGTTCGACAACAATCAAACTATTTCCGATTTCTACCATTTTTTTCAAAGTTGCAATTAATTTATCATTATCTTTTTGGTGCAAACCGATTGAAGGTTCGTCAAGAACGTAGAGAATTCCAGTCAGTTGCGAACCAACTTGACTTGCAAGGCGAATTCGTTGCGACTCACCTCCAGACAAAGTTGCTGCTGAACGGCTCAAAGTCAAATATTCAAGCCCAACATTTGCTAAAAATGAAAGGCGAGATTTAATTTCTGATAATATTAATGTCGAAATTTTTTGATCAAATTCAGTTAATTTTAAACCTTCAAAAAAAATTATTAAATCTTTAATTGAAAGTTGTGATAACTGAAAAATATTATAATTTTCAATTAAAACAGCGAGAGCATAATCATTAAGTCTTGCTCCTTTGCAGGCGCTGCAAAGAAATTCAGACATCATTTTTTTAAATCAAAGACGCAAATCTTCACTTGTTGTTTCTCAGAATTTTCGCTGAATTTTGCTTAAAACCCCTTCAATCGGCCGAAAATAGTCATATCTCTTGCCACTTTCGGAAATTAGTCAATAATTTAGCGACTCTTTTGTGCCATATTTAATCACATCAAGTTGTTTTTTGTTCATTTTAGCAATTTCTAAATCAGTTGGAATTTCAAAATAGTCAAGCAAAATTTTAAATTCTTGCCATTCAAGTGATTTTGTATTTACCGATTTACCAAAATATTTAATCGCACCTTGATTGATAGTCAAATTTTTATCAGGAACAATAAGATCAAAATCAGCCTCTAAATTCGTCCCTAAACCTTTACAAGTTTTACACATTCCATAAGGTGAATTAAAGGAAAAAAGGCGGTTTTCAAGATTTGGCATCTCAAAATCGCCAAACGGGCAGGCCTGTAATTTTGAAAATCTAACAGTTTCTGATCCATCAAATTCACAAAGCACAATTCCTTTGCCAAGATCAAAAGCAAGTTCAAGCGCTGACTGAAGGCGGTTTTCCTCTTCTTTTTCGAGTAAAAACCGATCAATAACTACCGAAATTGTATGTTTTTGTTTTGGATCCAAATTAATTTCATCAGCAAGATAATAAAAAACATCATTAATTTTCACACGTAGAAAACCTTGATTTTTAAGGTTTTCAATCAAATTTCGATGACTTCCTTTTTCCATTTCCACAACAGGAGCCATAATTATAACTCTAGTTTTTTCTGGACGTGATAAAATTGTTGCTAAAATTGCAACAATTTTTTGAGCAACAATTTCAACTTTATGATTAGGACAAAAAGGTTTACCAATTTTTGCAAACAAAAGTCGAAAATAATCATAAATTTCTGTAATTGTTCCTACGGTTGAACGCGGATTGTTATGGCTTGTTTTTTGTTCAACCGAAATTGTTGGCGAAAGTCCGTAAATTGCTTCAACTTTTGGTTTTTTCGTACCACCTAAAAATTGACGAGCATACGAACTAAGCGAATCGATATAACGGCGTTTTCCTTCTTCGTAAATTGTATTGAAAGCGAGCGAAGATTTTCCTGAACCTGAAAGCCCAGTAAAAACAACAAGTTTATTTTTTGGTATTACAAGATCAATATTTTTTAAATTGTTCTCGCGTGCACCTTTAATATAAATAAAATTATGAGTGTCTTTATTTTTAGTCATTTTTTCAAAATTTACTCATTATTTCTTTGTTTTTTAACTTTTTCCGCAATATTATCTTGTTTCGTTATTTTGTCTTGCGGTGGCTGAACAAAAAATGGTTTTTTAGTCATTTTTCAGTTTTTGTGACTATTAAATAGGTCATCTTTTTGATTTTTACGGTAGAAAACTTCAGTTGGTTTATTGTTTTTTAACGGAACAAAACTTTTTTGTTCAGTTAAAGAATGCGAACTTTTATGATTATTAGTATTTTTCCTATTATTATAAGTCAAATTTTTTAAATTCAAAAAGTCATTTTTATTAACTTTAGCACGTTTTTCATAGGGTGTTTTTAGATTTAACTTTTTAGAAGTTGGAAATTTTTTAATTGATTTAAGACTATCTTCTTCATTTTTAACTTTTTTATCAGTCAAGGAAGTTAAAAATGAAGAAGTAATAATAGAGTTTTGGCCATTAATTTGCGGTTTTTTTCACAAAAAACTAGCTTTTTTACTTGTAGAATCATTAAAAGATTTTTTTGAATCAAAAGTTTGTAAATTTCTTCTTAATTTGGTAGTTTTTAAATTGTCTTTTTTAAAGAGTTTGACATAGTTATCTGTTTTTGGTTTAAAATCTTGGTTAAAAACTTGGTTATTATAATAATTTTTTGAAGATTTTTGAGAAATTTTGCCTTCTAAATTTTTTGGCTTGAAAAACTTATCAGTTTTTAAAGGGTTTTCCTTTGAAATTTCGTTGTTTTTATCTGAATTTTGAAGGTTTAGTTTTTCAAAATTAGAATCAAATTTGCTTTTTTCTAAAGTGTGAATCATGAACTTTTCACCTTTTTTTGCTTGATATTCTTTAATAAAATCAACTTTTTGATCTATATAAAGAATTTTTGTTAAAATTACTGGTTTTCAACGTTTTGTTCTGTGAAAATATGCATTAAGTCGGTTTTTTATCAACTGTTTGATTTGTGGCGGTGATCATTTTTGATTTTTTTCAGTAAAAAATTTAACTGATGTAAAACAAAGACGACGAATTTCTGCAATAATTTGACTTCCTGTACGAACTGAAAAAGTTCCTTTTGTAATAATAGAAATTCGACCAGTAAGTAAATTTTTCTCTTTGTGAAAAGGAATCAAAACAAAAACAAAACCATTTTCACGCATTTCTTGACGCTCATTAATAATTCGCGAATTATCACGGGAAATTGTTTCACCATCGATATAAATTGGCTCACAAGGAATTTTTTCTCTTGTTTTGTAAATTTCTTGGTCAACCATTTTAAAAACTTGCCCGTTTTCAGCAATAATTACATTTTTAGGATCAACACCTGATTCAATTGCAGTTTGTGAGTGAGCAACTGACATTCGATACTCGCCATGATAAGGGAAAAAGTATTTTGGTTTTGTTAATTGAAAAATTTTTTCATGCTCGGCTTTATAAGCGTGTCCAGAAGTGTGAAGATAGCCATCAGGCCCGTTTTCTTTAATAATTGCGCTTAATTTATAAAGTCTGTTAATTAAATGTTCAATTTTGATTTTATTTCCTGGAATTGGCGATGATGAAAAAATAATCATATCACGTGGTTCAATACTGATTTTAGGGTGTTTTTTATTTGACATTCGGTCAAGAGCAGCAAGTTGTTCCCCTTGTGAACCAGTTGTTAAAATTAGCATCTGATTTTCTTCAACGCCATTTAAATTTTTTCCTAAAAAAACGTCATCAGAAACATTAATATAACCTGAACGGCGTCCGATGTTAATTCCGTTCACCATCGAACGACCAAAAACAAGAATTTTTTTTCCTAATTTAACACCAATTTCAATTAGCGCTTTAATTCTTGTTAAATTTGAGGCAAAAGCGGTAATAATAATTTTTCGCGTTGCAGAACGCATATGCATTTCGATATCAGCAAGAATATCCCGTTCAGAAGGCGAATGATTTGGACGCATTGCGTTTGTAGAATCAGAAAAAAGTGCTGTTAATCTTTGGTTACCAATTTCCTTTAGTCTTTCAAAATCAGTGTAATTTCCAATTGGTGTATAGTCAAAGCGGAAATCGCCAGTGCACATAATTGAACCGTGTTTTGAACTAACTCTGATTCCAAAAGCATCAGGAATTGAATGTTGCGCGGTTCAAAAATCGACTGTTAAACTTTCAAAACGATAAGAATCCATTTTGTTAATTTCAACAAAAGTTACTTTTGGGTTAATTTTTTGATCATCAAATTTTGCCTTCAAATATTCAATAGCGATTTTTGGAGCGAAAATTTTTTTAATATTGACTTCTTGAACCAAGTAAACAATTCCGCCAATGTGATCTTCATGACCGTGAGTGATAAAAAGACCGCGTATTTTCTCTTGTTTTTTTTGTAAATATTGATAATTTGGAACCATTCCTTTGATTCCGGTTAAAAAAATGTTTGCGAATTTTATCCCGGCATCAATAATTACAATATCATGATCATCTTCAATAACTAAAGTTGATTTACCGATTTCTTGCATTCCGCCAAGACCAAAAAACCGTGTTGGATTTACAGTTGAGGACATAATTTTCCTGTCATTATATTATATTTTCATAAATTTGTCGAAAATAATTACAATTTTATACACAATCATAATCAATAAAAACTTTCGATTTTGTGTTTTTAAAAAAAACAAAAGAATAAGTAGTTAATAATTTTAACAATGAAAATTATTAATAAATTAAAAAAGGTTGATATGTTCGAACCTAAATACCTAAACAAATTTTAACAAATTTATTTAAAAAAATAACAAAAATTACTTTTTGCAAACGCGAATTAGTCCCGGATTTTGTAAATCTAAATCAAATTGCGAAGAATAATGTGATAAATTATCAAGAATTTGTTCATAAAGATGGCCAAATCCAATGCCAGAAATTAAATTAACGCATCTCATTTTTGAATTCATTAATTCAAAAATGAGATTTTCAACAATGGCAGTTGTTTTTTGTGTGTCAAAACCGTGAAAATCAAAACTTTTTTCACTGTAAGGAAAAAGGTTTTTTATTTCCTGGCTTGGATTTTTAACATCTTTTGTGATTTCATCTCATTCACTAAAGTGAAATTCTTTTATTTTTTTAGTAAATTTTGTTTTTTTACTTGACATTACTAGTTAAAAATTGGGGTATTATTACCAAAAAAGTAATATTTAAAATATAATTATACCATATTTTCTAAAATTTTTATCAAAATCCACTTTTTGTTTTTTATTAAAATAATGAATAAATGGTAAAATTAAAATACTATGGAAAAACAAGAAAAAAAACAAATTAGAGTAAGCATTATTGACAAAAAAACCCTTAAATACGAACTTTTAGAAGACGGAAACAAGGGTGATTGGTTCACAATCACAAGCGATGTGCAAAATTATATTAATGCACAAGTTAAAGAAAAATTAGAATCACTTAAAATTAAAGTTCGAAATGACATTCTTGCAAACGACGAAAGCATAAAAGAAAAAGATGAAAAAATCAAAGAACTTTTAAAAGAAAATTCGGATTTAAAGAGTGAAAATTTAAAAACTAGCTCTAATTTACAAGCAAGACATTCTTCCGAAATTAATGAAAAAGATAAAAAAATCGGAATTTTAGAAGCAGAAATCAAAAGCCATAAAGCTAATGAAAGCGATAAAATTGAAAAAATCAAACTCGAACAACAAGTTGAAAGTGATAAAAAAATTAAAGAAATAGAAGAAAAACTAAACGCTCAATTTGAAGAAAAATCTAAAAAAGAACAAGATAAAAGAATTTTAGATGTACAAAGTGGTTATGATAAAATGATTAAGGAAAAGGAATCAAAAATCCGAGAATTGGAAGATGAACTAAACAAGTATAAGGAAAAAAATGTCAATTCAAAGGAAATTGGTGAAAATTTAGAAAACTGAATTTTAGAACGTTACAAAAATGTTTTCCCGTTTGATCAGGAAAACGATGAATCAATCAGTTTTACCTTAAAAAAAGACACTGAAAACCTTAAGGAAGATGGCGAACTAAAAGGTACAAAGGCTGACTTTATTTTCACAATTCGTGACAAAGAAAATGAAATTAATGAAAGTATAATTCTTGAAGCCAAATCTGAGTCAAAGGAAAAACCTGGGAAGCAAAAAAACAAGGATTTTTTCAAAAAACTTGAAAGCGACCGTGTAAAAAAGAAAGCTCGTTATGCAATTTTAGTAACCGAACTCGAACCAGATCAATATATTACAATTGAGGTTGCGCCTAAATTTCCGAAAATATTTATTTGTAGACCACATTTTTATTTGGCGCTTTTGATGATTCTAAAATCAATGATTATCAAGGAGGAAAAACTGACTAGACAAGTTGAAAATCTCGAGGAAAAAGAAAAAATAATTAAAGATTTTGAAGAGTGAAAAAATAACAAAATAACAAAAATTGCTGAAAAAATAAGAAAAAAATCCGAAGAAGGAATAGCCTCAAGTAATAAAATTATTGATGAAGCGACTAAAATTCAAAATGGATTAATTGAAATTTCCAACACTCTTATTAGAAAATTAAAAAATGAAATCGATAATTTTAAAATTACAAAACTTGCAAAAAAAGTTGAGAAAATAGAAAAAAGTGAAAAACTTGCACTAGAAATTATCTAATCCTTTCCAATTATTTTAAAATTGCTTCGCAAAAATGCCGTAAAATACAGCGTTTTTACTAAACCATATGTTTTTTTATAAAAAAGTCAAGACATAAAATTTGTCTTGACTTTTTTATAAATAATTTTTTTAATACTGGTTTTTAATTCTTTCAAGGTTTTTTTTATACTTTTCTAGATAAGCTTCAATAACTTGATTGATTGTTCAATCTAAAATTTCAATAAAACCTAAAAAAAATTCGAATAATTCAACCAAAATTTCTATTTTTTTATTTTGCAGAAACTGTGATGCTAAAATAAAAACTTGTTTAAATTGCTCGTTAATATCCTTATTTTTAACAAATTTTGTTTCAAAAACTTGTTTTGTCTCAAAATGAATGCAAGCTGAAACTAAAAAGTGAATTGCATCAACATATTCTTCAATAGTTTTTTCGTAATTTGATTTTTTATTTACTTTTCAGTACTTAAAACTTTCAATCTCGTTGGCGAATTCAGCAATTTCAACAATTGCAGCAATAATAACTTTATCTTGCCATTGCGGATCGATTTCAGTTGCTGAATTTTTGCCATAACTATACTCGGCAAAAAGATTATCTAAAATTTTTTGTTTCTCAAAAATCAATTTTAAATCTAAATTCATAATCACACAAATTAGGAAAAAAGAAAATAATTAGTATCTATTTAATTATACAGTATTTTGTTACTTTTTACAAGTGGATGAAAAAATTAATTAATATTTTTGTTATTTTTAGAATTTTTTAAAATATTTTTACGTAAATTTTCTGGTAAGGATTTGCCATAATCAAAATAATGACTAATTTCTTTGAACGCATTTTTACCAATTTTTAACTTCTCGAACTCACTTGGGGATAAAGTTAAATTTATTGGTTGATTTTTTTCAATTTTTTTGACAAAATCAGGTTCAACAACAAAAACTGATGAAATTCCAAGAAAATCAGCAAACCGAATCGCCTCAATTGACTTTTCAAACGAATTTATTGATCCACTTATTATTAGCGGAATTTTTCCTTGTATTTTTTCATAAACAACTTCAGAAACTAGTCTGTTAAAATTAATTGATTTTGATCGAACTCTATCACGGAAAACGTCTTTCCCCCAACCCGCAATCGCTAAATATGAAATTTTTATCCTTTTTTCTTCAATTAGATCAAGGAAATCAAGGAAATTTTCGATTGTATAGCCTAAATCATTGCCGCGCCTTTCTTCAGGAGTCGCGCGGTAACCAAGTAAAAAATCATTTTTCCCTGTTTTTTGAATGGTTTTTTGAACTTTTTCTAATATTTCAATTAAAAATCTTGATCTATTTTCAAGATTTTGCACACCGTATTTATCTTTTCTTTTATTTGTAAAAGTTGAAAAAAATTCTTGTGGCAACAGTTTTTGCGCTGATGAAATCTCAATTCCATCAAAACCTGCTTTAATTGCCCGTTCAGTCGCTGCTGCATACTGGTCGCTAATCTTGTTTATTTGTTTTTGGGTTAGTCGAAAAACGTCGTATTTTATAGGATAATTTCGTTTCTCAGAGCTAGGACCAAAACAATAACCTAATTTTTCAATAGTTGCAACAGAATGTGAACCAGCATGAATTAATTGTAAAACAGCTAAACTACCTTTTGATTTCATTGAAATTGCTAATTTTTTCAAACCTTCAATATAAACATCAGTTTCAATGCTATGACTATATTTGAACAAACTTCCCAATTTTGTAACACAAACTCCGCCAGAAATTGTTAATGGTGCAGAATGAGCTCGTGCAGTTGCAAAATCTAAATCTGCTTGACAAACAAAGCCTTTTTCTGAAAGATTTAATGTTATTGGATTGAAAACAAAGCGGTTTTTAAGGGTAAAATTAGCGATTTTGTAAGGACTAAAAAGTTTATCTTTCATAAATTTTAAGACAAAAGTAACTTAGAAATTTCTATTTCATCAAGTTTTTGACTAAAAAAATCTTCTAATTTCGCTTCTTTCAAGCGATTTAGAAGTTCATTTTCTTCAAGTTTTGTGCCAATTAGAAAATTTTCAAGTTCTAAAAGTGTTTTTTTCGGGAAAAAATCACCAGAAATTTTGATTTTTTCAATTTTTCCTTCTGTTATTTCAAGTGAAAAAGTGATCGTTCCCATTTGTGTTCTAATTGTTCGATTAAAAGAAAAATCAGGACTTAAACCTCAAACAAAATCTCAATTCTTGTATTTATCAGCAACCATTTGATCAATTTCAACTCAATCTTCATCTGTTAATTTGTAATAATGAAACTTATCTAGTTTGTTAACCTTCAAAAACTCGTGTAAAAATAGATCTTTCATCTGGTCAACAGATAAATTTTGATATTCCAGCGCTAATTTATCCTTTAAATTTGTCACTCTTTGTGAAACAGATTTAATCCCTTTTGCTTCAATTTTCTTTTGATTTGGGGTTAAAATTTTGCCAATGAAATCAAAATTCACATCATAAAGAAGCGAAAAACCAGCATAAATTCTGCTATCAACAAGCGACATTGCCGCTCCAGAAACTTTTTTTCCTTCAATTTGAAGGTCGTTTTTACCGCTAAATTCGACGTTTTTTATTCCTAAATTTTGCAAAACCTTAATTACAGGCTCATAAAATTTCTGATAATTTCCAAGTAAATCTTTATTTTTGTTATATGGAAATGAAAAACAAAAATTAATCCCATTTCTGTCTAAATAAATCGCGCCGCCGCCAGTGTCTCTTCTAACGACTTGAATGTTGCTTTTGTTTAAAAGTTCCATATTTATTTCAACTTTTGGGTTTTGAAAATAACCAATTTGCACATGGGGATCGCAAATATAAGGGAAAATAATTGGTTCTAGGAATTTCAAGTTTTTTATAGCTCAATATTGAATTGCAAGTAAAACTGCGCCATCATAGACTCATTTTCCGTCGCGTTTTGGTTCGATTAAATACATTTTAGGTTCCTTTTTGTGCTATTTTTTCAAGCAAAATTTTAATATCTTCATAAAAAAAATGTGATTTTTCAGCAATTTCTTTGTTTTTACGGTATCTTTTTTGATTTAGAACTAAATAAGTTGCATTTTTAAACTTTTTGGTCATTTCTTGAAATGGAAATTTAATCAATTGTGGAGTAGTAAAACCGACACCGATTTCAAGAAAAATTATATTTTTTTCTTTGTTTTTTTCAATAAAATCATTGTATTTTTTCTTTTGGATGTGAAAATTTTTATCTTCCACCATTCCTTTAAAAGCGATTCGCTTGTTTATTTCTAAAAAAGCATCACATTCTGGACATCGAGGTAATAATTTAAAATCAACTTTCATATTTTTTTGGCTTTTAGCCATTTTTAACAGCAAATTATCGTTTTTATAAAGGATATTTTTGCACATTTTTGAACATTGCATTAAATTATATTTGCCCTGGATATAAAAAATTTTCTCACTTGGAAAATCTGATTTTTCAAAAAAACTATCAGAATTTGTTGTTATAATGAAATAGTTTTTATTTTCCAAAACTTTTTTTAAATTTAAAAAACTTGGCGATGCCTTAAGATCTAAATAATTAATTTTAGCAAATCTACTATGAAAAGCTCAATAAATTTGCCAGGAATCAAAATCAAAAAGAGATGCCTGTAGCATGTCAATAAACTTATATTTCTCAATAAAATCTTGAAAATTATGGCTAAATTTTGCTCCATAATAATTATTTCCGTCAGCATCAGTTATTCCAGAACCTACGCCAACAAGAATTGCATCAGCTTTCTTGATTATTTCTTTAATTTTTTTAGCTGATTCTTCAATTTGATTAAAAGTCTTCAAGGGCATCGAACTCGATTTGATCAATTTTTTTTGCTTTAAAAAGTCAATTTTCTTCTGGATTATGCGAGTTTAAAATCTTTGGATTTTTTAGTGCTGCTTCGTTAAACTCAATCACTTCACATTTCAAAGGTGTTTTTAATGAAAAAACAGTTTTTGAGGCTTCGATTTTAGCAAAAATCTCGTTTTTTTCAAATTTCTTTTTGTTAATAAACTTCAAAAAACCAATAGTTCCGAGGTCATCTTGGAGTTCCGCAGTTAAATAAACGGTGAAAATTTCATTATTTTGCTCGATTATCATAAAATTAGCAACTTTTTGCACAAAAAACCTCCTTATTTTTTAAGTATTAATTAAGATATTACCACAAAAACAATGTCTTTAATATTTTATTAACAACAAATCGGAAATAATTTAGGAATTTGAAAAGAATTTTTTTAATCTAACTATAAAAAACGTGTTAATTTAAAGATCTTTTTTGTTTTTTAGAGTATAATTAAATATAAAAAATTTAAACGGGGGTTTAGTATAATGGCAGTACTATGGACTCCAAACCCATCAGTAAAGGTTCGAATCCTTTAACCCCCGCCATTTTTTTTTTTTTTTTTAGCAATTATTTTCTGATTTTTTGGTCTAAAAAATGAAAAAATGAAATTAATTGTTAATTTAAAAATTTCTATTTTTTAAATCAAATAAATTTGAATTTAATTTATAAAAACTAAAATTTTGTGTGAGGAAAATGATGCAAACAAAATTTAAAGATAAAAAATATGATTTAGTTTCTTCATTGATTGAACCTGGTGAAACATTAAAATTTTCTGTTAGTGATACAAATTTTGATGTTGTTGACTTTGAATCCTTTGAAAAAACAACTGTAATTTCAATTTTTCCATCAATTAACACTAAAATTTGCGATTTTCAAACAGTTTCAATACGTGATTTGTCACGCAAATACCCTCAATTCCGATTTATTTCAGTTTCTTTAGATCTTCCTTCAGCGATTGGACAGTGAAAAAACGCTAATGCATCCGAAAATTTAGAAATATATTCAGACTACCGACTCCGTAGTTTTGGATTAGCAACTGGGTTCTTAATTAACGATGTTTTTTTATTAAACCGTGGTTACATTATTGTTGATCCCGAAGGTAAGGTTCTGGTTGTCGAGTCCAATTCAGATGTCCATGATCAAATTGACTTTGAAAAATTAGAAGAAGAACTTAAGAAACTTACCTAAATTTTTTATAAATTTAGAAATTTTTAAGTTAAAAATTAAATTTACCTATCAAAAAACAAAAAAATGCACACATTAGTTGTGCTATTTTTATATTAATAATTAACGTAAAAAAATAAAAAATGGTATAATTTTCTAGAACAAATAAAAACAGGAAAATAATGACTAACAATACAAAAATCCCCGCTGATTTAGCAAATGAACGCCCGTTTAAGGAGGGTGAGGCTTTTTGGTTAATTCAGGACTGAATTCCCATTTACGCGCTAACAATCGTTTTGGGGATGATTGCTTCAATTATTACAATTTATTTTTTTTGAAAGCGTGAAGGCTATAAATACGACTATTTAGCAGTGCTAATTTTCATCACAATTCCAGTTTCAATAATTGGCGCACGTTTTGGTTTTATTCTTGAACGTTTACTTGTTGGTGATTTTACCAATTTAAAAAACTGGTACAACATTCGCCACGGTGGACTTTCGATTCAATGAGGAGTAATTTTCCCGACAATCGCAAATTTATTGTATCTTTACAGAAAACGAAAAGAACTTGACTGACGAAAAGCATTTTCTTTCATTTTGCCAGCAGTTTTAATTGGCCAATTCATCGGAAGATGAGGAAATTTTACCAACCACGAAGTTTATGGATTTCTTGATCCCGAAGGTAAAACTGTTAACTGACTTGGAAGTTTCATCCGTAAAAATATGTTTATTAGTGATAAAATCGCGCCAAACGGACAGTTGCGAGTACCGCTATTTTTCTATGAAGGAATTGCTTCGCTTTTTGGTTATATCATTTTAGTTTGAATTTTAAACCTTTTTTCTTGACTAAAACCAGGATCAACCGGTGCTTTATACATTTTATATTACGGAATCGTTCGTTCTTCAATGGAATTTTTACGTCAGGAATCTTATTTATATTATTTCCTAATCGCAATTTTTATGATTATTGTTGGTCTTTTTCTTTTTATACGTTTCCAATTTTTTGCAAATTACTACCTAAAATTTGAAAACAAAAAGTTAAAAATCGCTTTTTTTGACAGATACTCAAAAGAAAAAAAGCGCTTTGCAGGTATAATAACTTGAACTCGTTGAAACCGTAATTTTTCAGAATTAAAAGAAACTAACAAAGAATTAGAACCAAAAAATGCTTAAAAAACTAGTTAAAAGTTGTACTAAAAAACAAAAGAAAAGCTAGATTTTTACTTGATAAATTTATTAGAAAATCGATATTTTTTGCCATTTTTACGATTTAAATATTATATAATTATTATAATATAGTTTCATAAAAAATATTTTGAAAGGGTTTTTGAAAATGGAAAGTTATTATGATGTAATAATTATTGGCGCTGGACCTGCAGGTTTAACGACTGCACTTTATGCTTCGCGCGGAAATTTAAAGGTTTTGATTTTAGAAAAAGGCGCTCCAGGTGGTAAATTAGTTTCACAATCAAAAATTGAAAATTGACCTGGTGATGAGATAATTGATGGCGCAACTTTAGCGCTTAGAATGTACAAACACCCTTTAAAATTTGGTGCAAAACACCGTTTTTGCGATGTCGACTACCTTGAGACAAATAGTGAATTTGAACATACAGTTTATTGCAAAGATGGCAAAACTTTTAACGGAAAATCCGTTGTTATCGCTTCTGGAATGGTTGAAAGAAAACCACTTGATATTAAAAATTACCTTGAATTTGAAGGCAAAGGCGTTTCTTATTGCGTTGTTTGCGATGGTCCTTTTTATGCAGGAAAACCTGCAATTGTTATTGGTGGCGGAAATTCTGCTGTCGAAGAATCAAGTTTTTTAGCCTCAATTGCTTCTAAAGTTTATGTTTTAGTTCGCGATTCACAGTTTAATGCCGAACCAATGCTGATCGAGGATTTGAAAAAAAATAAAAATGTCGAAATTCTTTTTAACACAAAAGTTTTAGAACTGCAAGGTGATCAGGAATTAAAATCGGCAATTATTGAAAGCAACGGCGAAAAAAAAACTTTAGAAATCAGTTCACTTTTCCCTTACATCGGTTTTTTACCAGCAACAAACTTTTTGCATAAAAACCATAAAGAAATTCTTGATAAAATTAATTTCATTAGTGTTGATCGTTATGGCCAATCAAAAATTCCTGGAATTTATGCAGTTGGCGATGTTGTGACAAAAGATATAAGACAAATTGTTACCGCCGCAAGTGATGGCGCAATTGTAGGTAAAATTTTAACTAATCGAATTAAATAATTAAGGTGTTTGAAACGTGAAAATAGTTAAAAAGATACAGAAAACAAAACGTTTATCGAGAAAGTCAAAAATTCTTTTAGGTTTAGGTATAAGTTCATCTTTTCTTGCAGTTTTAAGCGTTTCCCTTGCAGCATCTTATGGTTTTGCCTTAATTAAAAAAAAATCATACGAAACAACAGTTGATGATTTAAATAAACTTACATCAAAAATTAATGCCTTAAGTTTTAATGCGCAAAAAATTTCACCTTTTTCCACTTATGCAACTTTAAAAAATGACTGAAAAACAATAAAAAATTCTGAAAAAAACGGTGAATTCTTCGATTTTTACACTCTTGAATACAAAAGATTACAACCCTATAAACTACCAAACGGAATTTGGGCTGAATTCACAAAAATTGAACCCGATGATGCAAATCAGCAATTTAATGTCGAATTTGTGCTTAAATCTTATAACGGTTCAAGAATTATAAAATCTGACATCAAAACCGATAAAGTTGCTATAAATCCTAATTCTACTTTTTTTTTAGAAAATTTTTATCAAGCACTCCAAATTGACTTGAAAAATGTTACACCTTTTTCGCGAACTGACAAAGATAAAAAAAGCCCAAGTATTTGACTTGCAACCGATTTTCTAAACGAAATCAACGTTGAACCAACAGCCGATGATGCAATTAAAAAAATCCGCGAATTTTTCAATTTTGACTTTGATTCAGTATTAAAAAACAAAAATTTTAGCATAAAACACAATAATAGTTTAGTTTTTCCTTACAAAATTGAAATTCTAAAGAATAGCGATAATACTTGACTAAAACCAAGCCAACTAAACTCTGATTTTCTCGAAATTCAAGGAAAAATTAGCTTTACCGATGAAGCCAAAAAGGTTTTCCCAAAAAATTTCAACACCAGCATAACTAAAAATTTTAATTTTTTACTTTATGACTCAAGTAAAAACGAATCGGCTTTTGCTAACCCGAAATTTTTCATTAACATTCCAAAATTAGTTGAACTAAAAGTTGAAAAATTTTCTAGCGAAAATCCAGAAGGCAAAACTGATTCTTCACAAAAATCAATTTCTTGAGTTTATAATTACCTTAAATATAAAGAAAAATCAACCTTAAAAACTTCTGATGAAGCAAAAAAAGCACTTAATTCCCTTCTTAAAAGTGATTTAAAACTTGATTTTGGCGAGTATAGCGATTTAGAACAAAAAATCAAACAAAAATTTGACTACCAAATTCTAGTTGATAAAATTCGTTTCGATGCCGACGGAGAATCATCACTAATCTACATTCCTTTTGAAATCAGTTATCCTCTTGATGAAAAAAAGCAAAACAAATTAAAAACTGAAACAAAAATCTTATTGAGAAACTTTAAAAATTCAACTTCACAACCAAGTTCAGTGTTCGATTCTAAAGCTTTTACAACAATTCCAGTCGTTAATTTAAAATACATCAAAGACAAAAACCAAAATGACAGCAACGAAGTTTATCAATCTTTTGAATCAGTTTCAAAAGTTGAACTAGAAAGATTATTGGCAGCAAACCAGCACGAACAAATTTATGATATTTTAACTGATTCTTCCAAATTTAACATAACTTTTCCAGAAAGAGAAATTTTAGACTCCTGAATTTCTAGTTACGATTTCCCATCAGTTGAAGAATTTTCAAAAAGAACTTTAGTAGCAAAAACACTTGAAAATGGCACAGAAACTCAACCTTTTTTCAAAAACAACCAAGAATTTCTATTTTTCACAAAGAAAATTTTAAATCTGCCAAAAGAAGAAGCAAAAAAATATCTCGACATTCTTTTTAAAGCGCTCACAAAAGAAGAAGAGAAAAAAGCTGAAAAAAGTACTGATGAATCACAAAAATCAGCAGAACCAGGTGGAGATTCTACAACTAATTCAGCAGTTACAACTCAATCGGTTGCTGTAAAAGTTAGAAAATTTCAGGAAACAGAAGCGCAAAGTCCGCAGAATTCAAGCCAAGAAAATGGGCAAAACGGAACAGTACAAAATGGTCGATCAGATTCGTCTCCAGCTAAACCTGCTGATTCTGAAAGTTCAGAATCTACACAAGGCGATCAAAAAACCAATCAAGAATCAGATTCAGCACCTGAAGAAAACACAAAAGCAACTGAATTTAACGACAAAATTGTCGCAAATCTTCGAAGTCAATATTTAGTTTCCGCCTTTAAAGATTTAATTTCTAAAATTGAATCTTTAAAAGTTGATCCTGAAAAAAAGAATCAAGAATTAAATACTGAAAATTTTACAGATTTATTTATCGAATCTTATAAAAACAGCGATTTAGTTAGTCAGTTTGACAATTTCGGCGAAAAACTTAACTATAACATCGTTTTTGTTGCTGGTCAAGATAGTGAGAAATTTAGTGAAGATGAAAAAATAAACTCACCTAATCCAAATTCAAGTGGTTCTGATTCACAAAAAAATGCTGAAAATGAAGGGAATTCCGACGAAAGCAGCCCTTCAGATTCTAATAGTGGCACCGGAAATAAAAGTGCCGAATCTGCAGACGGTTCAACTGGAAACCAAACAGAACAATCTCAAGACGGAACAACTCAAAATGTTTTAGTAAAAAATAAAGTTACTCTGTTCCAAAATGGTGATACTTCTGGTGGTGATAACAGTGGTCAAGTTGGTAATTCTAGCGACGCGCAACAAACAGGCCCAAATTCTGAAACTAAACCAGAGCAGGAAACCGAGACTTTCAAACTCGGTTATTATTACACTTTCACATCTGGAAATGGTAACAAAATTGTCTTTAGAACACCGGTTAATTCTATAAATTTAAAGGTTTTTTTAGCTGAAAAACCTGGAATCACACTTGAAAAATTGTCTTATAATGTCTTGAATTTTCCACAAAAACTTTTAACATTACAGTTAGCAGATTCTAATTTTGCAACTGCGGACACTATTAACAAAAGTGTTGAAGACATTCTGAAAACTGAATTTAACAATCAAGATAAAGATTTTGAAAAAACAACTGAAAGTTTTAAAAAACTTTTTGGAAACAAAACTTTTGTCAAAATTTATCCTTTATTAAGCGGAAATGGTCTTGTTTATAAAAAAGATAGCGTATTTAAAGATAAATTTGGAAACATTAAAATCAGATTTACTGTTAAAGACCTAACTCCAGAAGAACAGAAAAAAATTGTTTTACCAAATATTTTAGAGACTGAAAAACCGCAAAACGAAGGAGAAGCAACCGAACCTTCGCCAGCAGCACCAGTCGCTCCAGCTGCTCCAGCGCCCGCCGCACCCCCAAGTACTCCAGCGGCTCCTTCTGGATCTGGTTCCACAACTTCCCAACTAAAAAACGAACTCGAAAAATTCACTCCACAAGAAAAAGAAGCAAAATATCCACTTGTTTTCACAGTAATCAAGTCAAATAAACAACAAATAAGAAACTAGGTTAAATATGAAAAATACTAAAACACAATCTAAAACGGAAACTAATAATACCAAAACCAAAATCGTTAATAAGGTTTCAAATAAAAGATCTTTAATGATAATGGCGACTTGACCAATCGCTGGAATTGCTGTTTTAGGTTTTTCTTTTTTAACTTTTTCGCTTGTTGAATCAAAATATTATTCAAAAGTGGACGGGCGAAATTTAGTAACAACTGATTTAAGTCAAAGGGGAATCCAGTTAACAAGTCAGCAATTTGCTAACATTGTTGACAAAATGGAAATTGATAAAGATTTTGCTAAGTATTCAGCGAGCCAGATTCTTGAATTAGCTCGTAATTCACAGTCTAATTTTCGTTTAATTAACATTTTTAACCTTGGTGATTTCAGCTCAAGATACCCTTTTTTAAAACTTAACATCAACCCGATTGAAAATTCAGATGTCGAAGATAAAACTTTAACAACAAAGGTTGTTAATAATAATTTAGTCAACGTTGTTTTTACCGCACATGACCAATTAACAAATAAAACTTATTCGAAAGTTCATTCAATTCGTGGTTTTGAAGGAAAAGGTGATATCCCTTTTATTAATTTTAATGTTGATCAGCAAAAATCATCCTTTATTTTACACACAGTTGAACCAACAAAAAAATGAAATGTTCTTTCTTTTGTTGATAGTTTAAATAACGAATATAAAAAAACAAAGAATGCGAAAACTACCCTTGAAAAATACGGTTCTTTTTTACTACTTGATTCAAATGATGTCGTTATTGACTTTCCAGATAAAACCAGATTTGATTTCCAAACCGATTCTAATGGAAACATAATTTTTAAAAACATCAAAGATTCAACAGGTAATTTATGAATCCCGTTTGATATTTTCGATGAGCAAAACAAAAAAATTCGCTCTTTTGATTTAAAAGTCGGAAATTTACTAGATTATAACGAAATTAATAATTATCTGAATAATTTATTAAAAAACAATGATGATTTAATTGTGCTAAAAGATGAAAAAATTCAGGAAATGGTTGCCAAAAATGTTTCTTTATCAACTTTTTTAATTAGTAATTCTGGGATTCGTCACTTTTTTGATACCACCAAACTAGATTCACTATTCACAAATTCCTTACCTAATTTTGGAATCAGGTTAATCACTGCGAACAGACAATATGACCGACTTGGACAAGTTGATTTAATGATTCAAATGAACTTTAAAGCTAAAACCAATTTAAGCCCCTCTGAAAATCAAAGTTCTGGAGAAAATCAGGCGCAAAAAGCAACTGAAGAATCAGAAGGAAAAACTGAAAAAACACAGCCTGAATCTGAATCACAAGATGGAACTGCACCAAAAACTCAAAGCGACTCCGCCACTGAAAATCAAGTTGTTCAAAATCAAAAAACATTGAAAAATACAGCATCTTTATTCCAAGAAGCCGAAGTTCAACCTGAAAATCAAGTTGAAAAACCTTCTGTACAAACCGAAGATGAACTTGAAGTACAAAAAAATTACCGTGACTTTAATTTCATTTATACCTTAAAACCTTTTAAAGATTTACCGCAACGATATTTAAATTCGGCGATCAAAGATAACGATTATTATGTAATTAAAGATAAATTTAATTATCTTAATGGTAGTGAAATTATCAATAACCTAAAAACAATTAATGCTAGTTTTTATTCTTTTGAAGAAAATAAAGACAC
Source organism: Mesomycoplasma dispar (assembly GCF_000941075.1). Lineage (NCBI taxonomy): Bacteria > Bacillati > Mycoplasmatota > Mycoplasmoidales > Metamycoplasmataceae > Mesomycoplasma > Mesomycoplasma dispar. The sequence goes on from NZ_CP007229.1 coordinate 1,001,855, forward strand.
AAATAAAGGTTATGAAATTGTTAATTTAACAAGCAGTCCCACTTATGATAGTTTAACAAGTCAAAAAGCAATTGTAGCGTGATTTAAAGACTTTTTTAATGATTCGCTTGAATTTCCAAGTTGAAAAAAAACAAAACCAACAGAAAAACCTGAAGAAATTTTAGCAGAAATTTTTGCTAAAATGAATAACATAATTAATTCCAAACAAATTTTTTCTTATGGAGTTAAGTACAATTTATTCTTTGATAATTTAGCTCGCGAACTGAAAATAACCATCAGCATTCATGATAAATTCAACAAGGTTTTAGGTAAAAAAGTTGTTAAACTTGCGGGGTTAGCGCCTGCAAATCCGCCACTTTTTGTTGCAAAACAAAATTTAGCAACCTTTTTCATTGATGGTGGTGGCGGATATAAACTTAAAGATCAGAACAATTTTGCATCACCAAAAAATATAGAAGCCTTCAAATCAATAACAAATCCACAAGTTTTGATTACAACTGTTAAAAATCAAACAACAAATAGTGATAAAACTATTAAACTTGTCAAGAACGGCGAAGTTTTACACCCAAGTTTGAATGATGAGCCTCTCAAATTTGTATATCAAACTGAAGAGAATAAAGCTTATGAAGATGTTACTTTTGATGAAAAAAAGCCTTTCTTTTTCGGGTTTTCTGTTCAAAATAATTTAGAAAATGGCAAGCACAAAGTTCTTTTAAGTTTTAGTAAAAAGGAAACTGGAACAACAGAGAATAACAATAATAATTTGATTTGAATGAAAAGATTTGACAAAAAAAGTGAAGTAAAGCCACAAATTTCTGATGATTCAAGCGAAATTCCTGATGATTCGCCAGTTTGAGTGATTGGTGTTTCGAAAAAAAATGAAATAGCAACAGCACAAAATGGTCAACCGCCTAAAAAAATTATTGGAATTTTGCCTGTTGAAGACGGACAATTTACAAATTTTGTACTTTCTTATAACGGATTTAGTGAAAATTCCGCAACTAGCGGCGCAGGACAAGGAACTTCGACCAACAAAAAAATAAAAGTTAAAATTGCTAGTTCAAAATCAAAAAACCAACCTGAAATTGAATTAGAAGAAGATTTTTGAGGAACAACTCAAACATCTGGAACCGCCCAAACCAATAATTTATCCCTAATTCTTGGCGATTCAGAAAATAAAAGTACTGTAAATTCAGAGGTTTTATTCAGATTTTTCACTCAATTTCAATATGAATTTTCTGATAAAAAAACTTTTGAAGAAGCTTTTAACAACTCTTTAAAATAACAGAATTAATCTTCTTGTTTTTCTAAACACACTTTGTTTTCTTTAAAAAACAAAGTGTGTTTTTTATCATTTTCAATTTCTTTTGCAACAATTTTCTGGGCAACAAAGTTCTCGATTTGCTTTTTAATAAATCTTTTAATCGGTCTTGCTCCAAAATTTCTTTCATAACCTGATTGAATAATTCAGTCAATAATCGATCTGTCAAATTCAATTTGGAAATTATTTTCTTTTAGTCGCTTTTTAAAATCTTCGAGTTCTAACTGAATAATTTCAGAAATTACGTCGGTATTTAAAGCATCAAAAGCAATTATTTCATCAATTCTATTAATAAATTCTGGCTTTAAATACTTCAGTAATTCGCTTTTTATCACAAAATCATCGATTTTTTTACCATCAAGAATTTCTAATGCGCCAATATTTGAAGTCATAATTATAATTGTGTTTCGAAAGTTCACCTTTCTTGATTTGCTATCAACTAATTCGCCGTTATCAAGAATCTGTAAAAAAATGTTAATAACTTCAGGATGTGCTTTTTCAATTTCATCAAGTAAAACAATCGAATATGGATTTTGACGCACTTTGTTTGTTAAAATTCCACCTTGTTCAAAACCAATATAGCCTGGCGGAGCCCCAATTAGCTTGGAAACACTGTGTTTTTCCATATATTCTGACATATCAAGGCGAATTATTTGGTTTTTATTATCAAATAAATTAAGCGCTAAAGCGCGAGCAAGTTCAGTTTTTCCAACTCCAGTTGGTCCCATAAATAAAAAAGAAGAAATTGGTCTTGCTTCATCGTTAATTTTTGCCTTAAAACGTAAAATCGCACTTGCAACCGCTTTGATTGCCCGATTTTGGCCTTTAATAACCTTTGCAAGATTTTGTTCTAAATTCAAGTACTTTTCAATTTCAGATTCTAAAAGTTTTTCTATTGGGATTTTAGTCCAACTTGCAACCACTTTTGCAATATGATTTTCATCTAAAACATTGGAAATTTGCTGTTGATTTTCCCTTGCTTTTTCCAGTTTGGCACTTATTTCTGGAATTTTTACATACTTTATTTGCGAAGCGTCCTGATAATTGCCCTGATCCATTAGTCGATTTTGTTCGTATTTTAACTTTTCAAGTTCAAGCGAATATCTGGCAATTTCTGATGCTGATTTTTTTGAATCATCCCATTCTTTTTGCATTTTTTTCACTTCAACTTCAAGATTTTCAATCTTATTTTGAAGTTCAGAATCATCCTGATTTTGTGAATTTATTTGCTCCATCTTTAAATAAATAAGTTCACGTTTTGCTTTTTCGAGTTTTTCAGGTTGATAGTTAATTTCCACTTTTAAAGAAGCAGCTGCTTCATCGACTAAATCGATTGCCTTATCAGGCAAAAATCGGTCAAAAATGTAGCGATTTGCTGCTTTTGCCGCAAAAACTAGTGCTGAATCACGGATTTTTACTTGATGAAAATTCTCAAGTCTTTCTTTGATTCCCCGTAAAATATTAATTGTATCAATAACAGAAGGTTCAGAAATTTCCACTTTTTGCATTCTTCGTTCAAGCGCACCATCTTTTTCAATATAAAGTCGATACTCCGAATTCGTTGTTGCCCCGATTAATTTAATACCGCCACGCGCCATAATTGGTTTTAAAATATTTGCAAAATCCATTGAATCAGCACCAGATGAGCCTGTACCAATCAAGAGATGAATTTCGTCAATAAAAATAATAAGTTCGTCTGATTTTTGTTCAATTTCTTGCAAAATTGCTTTAATTCTCTTCTCAAATTCACCCTTAAACGAAGCTCCAGCAAGAATTGAAGTTAGATCAAGTTCAAAAATTTGCTTGTTTTTCAAGTTATCAGGTACTTGATTTGCAATAATTTTTAGCGCCATTCCTTCAACAATTGCTGTTTTCCCGACTCCAGGTTCGCCAACTAAAACAGGGTTATTTTTTGTTTTTCGAGATAAAATTTTAATTATTCGTCGAATTTCAGAATCTCTACCAATTACAGGCTCAATTTTATTTTCCTTTGCTAACTTTGTTAAATTTCGCGCATATTTTTCTAGGTTTTCAAGTTTTAAATGCATTTTTTTCCTTTTAATTTTCATTTTAAATTTTAAATCAACAATATTATAACATATTTTTTGGCACTCTTTGATTATAAGTGCCAAAAAAATCATTTTAGATATACTTTAAAAATTAAAAAGTCTTTATTTGCTTACTTTTTTTACAAATTTATGCTATAATTTATTGTTAATTATTATGAAAAAAATTATTATCGGAAACTGGAAAATGAATAAAACAGCGAGTGAAACACGTGATTTTATTCAAAAGTTTGACTTTTTCTACAACCAAAATTTAAATAAAATTAAGGATGATTTAGACTTCGCGATCGCTCCAAGTTTTACTTCTTTGCCTTTAATATCAACATCTAAAACTAAAAAATTAAAAATTGCTGCGCAAAATCTTAACAGTTTTGATTCAGGTGCTTTTACTGGCGAAATTAGTGCAAAAATGTTACAAGATTTATCTGTAAATTATGTTATAATTGGTCATTCCGAGAGAAGAACTATTTTTAAAGAAACAAACGATGAATTAGCAAATAAAATCTTTCAAGCACAAAAACATAATTTAGTTCCTGTTTTTTGTGTTGGTGAAAGTCTTTCAGAATTTGAGACAAACCAGACTGAAAAAGTAATTATTTCACAAATAAATGCTGTAAAAAACGTAATAAATTTCGAAAAAGCAATTATTGCTTATGAACCAATTTGGGCAATTGGAACAGGAAAAACTGCAACTGCTGAAATTGCTGAAAGAGTTTGCAGACTGATTAAAGTGAATTTTGGTGAAAATATCACCGTAATTTATGGCGGATCTGTAAATTCAAAGAATATTAACGAGTTACTCTCACAAAAAAGTATTGACGGCGCACTTGTTGGTGGTGCTTCACTGGATCCCGAAGAGTTTGTTAGAATTTTAATTAACTCTTAATTTCTTGTTTTTTTGCTTTTTTATTGTATAATTATCTCTACATTGATTTATTGCTTGGTTTTAATAGTTTCGCGGATTAATGCTAGGTTTTAAATTTAATTTATTTAACTTAAAGGATTTAAAAATGATTTCAAAAGCGAGAAAAAGTGAACTGATTTTAAAATTTGGTAAAAGTCCAAAAAACACTGGTGATACTAGCGTTCAAATTGCGCTTTTAACCGAAGATATCGAAAGATTAAAAGTTCATTTTGCAAAAAACAAAAAAGATAATCACTCAATGCGTGGTTTCATTGCAAAAGTTAATAAACGTAAAAAACTTTTGAATTATTTGAGAACCAAAAATTTTGATTCTTACAAAGAAACAATTGAAGCATTGAATATTAGAAAATAATTTTTTAGATTAATATAAAAGTTAACACATTTGTGTTAACTTTTATCGTTATTTCAAGTTGTTTTACACGGTTTTTTAACTTTATTAAATATGAAATTTAGTTTTGCAAATAAAACTAGAATTTATACTATTTTTTAAAAAAAATCACAACAATATTTTTTGCTGTGATTTTAAAATTTAGTTAGAAAGATGTAAGAATTTATAGACTTTTTTAGTCGTCTTCTTTAATCGCTCTTTGTTTTACGATCACATCGGAAATATTTTTAGGCACTATTTCGTAATGATCGAATTGCATTTGGTAAGTTCCTCGACCTGAAGTCATTGAACGTAATTGGGTAGAATATCCAAACATTTCTGCAAGTGGAACATGACCACGGATGACATTAGCGCCATCAGAACGTGTTTCTTGTTCGCGAACCAACCCACGACGACGGGATAAATCTCCCATTACATCTCCAGCGTATTCAGAAGGTGCGAAAACGGAAACATCCATAATTGGTTCTAAAAGCACTGTTCCTACGGCATCGCGAGCACGAGAAAGCGCTTTTGATGATGCGATTTTAAATGCCATTTCGGAAGAATCGACTTCGTGGAATGAACCATCGAATAAAGTTGCCCGTAAATTAATTAAAGGATAACCTGCCAAAATTCCAGCTTGCATTTTTTCCTCAAGACCTTTTTGAATTGATTTAATGTATTCTTTCGGAATTTTTCCACCGACAATTTTGTCAATGAATTCAAATCCTTCTTCTGGATTTGGTTCAAATTTGATTCAAACATGACCATACTGACCACGTCCACCGGATTGTTTGATATATTTTCCTTCAACTTCGGCTGATTTTGTAATTGTTTCACGATAAGAAACTTGCGGTTTTCCAACCCGAGCTTGCACATTGAACTCTCTCTTTAGGCGATCAACGATAATATCAAGATGTAATTCACCCATTCCGGCAATAATTGTTTGTCCCGTTTCAGTGTCGGTTCAGGTTTTAAAAGTTGGGTCTTCATTTGCTAATTTTTGCAATGCATTTGCTAATTTTTCAACTTCAGCTTTTGAAAATGGTTCAAGTGACTGGGAAATAACAGGTTCTGGGAAGTTCATTCTTTCAAGAACAAAAGTTTTTGATTTTTCGGAAATTAAGGAATCACCAGTTGTTGTATCTTTTAGTCCAACAAAAGCACCAATATCTCCAGTTCTTACTTCGTCAATTTCTTCACGAGAGTTGGCATGCATTGCCAAAATACGGCCAACACGTTCTTTTTTACCTTTAGTTGAATTAATTATATAAGTTCCTTTGCTTAAAACTCCAGAATAAACACGGAAAAATGTAAGCGAACCAACGAAAGGATCGTTCATAATTTTGAAAGCGAGCGCTGAAAATTCTTGGCCATCACTAGCTTCAATCGTAATTTCTTCTTCATCACGAAAAGCTTTGATTGGCGGAACATCAACAGGTGAAGGTAAATAATCAATAACAGCATCGATCATTTTTTTTACACCTTTATTTTTGAAAGAAGAACCGCAAACAACAGGGAAAAAATCACCTGTAATTGTTGCTTTTCGAATTGCGGCTCTTAATTGTTCAGCCGAAATTTCTTTTTCTTCAAGCAAGTCGTTGAAAAGATTCTCATCATAGTCAGCAACTGCTTCGGCTAAAGCAAGACGCATTTCAGTCGCTTTTTCGAGTAAATCTGCAGGAATTGGAATTTCGTATTCAACTTCCTCTTTTTGCCCATCGTAATTGTAGGCTTTCATTTCAACGAGATCGATTACACCGCTAAAATCAGCCTCAGCACCAATATTTAACTGAATTGCAACGGCATTTCCGTTTAATTTTGTACGAACAGATTCAATTGATGCCTCAAAATTAGCGCCAGCTTTGTCCATTTTGTTAACATAAACAACGCGCGGAACGCCGTAATTTGTTGCTTGTCTTCAAACAGTTTCAGTTTGTGGTTCAACGCCAGATTGAGCATCTAAAACTGCAACGGCTCCATCTAAAACTCTCAATGAACGTTCGACTTCGACAGTAAAATCAACGTGACCGGGTGTATCGATAATGTTGATTCTTTTTCCTTTTCAAAAAGCGGTTGTTGCTGCTGAAGTTATCGTGATTCCACGCTCTTTTTCTTGTTCCATTCAGTCCATTTGGCTAACCCCATCGTGAGTTTCACCAATTTTATGAATTTTTCCTGTATGGAATAGAATTCTTTCAGTTGTTGTTGTTTTTCCGGCATCAATATGCGCCATAATCCCAATATTGCGATAATCTTTTAGTTCAAATTTTCGTGCCATAATTCTAAATTCCTACCATCTAAAGTGCGCAAACGCACGGTTAGCTTCAGCCATTCTGTGGGTGTCTTCTTTTTTCTTGAAAGCACCGCCAGTTTTATTATAAGCATCAATTATTTCGTTCGCTAATCTGACAACCATTGTTTTTTCATTACGTTTACGGGCGAAAAGAATCAATCAACGAAGTGCAAGAGTTTGTTGACGTTTCAAACGAACTTCCATTGGAACTTGATAGTTGGTTCCACCGATTCGACGAGAACGTACTTCAGTGAGTGGAGTTACATTTTTAACCGCTTGCTGGAAAACTTCAAGTGCATCTTTTTGTGTTTTTTCCTGAACTAATTTAAAAGATGAATAAAGAATGTTTTGTGCGGTAGTTTTTTTTCCTTCTAGCATTACACAGTTGATTGCTTTTGTGATTAGTTTTGAGTTAAAAACTGGATCAGCAAGAACATTACGAACTGGAGCTTGTTTTTTTCGTGACATTTTAACCTCCTTTTAGTTTAAAAATATGTCGTAATTTATAGTATTTTTTAGTTTTTACTTGGATGTTTTAGGTTTTTTAGCACCGTATTTTGAGCGTCCTTGTGCTCTTTTTGCAACCCCTGTTGTATCCTGAGTTCCACGCACAATGTGATAACGAATCCCTGGTAAATCCTTAACTTTTCCACCACGGATTAGAACAATTGAGTGCTCTTGTAAATTGTGACCTTCTCCAGGAATGTAAGCATTAACTTCAATTCCATTTGAAAGTTTAACCCTTGCAAACTTACGAAGTGCAGAGTTAGGTTTTTTAGGAGTCATTGTCGCAACCCTTGTGCAAACTCCACGCTTAAATGGTGAACTTATTTTCAACTCTTTTTTGTGCAAAGAGTTATAAAGCATATTTAGAGCGGGAACTTTTGACTTTCAGGTCTTTTTGACACGACAACCTTTAGCTAATTGTGATATTGTTGGCATTTTTTCCTTTAAATTCAGTGATTTTTTCTTTAGTTAACAACGGTTACAGTAGTATAAAAAAATTTTTTACAGAATTTTTTTAACGAAAATTATAAGGATATTTTAGCACTTTTTTAAATTTCAACAAGTTTAATTTTCTATTTTTAAATCAACTAGTTCGCGTGCAATCTGGTCTAAATTTACTTCTGATTCTTGGAGTTCGAGTTTCTTATTTTGGTAAAACTCGATTTTTTGTGTTGCTTTTTTATAAACATTTTCGAAAACAAAAAATGAAGACAACGAAGTCACAAAAGTAATAATTGCGTTGATAAATGCGATCGCGACAAATAATTTAACGGCGGTTGGGTTTGGGTTTTTGGTGATGGCGTAGGCTGATAAAATTCCGTTAAAAGCTGACATTAAAATTAAGGCAATGCTGCAAAACAGAAAAATACCCTTTGAAAGCCGTGCTTTTGCCGTTAATTTAATTATATCTAGATCAATTTTAGTTTGGAGTTCGCGCTTATTCATTGTTTTTTTCCTTGTTTTTTAATTTTTGTCCGTTTACTTTGGTTTTAAGTGCGTTTAAAATCCCTAAATGTTTAGAAATTGAATTAAAAAGTTCAATTTGGACGTTTTTTGATTTTGAATACTTTCCTGCTTTTGTTTCAAATAAAACTAGTTCAATTTTTAAGAAATCGTTGATTTCTTGATTTCGAATTCAACGCGGTTTTACTAAAAAAAGTGCAAAAAGCCCGTTAATTATTGAAATTGAAAGGTTAATTCATAAAACGAAAATTGGTCATTGATCAACTTTTGTGCCGTTTTCGTCAATGGAAGTAAAAAAATTAGCAAAAGGTTCAAGTTCGCTTAACTTGGGCGAAGCTAATTTAAAAATTCCCATTAATGTTGAAAAAAAGCCGAAAAAAATGCCGAAAAGTGAAACTGTTCAGAATAAAATTTGAAAGAATCTTGCTTTAAAAAGTGTTTTTCGGTATAAAAACTTGGCAAATTCATATGCATCTGTTTCAAGTCGGACATTTTTTACAATCATTTTTTACCTCCAAAAACAATTTTTTTCAAAATTTTTAATTTTGAAACTTCTTTTTTTTGAAAATAAAAATCAGAAATTTGCTGATAGTCTTTTTCAAATTCTTCCATATTGTATTGTTCATTGTTTTGAATTTGGAAAAATAAATAACTCAATTCCCGTTGTGCTTTTTTATAATCTTTAAATTTCATAACTTCACGGAAAACAGCAAGAAATAAATTAATAAAAAAGGTAAGGCAAATAAAACTTGCTAAAACAATTGTGAGTCCAAGATCAGTAAAAATTGACTTATTTGGAGATTTAATCAATTGATAACGGTGAATTTCGATGATAATTACGGAAATTGCTAATGCAATCACGATTATATTTGCGAAAAAAATGATTCACTTAACAGCATTTGCACTATAGTAAGCAATTTTTTGGATTTTTTTTAGTTTAGATTCTTTATTTTCAATAAATTTAATTAATTGTTCAATTGTTTGTTTTTGTTCCATTTTCTTACTTTCTAATTTTTAAATTTTTTAAAAAATTTAAAAATTATTACGTATTTTACAGTACTTTTATAAATTAGCTGTTTTAAATTTTTAAATATTTTTATCCTTTTGAAATTTTTTTAATTTAAAGATGTTTTTTTTTTTTTTTTCGAAATTCACATAAAAAATTTAACAAAATAACCGATCAACATTGAAGAAACATAACTAATTAGCGGGATAAATTGTTGAAAAGTTATTTTTTCTGAACCAATAAAAGGTAACTGTGAAAAAATAAGTGTGAATGAAATTGTGATCATCCCTAAAATATAAATTATAGTCTCTCATAGCGGAATATCTTCGTTTTTACGTCATTTTCACACTAAAACTGTGAAAATTGACAATAAATATTGCACTAAAAATGAGATATTTCCTGCTTTTAAAATTGTATCAAAGGAATTTTTTAGACCAAAAATTTCTGGAATAATTGTGAAAATTAAACTTGAAAGAATTACAATTATAACTGATAAATAAATTGCGTTTTGATATTCGTTATATTTATTCTTTTTCGCCAAAAAAGCAGGTAAAAAACCATCTTCAGCAAGCGGAGAAATATATCTTGCCCGTGGTTGTACAGACGCAATCGCTCCTGACATCCTATTAAAAGCGAGTCCAATTGTAAAAAGCGATGTTCCCGCTGATCCTCAAAGAACTTTATAAACTGTTTCAAGCCCAAAGTCGGATAAATATTCATTCCCAAGACCTAAAAATATTATATAAAAAAGGAAATAACTGAAAATTACGATCAAAAAGATTAAAATCATTACTTTTTTAAATCTTTTTGTCTCAACATTTTTCGAAATTGTTGCTAAAGATTCAAACCCACCATAAGAATAAATAAATGATAGAACGGTTCCAGAAAACCCTAAAATACTAAAGGGCGCAACTTCTTTAAAACTTTCACCATAACTTTTAGATGAACTAATTAGATAGATAATTAGCCCAAATCCAACAAACAAAGTCAGTCATTTGAAAATTCCAGTTATAAAAACAATCCATTTTGACAGCCTAAAACCGAAAGCTCCCGCCAAAATAAGTGCAATATAAATTACTAGAGAAATAGCAACATAAATTCATTTTCGTGATGGGTCGAACGAGGTTAGTAAACTTGAAAAAAATAGTGGTGTCGTTGCTGAAAAAAGCATAATTTGACTTACCTGATTTCACCCTTGGAAAAAAACTATCCCATTTTTAAAGGTTTTTTTAGCATAAGCATACGAACCACCAACTTCAGATTGGTATTTTTCTCCCGCTCTTGCAAAAGCAAAAATTACCGCTAAAGTAATTAACGAGGTTAAAATAAAAACCAAAATTCCCCAAAAACCTTGCTTAATTACTTGTGAAATTGTGGCAATAAACCCAAATCCAACAATGTAATTTAGCCCATAAAAAATAAACTGACGCTCAGTGAGCGAGTTTTTAGATTTTGTATCAGACATTTCTTCTCGTTTTCTTTTAGTAGAGACACTTTTTATAAGTGTTTTAAAATTTTACCAATTCCTTCATAAAAAATGAAATAAAAATGAAATTTATTTCATTTTTTATGAAAATTTAATATTTCCAATATTTAAAAAATTAAATTCGTGACTTAATTAAGAAAAAATTACTAATTTCAAAATGTGAAAACATTCTTATTTAGTCACAATGTAAATTTTTTTGTCCAAATTGTTGATAAAATCAATGATTTGGTAGTTGCAATTTTTACAACTTTTGGCCTCATCAAAAACTTTTGGACCTTTAATGAATGCTAAATTTGTTTTTGGTGACTGAAATTTCCTTGTAATTTGGTCAAGTTTTTCCAAATTTGCAACAGCGCGTGCCGTTATTATGTCAAAGTTTTTGTTATTAATTTCCTGAACTGGTTTACAAATTAAGGTGAATTTAATTGCTAATTTTTCAGAAACATCCTTTAAAAATCGACATCTTTTTCGCATAGATTCGGAAATTGTAAGATCAATTTCTGGATTTGCAATCAAAAATGGAATCGAAGGAAATCCTGCTCCTGATCCAATATCAAGAATTTTTACTTTTTTAAGTTCATTTTTATCACCTTTGATCATTTTAACAATGAAATTCATTGTAGAAATTGATTCAAAAATTCCTTCTTTTCAAAGAATATCGCCAGAAAAACCTGTTAAATTAAAGTGTTTGTTGTTAAACTCAATTAATTTAACATATTCTTCCAATTTTTCAAATTGCGATTGGGTGACTACTAATTTAGTTTTTTCTTTATACATTATTATTAAAAAGTTTTTAATTTCCGTTTTTTTCAATCAACTTTTGCTTTGTTTCTTCGTAAATACTTGTAATTGAAGTTGAAAAAATACAAGCCAATATACTTTTTGACAAAAATTCAGCAAGCGAAGTAATTGTAAGTTTGCTGAATTTTTTAGCAAGTTTAGTGTTATCAATTGAATCTGTAATTATCACGTTATCAATGTTTGGATTTTCCTGAAATTTTTCAAATCCGTAACTAAAAACACCGTGTGTAGCGGCGAGAACAACTGATTTTGCCCCTTTTTCCTTAACAACATTTGCTGCATTGATTATTGTCCCGCCTGTATCAATAATATCGTCAATTATCACGCAATCTTTCCCGCTTACATCGCCAATTAAACCTAAAACTTCGGTCTGATTTGTTCCAGTTCTTCTTTTATCAATCACAGCAACATTTGTCTGTTTTCCTAAAATTTCCGCTAAAATTCGCGCTCGAACAGCACCGCCGTGATCGGGACTTACAACAACATAATCTTTGTTTTTGCCAACAAGTTCGTTTGCAAGAATGTATTGACCGTGAAGTTCATCAACAGAAATATCAAAAAAACCTTGAATACTCGGGTTATGAATATCGACTAAAATCAGTTTAGTCACACCTGCTTTTTCGAGTAAATTTGCAATTAATTTTGCCGTAATTGGTTGTCTTCCCGATGATTTACGATCTTGTCTTGCATAACCATAATAAGAAAGAATTACAACGATTTCTTGTGCATAACCGCGTTTTAATGAATCAATGAAAATTAAGAGTTCCATAATATTTTCATTAACTGGTTTGGAGGTGTTGGCAACAACAAAAACGGTAGAATTTCTAATTGTCTCTTTGGATTTTAGTAAAACTTCACCATCAGCATAAACAATTCTTTCAATTCCTGAAAGTGGAATGCCAGTTTGTTGTGAAATTTTTTCAGCCAAATCAAGTGAGTTTTCCATTCCAAAAAGAATTATGTTTTTTTTTGGTTCAATATTCATCACTCTTTTTTCCTTTTTTATATATAATTTTATAATTGTACAAAAAAGTATAACAAAAGCATAATAAATTATTTTTATTTAATTCAAAAACTTAGCAATGTATTTAAAAATCCAACAATTTTTCCCTAGACATTTGAATTTGGTACTAAATTCAATTCAAAAATTTAATTTAGAATTGAATTTAGTAACTAAAAAGGGGAAGACTAGTATCGGTAATTTAGGTTTTTATCAAAATTTTGAAAAAAATTATGAATTTTTAATCGTTGATGAACACAAAAAATCCGATTTTATTTTTGCGTTTTTTGTTCTTTCAAAAAAAGAACAAACTTTTTACATAAATTTGCTCTTTTTTAGTGAATTTTTAAACCAAAACTGATTCAATATTATCGGCGAATTTGTTATTGACTTTATAAAGGAAAACTACAATTTAGAAACTTTTTACATACAAATTCCCGATTTGAACAAAAAACTTGTTAATTTTTTTGAAAATTTAACTGCTTCCCAAAATGATAATTTGAACACTTTTCAAATAAAATCGGTTGAAAAATACAAATTTATTGATATTCATTGCCATCCTTTCTACGAATATTTCGAAAACCCACAAGAACAAGTTCAAAATTGGTTTAACGACAATATCGACCTTATTTTTGCGGTGGGAACTTCTTGAAAAGATCTAGATGAAATTAGGGAAATTGGAAATTATTCTGATCGAATCTATAAAATTATTGGAATTCACCCTAATTTAGTTAAAGAATCAGATAATTTTTCATTGCTTTCAAAATACATTGACGATAAAGTGATCGGAGTTGGTGAAGTCGGGCTGGATTTTTATTATGACAACAATCCCTCTGAAAAAGTCCAGTTAAAATCGCTATTAAGTCAAATTGAGATTGCAAAAACTAACAACATTCCAGTTATGTTGCATATTCGCGATAAACCTGGCGAAAACAGAGCTATGTTGTTGGTTTTAGAACTAATTGATAGATTTTCTGAAATTAATTTTATATTTCATAATTTTTCAACAAATTATGAAATATTTAAAAAATTAGTCGTAAAAAACAATTGTTTTTTTTCTTTTTCTGGTGTAATAACTTTTAAAAAAAGTGTTGAATTAAGGCAGATAATTAAGGAAACTCCACTTTCAAAAATTTTATGCGAAACCGATGTTCCTTATTTAAGTCCAGAACCAAATCGGCAAATTTGACCTAATGTTTCCCCACAAATTCAATGAACCTACCAAACAGTAGCAAATTTGAAAAATTTGACAAAAAGAGAACTTTCAAAAATAATTTTCGATAATGTAACTAAAATTTTTAAGGTTAAAAATGCAAAAAGTAATCCCTAAAAAACATTTAGGTCAAAATTTTCTAAAAGATAAAAAAATAGGTAAAAAAATTGTTGAAAACATTGATTTTCAAGGAAAAAATGTTGTTGAAATTGGTTGCGGAACTGGTTTTTTAACAGATTTTTTGCTAAAAAGGGCAAAGTTTGTGACTTGCTACGAAGTTGATAAAAACTTAATCCCGATTCTTGAAGAAAAATTCAAAAACAAAAATCTTCGTATAATTAACGAAGATTTTTTACAAGTAGAACTTGATTTTTTTGAAAAACAGATTATTGTTGCGAACCTTCCTTACTATATTACCTCGAAAATATTGTTTAAAATCTTTGCTAATTTTGAAAAATTCGAAAAAATTTTGGTAATGGTTCAAGAAGAAGTTGCTGATCGAATAGTTGCAAAAACTAACAGTAGTTTTTACTCAAAATTATCACTTGCTTCTCAATATGTTGCGGAAGTTAAGAAGTTATTTAAAGTTTCACCAGACTCATTTTTCCCAATTCCTAAAGTGAATTCCGCAGTTGTTTCTTTTGAAATTAGGAAAGATTTAGAATCTAAAAAAATCGAACAATTTCTTTGATTTACAAAGATGTGCTTTCAATTTAAACGTAAGACTTTATACAATAATTTTAAATTTTTTCTAAAAAGGGAGCAAATTGAAAAAATTTATAATTTTTTTCAATTTCCAGCGAATATACGACCACAACAAATAGATTTGCTAACTTATATAAGTCTGGCCGACTTTTATTTTAATAATTTATAAAAAACTAAAGTGTTTTGATTTTTAAAAAATTATAGTATAATTTTGTTACATTCTCGCACTCCGTTAGTTCGTTACATATTATTTAGCAAATACGATTAAAATCGTATTTTGTTTTTTGTCAACAAAACAAAATGAAAGGCTTATCATGAGACAGACAACTTTTGTCAAGCATGGAGAAGTCAAGCAAAAATGGTTTGTAATCGACGCTGAATCAAAAATTCTTGGTCGTTTAGCTGCTTTTGTCGCTTCTCGTTTGCGCGGAAAACACTACCCACATTTCACTCCCAACGTTGATATGGGTGACAAAATCATCATTATTAATGCAGAAAAAATTTTACTAACTGCAAAAAAAGAAGACCAAAAATTATATTATAATCACTCTGGGTATCCAGGCGGGTTAAGGGTTAGAACAGCACGTGAAATGCGAGCTAAAAAGCCAATTGCTCTAATAGAAAGAGCGGTTTTTGGAATGATTCCACACACAAAATTAGGCGATAAACAGCGTAAAAATCTTTATGTTTATCCTGGGGTTGACCATCCACATCAAGGACAAAATCCTGAAAAATTAGAGGTAAACTAATAAAATGAATCAACAAGAATTATCTTATTACGGAACTGGGCGAAGAAAATCATCAGTAGCACGTGTAATTTTAAAACACGGTGATGGTCAATTTAAAATTAATAATCGGGTAGCAAAAGAATATTTAAAATCAGATATTTTAATTAAAGACGCGTTGCAGCCACTTTCTATTACAAACACAATGTCAGAATTTGATATTAGAGTCAATGCTCACGGCGGTGGAGTTTCTGGCCAAGCTGGTGCTATTAGACTTGGAATTGCTCGTGCTTTGTTAAAGGTTTCGGTTGATTATCGTTCAGATCTAAAAGTTGCTGGTATGCTAACTCGTGATGCGAGAGCGAAAGAACGTAAGAAATTTGGATTACGTAAAGCCAGAAGAGCACGTCAATTCTCAAAACGTTAACTTTTTTTTAAAAATTTGTTATAATTATAATGTGTTTGCAAAAAAACATTATAATTAATAAATTATGGGAGCGTAGCTCAGATGGTTAGAGCACACGACTGATAATCGTGAGGTCGATGGTTCGATCCCATTCGTTCCCACCATATCAAATTGACTTACAAAAAAATCTCTTTAATTTAAAGAGTAAATTAGTAGAAAAAAATGAGACACACCAAGAGAGGTGTGTTTTTTTATGAAACAAAATAAATTTTCAATTAATGAAAAAATCAAATATATCAAAATCGCTGAATCGCAAGGATTCAAAAGTGCGACTATACATTTTGCAAACGAGTTTCGTGAAATTTATAAAAATAAATCAGTTAATAAAAAATCGCAAAAAGAGGGTTTTTTACAGACATATGCGAATAATTTAATTCGAAACTGACAAAAAAAGTATTATAATTATGGTATGAACGGATTAATTAGCACACGTGGTAAAAATAAATCACCACGTAAGTCAAAAAAACAATACACAATTAACGATCTTTCGGAAAATGACCGCGGAATTTATCAAGAAATAATGGAAAACGTCCTTAGAAGATACGGGATTGATCCTGCAATTGTAATGGACGAACTTAAAAAGCGAAAACAAGAAGCAGAAAAAGATAAGGATCAAATCGAAAATTCAACAAGACTTTGCAGCGTTTTAAAAGTTAATCGCACATCGATTTATCGCAAAATAAAGGTGAAAAAATCACCAAAAGAAATGGTATACAGTAAAGAATTACTTGATTGAATTCTTGAAAGTTTTAATTTTAACAGAAAAGTAAAAGGTCGAGATAATTTGTATAATGTATACAAAAATCAAGGAAATAATATAAGCACATATGTTTTTCAAAAACACTATGAACATTTAGGGATAAAATCGATTGCTTACAAAAAACAAGGTAAAAATGCGCCAAAAGAAGCTAAATTTTCGCGGATTTGAGCCGAAGATCATATCAAAGGACAATTTGAATCTAAAAATTTTGGTGAAAAATGATTTGCTGATATTAAATTTATAAGAATTGGCGATGATTTTTATTTTTTGCATTCAATAATTGAAACAAAATCTAATTATTTGCTAAATTTTTCAATTTCCAAGACTAGATTTTCAGAAGAAACAATAAAATTAGTAAAAGAAACAATCAAAAAACACAAAATTACACCTAAATTTTTCCATTCAGATCATGGAGTTGAATATGCTAACCACCGATTTGCTCAATTTTTAAAAGAAAACAACATTCAACAATCAATGTCGCCAAAAGGAAACGCGCTTGCAAACCGCCCGATTGAATACTTTTATGCTATTTTACAAAGAGAATACTTGAATGTTGAGGGTAAAATTTTTGAAAACCTTGAAGATGCCCATCAAAAAATCAGCTCATTTGTTAAATGATACAATAAAACTAGAGTGCAAAGTTGCCTTTCATATTTGAGTCCAAATTCTCATTTTGAACAATTTGGTGCTCAAAAAAATTTTCACAATTTTGGAGAATAAAAAATAATAAAAATTTGTTTTAAAAATAATTAAAAATAATGATGTGTCTCATTTTCCTATACTAACTTACTTTAATTTAAAGAGATTTTTTTTTTTTTTTTACATTATTTCCTAATTCATTTTTTTAAATCAATGTCATAAATTGCTGAAGGTTTTTCGGATCCAAGTTGAAAATTAAAAATTTTTGAAATTTGCCAAAACTTTTCCCTTGCATCTCTGAAATTAAGTGGTTTTTGATTTGAGATGTTAGCACTGGTAACAAAAGCAGGACCGCTTTTTTCTAATAATTTTTGGAGTTTTACCTGATTTGGGATCCGAAATGATTGCTTTTCAATTATTAATGTAGTCGGCCCAGGTCAAAAATTTTTACTAATTTCTTTTAATTTTTGGTAATTTTTCCTTGAAATTAACGGTTTTATTTGTCTTAAATTAGAAACTAACGTCACGATTTTTTTTGAAAAATCGCGATTTTTAATTTCAAAAATAGCTTTTAAATCAAGACTTGCGTAAAAACTGCCAATTCCTGGAACTGTATCAGTTGTACATAAAAAAAGTTTTTCATATTTCTGAATTTCAAATTCAAAAATATGAAAATTTTCCTTAAATCAAATAGCAAAATTTTCATCATCTTCAACAAAAACTATAAGATTTTCAAAGTCATATTTTCAAAACAGAATATGAAAATTATTTGCTAATTTTAAACAAAACACTTTGTTTTTCAATGTTTTTTCCATAAAAACATGGTTTTTGAAAAGTAATTTTTTACTAACAAGTCAAAGTAAAAAATTTTCAAAATATCTTAATTTTAAATTTAAACTTAATTTAAAATTAAGTGGTTTATGAAGTTTTTTTTCAAAAAACACTGTAAAAATCGATGTTTTCACTTTTATTTTTTTTTGATTTTGAAAATCAAAAAAAAATAAAAGTGAATTACTAACTTTGTAAATTAGAAGAATTTTAGTTTTCATAATATGATTCTTAAAAAACTAGTCCATTTTCAGTTTAATTTCTGTAATTAAATCACGAATTTGAATTGCCTCTTCAAAACGATTGGCATCAGATGCGATTTTCATTTCTTTTTCCAAAATTTTAATATAACCTTCCATTTCCTTCTTATTTTTCTGTTTTTCACGAAGAACTTTGCTGATTTTTAAAGTATTTGGATTGATGCTTTCTGGAATTGGTTTGATTATTGTTTTTGGAATAACATTGTTTTTTTGATTATATTCAATTTGGATTTTTCTTTTATTTTCGTTATCTTCTAGTACTTTTTGGATTGTTTCTGTAATTGTGTCAGTAAAAAGGATAACTTTTCCACGATCATTTCGAGCGGCACGCCCGATAATTTGGATTAAAGATGATTTTGATCTTAAAAAGGATGAAAGACCTGCTTCTAGGACAAAAATTAGCGATACCTCGGGAATATCAACGCCTTCACGCAACAAATTAATACCGACAATCGCATCATAAATTCCTTTTCTTAGTTTAATTATGATTTCATCACGCTCAAAAGTAGTCATTTCGGAGTGTAAATAATAGACATTTTGCAACTTTTCTTCTTGTAAATACTTGCTAATTTCTTCAGCAAGTCTTTTTGTTGTTGTTAAAATGAGACTTCGTTCATTTTTTTCTTTCTGTTTTACTAACAGTTTAAAAATTTTTTCCATCTGGTTAGCAGTTGGTTCGATAATTATTTCAGGATCAATTAAGCCCGTCGGGCGTATAATTTGTGAGACAATTTCGCCACTAGTTTTATCAATTTCGTAATTTGCTGGCGTTGCAGAAACATAAATTTTAGACTGTTGATATTCTTCAAATTCTTCCAATTTTAAAGGTCGATTGTCAAGTGCTGAAGGAAGTCGGTAACCGTAGTCAACTAATGTTTGTTTTCGGCTGCGATCGCCTTCATACATTCCGCGAATTTGGCTGACCATAATATGAGATTCGTCGATAAAAATTAGCCCATCTTTTGGTAAATAATCAAGCAAACTAAAAGGTTTTTCACCTTTTTGCCGTCCGTCAATATGTCGGGCGTAATTTTCAATTCCCGAACAAATACCAAATTCGCTAAGCGAGTCAATATCGTTATTAACTCGCTCTTTTAGTCTTTGTTTTTCGACTAGTTTGTTATTTTTTTCAAAAAATTCAAGTTGTTCATCAAGTTCAACTTTAATAGTTTCGATCGCGCGATCGATGATATTTTTTTTGACAGAATATGCCGTTGCTGGATAAATTGTATAAGAATTATAAGATCTTGTTATTTTTTTTGAAATTGGATGAATTATGTTGATTGCTTCGATTGTGTTTCCAAAAAATTCAATTCTGATGTTAAAAGCATCAGATCAAGCTGGGAAAATTTCCAAAACATCACCTTTTAGCGAAAAAACTCCTGGTTTTTGCTCAACAGGATTATTTTGATATTTAATTCTAGCAAGTTTTAGCGCCAACTCTCCTGGTTTTATTTCCTGATTTACCTCCAAAGTCAAAAAATTATCTTCATATTCATCAGGATTAAGAGTTCCATAAATAGCAGCAACCGAGGCAATAACAATAGTATCATTTCGCATCATTAGTGCATTTAAGGCTGACATTCTCATTGTTTCAAGGTCGAAATTTGTCTTACTTGTTTTTTCTAAATAGACATCTTTTGTTGGCAAATAGGCTTCTGGTCTGTAAAAATCAAAGTAGGAAATGTAAAATTCAACACGATTTTCTGGGAAAAATTCCTTAAATTCAGTGTAAAGTTGCGATGCTAAAGTTTTATTATGAGACAAAATGATAACTGGTTTGTTAAAATGGGCAATTACATTTGCCATTGTAAAAGTTTTTCCCGAACCAGTTACACCCATTAAAATCTGTGATTTTTTACCACTTTCGATACCTTCGATCAAAGTTTGGATTGCTTTTGGCTGGTCGCCGTTTGGTTTATATTTTGCATCTAATTTAAATTTTTTAAACTCTTTTTCAACTAGCATTTGAAGTTCAACCAATTTTTAAAAAAATAATAAAAATTTTAACACAAAATTCTTTATGTTTACAGCATTTACAAATATGAAAACAAGCGTTTTCAATTTAAATTATGAATTTTACTTCTCAAATTCCGCTTTTTTTCCTTTTTATCAAGTGAAAAAGCAATTCGTTTCATTTTTATTTTCTAATCTTTGTATTATAATTTATAATTATTTATTATGTTTGAGCACCGAATTATTGAAAAAAAGTGACAAGATTATTGGCATAAAAATAAGGTTTTTCAGACCACTGAAACATCAAAGAAAAAAGTCTATATTCTTGATATGTTTCCCTACCCCTCGGCATCTGGGCTTCATTTAGGGCATCCGATTGGATATACTGCATCAGATATTGTTGCTAGATTTAAGCGTTTAAACGGTTTCGATGTTCTCCATCCGATGGGTTGAGATGCTTTTGGTTTGCCTGCGGAACAATATGCAATTAAAACTGGAAATCACCCAGGTGATTTTACAAAAGAAAATATCGAAAATTTCAAAAAACAGATAATTTCCTTTGGATTTTCTTATGATTGAGATAAAGAAATCAACACTTCTGATCCAGAATTTTATGAGCAAACTCAATGAATTTTTAAACTTTTATACAAAGCGAATCTAGCTGAAATTCGCGAAGTAGAAGTGAATTGATGCCCTGAATTAGGGACAGTTTTGGCAAATGAGGAACTAAAAAGAGATAAAGACGGAAGTTTTGTTAGTGAACGCGGCGGTTTTCCTGTTGTTCTAAAAAAAATGAAACAGTGAGTCTTAAAAATCACTGAATATGCGCAGAAATTGCTTGATGGACTCGATGATGTTAACTTTCCACTTTCTTTAAAAACTCTTCAAAGAAAGTGGATTGGCAAATCTGAAGGCTGAAAAATTAAGTTTCAATTTGATGGAAAAGATGATTTTCTTGAGATTTTCACTACAAGAATTGAAACTTTTTACGGCGTTAGTTTCATTGCGATTTCTCCTTTGCACAATTTAGCACAAGAATTAGCAAAAGAAAATAAAGAAATTAATCAATTTATTGAACAAAACAGTTTTTTAAGTCCTAAATTACAAAGCGAAAAAAACGGAATTTTTACCGGTTTATATGTAAAACATCCTTTAAATTCACGTAAAATTCCCGTTTATATCGCAAATTATGTGCTAAATGACTATGCAAATTCGGCGATTATGGGGGTTCCTGCCCATAATTTAAACGATTTAGAATTTTCACAAATTTTCAAAATTGACTATATCACAGTAATTAATTTTGAAAATTTTCTCATTAATTCCGATGAGTTTAGCGGACTAAATATTGAACAAGCTTCAAATTCAATTTTTGCAAAATTAAAATTGATGAATTTAGCCGAAAAAAGTACAACTTTTCGCTTAAAAGATTGAGTTTTTTCCCGACAAAGATATTGGGGCGAACCTTTCCCAGTTTACTTTGATGAAACAGGGAAAATTTATCTTGAAGAAAAAATAGTTGAACTCCCACATATAGATAAAATAACCCCTTCTGGCGATGGTCAATCCCCACTTGCTTCGATAAAAGATTGAGTTTTTTTCGAAAAAGATGGGAAAAACTACCGTCGCGAAACAAACACAATGCCACAATGAGCTGGGAGTTCTTGATATTATTTAGCTTTTATTTTAAAAGAAAAAGGGAAAAACTATCTCAAATTAGATTCGGAAACTGCATTTGAAAAATTCAAAAAATGACTTCCCGTCGATCTTTATATTGGTGGTCAAGAACACGCTGTTGGTCATTTAATTTATTCCCGTTTTTGACATAAAGTTTTATTCGAAGCTGGAATTGTTCCAAATTCTGAACCTTTTGACAAAATTATTCACCAAGGAATGCTGCTAGGTTCCGATGGGCAAAAAATGTCGAAATCCAAAGGAAATACGATAAATCCTAATCAAGTTATTGATCAATATGGGGCTGATACAATTAGAATTTTTCTAATGTTTATGGGTCCAATTGGCGATAGTCGAATTTGGGATGAATATGGGGTAAAGTCAATTTATAATTGAATCCAAAGGGTGATTCGAACTATTTTGGATGACTATGAAATTGATAGTTCGCTTGAAAATGACTATGAATTTACGTACTTTTTTAATAATTTTGTTTCAGAAATAACAAATTTAATTGAAAATTTTAAATTTAATGTGGCGATTTCAAAATTAATGGTTTACATTAATTTTTTAAATAAACAAGAAGCAATTCCTTCAAAAAAATATTTAACAGATTTTCTAATTATTTTTTCAATTTTTGCACCTCACATTGCTGAAGAGTTATTGGAAAAATTAGGTAAAAAACCTTTACATTTTCAAAGTTGACCAGAATTTGATGAGAGTAAAATTGTTAAAAATACCTATAATTTGCCAGTTTCAATTAATGGGAAAAATCGGTCAATTTTGAAGCTTAACGAATTACAAAGCAAGGAAGAAATTATCGAAATTGCAAAAAAAGACAGTAAAATACGTAAATATTTAGAAAATATAGAGATTATTAAAGTAATTTTTGTTCCTAAAAAAATATTGAACTTTATTGTAAAAAATAAGTAAATTATGAAAAAATTTTTATTCCCTTTTTCAATATCATTTATAAGTTTTTTGCTTGAAATTTTAACTTTATTAGTAAAAGTTATTTTTTATGATAGTTTTGAATTTTACCTTTTTCTGATTGTTTCGGTCTCAATTTTTGTAATTTTTGTTATTTCCTTAACAATCGGTATAGTTCTTTTTTATCAATTTATTCTAAAACAGAATCACTTTTACTACCAAAAGTTTGATCTTATAAATGAAGAAAATAATCTTGGAATTATCAATTTGTCATCAACTTACAAAATTGTTAAAGTTTCAAAATACGTTAAAAATTTGTATCCAGAACGACTTGTTAATCGAGATATTTTTTATTTATTTCCGCAATACAAAAAAACAGAGGACATTCCGCCTAAATTTGAAATAAAAAGGGGGAATAATTGGTTTGAAATAAATTTTAATAAATTTGCATACTGAATTTCCTACCGCGATATCACGCTTTTTAAATCGATTTCGCAGGGATATGAAAATAATTCGCTCGTTTTTGCCGAGGTTGAGGTTGATAACCTTGTTTCTTCAAATTTTCGAAGTAGCGACCAAGACTATCCAAAAATTAAAATTTTTATTAATGATTTTTTTGAAAAACTAGCCCAAAAATACGGTTTTTTGTACAAAGAATATGCTGATGGTCGTATTATGCTAGTTTTACATTATGAAACTTTCGCAATTTGACAAAAAAATCACTTCTACATTTTTCGTGATACAAACACAAAAATTGATGAAACAACAGAAGTTTGATTTTCCGTTGGTTTTGGAATCGGAACCACAAATCTAGTTGAAGTAAAAAGACTCGCAAATGAAGCATTAATTTTTTCAAAAGCGCGTGGTGGAAATCAAGTTTCAATTTACCCTTACGGAAAAAAACCTTTCTCTTATGGATCTTACAGCGAATCTCTCAGTCATCATTCCCTCGTAAAATTAAAGCGAATTTCACGTGTTTTGGTGGAAAAACTAGAGAAAATTGACAACATTATTATTTACGGGCATACCAATTCTGATCTAGACTCTTTTGGATCTGCCTATGTTTTAGGGAACTTTTTAAAAAGATATGCAGAAGTTATCTATAAAAAAAAGATAAATTTTTACATTCAAAATCGCACTTTTGACCCAACAACGACTCGTTTTTTATCACAGGCTGACTTTATAATTAAAAAAGATTTATTTATTTCACCAACTGTTGCTTCAAAAATTACACTCGCTTCAAAAAATAGCGACACTTGTCTTGCAATTTTAGTCGATGTTTCTGATGTTGAAAGGATTGAAAATCCAAAAGCTTTTGATCACATTAACCTTGAAAATGTTTTTATTTTTGACCACCACGGAATTAGCTCAAAAATGCAAGGACTTTTAGAACTAATTCATGACTATATCGATGTTTCTTCTTCATCAACTTGCGAAATTATTACCCATTTAATTTTACTAACCTTCCATTCAGATTTGACAATGGAGCAAGAATGAGCGCAAATTTTACTAAATGGACTTTATGTCGATTCAGCACAGTTGAAAAAAACTGCCAGTTCTTCCACTTTTGCAGCCGTTTCTGCCCTTGTTCGTTGAGGAGCAAAAACGGCAAAAACAGCCGAATTTCTTAAATTAAATGAAAATGAATCGAAAATAATTAAGGAAATTTTAGAAAACACAATTGAAATTAAGCCAGGTTTTTTCCTTTCAAGTTTAGACCGCGAAATTGACACTGATTTAGTTTCAATTGCTTGTGAACAAATTTTACTAGTTAAAAATCGGCAGGCCGCCTTTGTTGTTGCCAAATTACCTCAACAAAAAAATTATAAAATGTCGGCACGAAGTCTTGAAAATGTTAACGTTCAATATATCGCCGAGCAAGTTGGTGGCGGAGGTAATTTCACATCGGCTGCCGCTTATTCAACAGTTGAGACTTTTTCCGAATTTGTTGAAAACATTAAATTAGCAATTATAAGGAGAGAATATGAAAGTAATTCTAATTAAAGATACAAAAGATGGCAAAGCAAACACAATTGTGGATGTTTCTCCAGGTTATGCCACAAATTTTTTATTTAAAAACAATTTGGCAGAGCCTTTTAATTCGAGAACAGAAAAACTTTTAATTGAAAGAAAGAAAAAAATTGCAGCTGAAGAACAAAATAAAAAAGAATTGGCAGTTAAGCTAAAATCAGAAATCGAAAATATTGTGCTTTGATTTAAATTAAAAGGAACAAAAGACTTTGCTCACGGAGCGGTTTCTGCTAAAAAAATTAAAAAAGAACTAGAAAATAAAGGTATTTTTCTCGATAAGCAAACAATTCAAACTAGTGGAATCACCACTTTTGGCACTAGTTTTGTAAATATAAAATTAAGTTCTGAAATAAGTGCAAAATTAAAAATAAACGTTACTAAAGATGAATAATTCACGATATACTTCGCCCGAAATTGAATCTTTTATAATTTCTTTTTTGCTTTCAAATCCAGATAAAATTATTAATTTTATCGATGCCGTTGATCCTAACGACTTTAGTGTCAAAAATTTAGCTGAAATTGCAAAAGCAATAAAAAAAGTCGCAAGCGAAACAAACGAACCAGAAGTCAATTTAGTTCTCCAAGAACTCGAGAGGGTGGGAAAATTAAACGAAATTGGCGGCAGATCTTATATTGCTTCTTTGTATAATAGTGATTTTTCTTTACCATCGGAAATCACCAATCACTTACGAATTATTAGTGAAAAAAAAATTCTAAGGGAATTAAGGAAAATTGTCGATAATTCAACTAAAGAATTAGACACTGGTTTGAAAGTTTCTTACGAAATAAGTGCAGATATTCTGCAAAAAATTAATCTTTTGAACTTTAGTAACATAAACGAGTCTTTTGTTTCAATTTACGAGGTTGCAGTCAAAATTTTTGACTATTTAGGCGAATTACGCACAAGTAAAAATTTAATTAAAGGAATTTCGACTGGTTATGATAATTTAGATGCAGTGACTTCTGGTTTTCAAAAAGGTGATCTGACTATTCTTGCAGCTCGTCCTTCTGTCGGAAAAACGGCTTTTGCTTTAAATCTTGCTTGAAATGTCTGTGAAAATGGTAATTCTGTTTTATTTTTTGCTCTCGAAATGTCAAGTTCTGATTTAGTCACCAGACTTCTTTCGCTAATTTCTGGAATTGAATCAAGTAAATTTCGAACACCAAGAAACTTACATCCTGAAGATCTTAAAACAATTCAAAACATAATTGAAACTCGAATTAAAAATTGCAAACTCACAATTAACGACTCAGGTTCGATAAATATTGACGATATTTATTGGCAAGTTCAAAAACGTTACCGTAATAAACAACGGTATGACTTAATTATTTTTGACTATTTGCAATTAATTAACTCTGCGTCTAAAAACCAAAATTACAATCGTCAAGTCGAAGTTTCAATTATTTCACGAAAATTAAAACAGTTGGCACGTGAAGTCGAAACGCCGATTATTGCACTTTCACAACTTTCAAGGAATGTTGAAAGAAGGGAAGATAAAACTCCAGTGCTTTCTGATTTACGTGAATCTGGGGCGATTGAACAAGATGCGGATATTGTAACTTTTTTGCATCGCGAGGATTACTACCACAAAAAAAACAATCAACAAGCAGACGAATCAGTTCCAAATACAAAATTAATCATTGCCAAGCACCGAAACGGTCCGATTGGAACCTTATTTTTTGATTTTTTCCCTGAATTTGGAAGATTTACTCCAGCTTTTTTAAATTCTTCATATAATAAAAAGGATGATGTTAATTTAGGGTTTGACGAATAATGGCTTCGTATTTTGTTACTTTATCAATTGTTTTAATATTTTTATTTTTTATTTCGGCAATTTTTTCGGCAAGTGAGACAGTTTTTACAGCCACAAGTCGAGTAAAAGTTGACGAAAATATTTCTGATTCATTTTGAGGCAAGAAGCAAATTTTAAAATATTATGATAATTACGAAAAAACACTGACAATTATTTTAATTTGAAATAACATCGTAAATATCGGTATTTCTATCATAATTTCCACTTTTTTTTCCAGTTTGCCTATTAATGAATCGTTGCAAATTTTGATTTCGATTGCAACGACAACGCCGCCATTAATTATTTTCGGCGAAATTTACCCTAAAATTTTTGGGCGAAAAAAGCCTATTTTATTCCTAAAAATTTTCTGATTTTTCATCGCTTTCTTCTATTATTTTCTATATCCGCTTGCAAGTTTAATGACAAAATTTGTCAAAAAAATTAACGTAACTAACACCGAAAATGAACTTAAAAAAATAATTTTACAAGCTCACCGTGAAGATGTTTTAGAAAAAGATGAATCAGATTTGGCAATTCGAGCGCTCGAATTTGACTCTTTTAAAACATCAAAACACTTTACAAAACTAAAAGATGTCGTCTATGTCGACTATGAAGATAGTCTTGAATCAATAAAAAACGTAATAATTGATCATAATTTTTCACGAATTCCCGTCTGAAAAGATAATAATTTTATCGGAATTCTACTCTCAAAAGACATTTTACACCTTGACAAATTCGATATTAACGACTATATTGTCGAAACTCCTTTGCTTTTAGCGAACAATTTGATTAAAACTAATTACGAAATTTTAAAAAAATCAAAATCCCACCTTGGTTTTGTTGTTGATTCGATGAGCGACAAAAAAGTTGTTGGAATTTTGACATTTGAAGATATTCTTGAGTGTCTTTTCGGTCCAATTTATGACGAACATGACTACCGTGACGATTTAGACTTTTACCAAATAAATCCAAACCAAATTACGACAAAAGGAGAAACTAATATTCCTACAATAAACAAGGCGCTAAAAGTTGATTTGCCTGTGAGTTTTAAAGATTTAAATCAATGGCTTTTGTCACAAACCCCCAAAAAGAAACTGATTTTAGGTACTAAAATTTATTTTAATTCCCCATCATACAACCTAGAATTTGAAATAATTGGCAAAAATTCAAACGTTATTGAAGTAAAAATAACTAAAAATGAAAACGAAGTATAGAAAACTAGATGTAGAATTTGAGGGGAAAACTTATTCAGTTTTTGTTGACTACAAATCTAAATTTTCCCGAATTGTAATTAAAATGGTCGATGATTTCATTCTTGTTCGATCAAATTCGGCAATAAAAGATGAAGCATTAATTTCCATAGTTAAAAATTCTAGTTTTTTTCAAAAAGTAATTAAAATTTTGCCCAAACGGTGTATGGTTAACTTTTCTGAGTCAAGTTTCTATCTTTTTGGTAAAAAGTATCACTATAGTTTGATAAAATCACAAAATAAACTTTTTTTACAGGCAGAAAATTTAATTTTCCCTTTAACTCGTGCAAAAAATTTGGAAAATAAAATTGAAAAAGTTTTAATCAATTTTTTCGCAAATTATTTGCAAAAAAGAACACAATATTGATCTAAAATTTTAGAAACCCCTGAATACGAAATTAAATTATCCCGTAAAAACACAGCTTGAGGAACAAATTACAACCGTAAAAAAATTCATTATAGTTATTTTTTGTTCCCTTTTTCAAAAGAAATTATTGATTATGTTATTGTTCACGAACTTTCTCATCACTTTTTTAGCAAACACAACAAACTTTTTTGGGAAAAAGTTGGTAAAATTATTCCAAATTACAGGGAATTGATAAAGAAACTAGATAATTATGAAATTCAATAATGACACACTAAATATTTATATTTGCGGTCCAACAGTTTATGACGATATTCATGTCGGAAATTTAAGAGCAGTTATCATTTTTGATGCTATTTTTGAATATTCAAGAAAAAATGGTACTAAATTATATTTTTTACACAATATTACAGATATTGACGACAAAATTATCGACAAATCGTTAGAATTAGGTATTTCCGAAAGTGAATTAGCAGAAAAATACACTGAAGAATATTTTAAAATCCTTAAAATATTCAACATTAGACAATCGATGAAATTTGTCAGTGTAACAAAAAAACTTGAACAAATTATCAAATATATTTCACTTCTTCAAAAAAAAGGATTTACATATTACAACGAAAATAACGATCTTGTTTTCGATACAGCAAAAATTGACAACTATGGAGTAATTTCTGGGCAAAAAAAGGATGAGTTAGTACAAAAAAACAACAAAGAAATAAAGTCAAATAATGACTTTGTTTTGTGAAAAAACACAAAAAAAGGCATATTTTTTGCATCCCCTTTTGGTTTTGGGCGTCCTGGTTGACACACTGAATGTGCCGCGATTATTTATGATTATTTTGGAGAAAAATCTATTGATATTCACAGCGGTGGTGTTGATTTAGTTTTTCCACATCACGAAAATGAAAACGCACAACATCTTGCTCTAACAGGAAATCCAATTTCAAAAAAATGACTTCGCGCGGGAGTTGTGAACTTAAATGGGAAAAAGATGGCAAAATCATTGCAAAATGTAATGTTAGCAAAGGATTTTGCAGAAAAATATGAACCTGATGTTCTTCGTAGTATTTTTTTATCAATAAATCCAACAACACCAATTAATTTAACAGATGAATTAATTTTAAACCACAAAAAATTAATAGAAAAATATAAAAAAGTTTTTTTTGATATGCATTTCGATTCCAAACCTTCCAATGATGAAAAAATGAAACAAGTTCTTGAACTATTTGAAGAAGGAAAATTTACAAAAGCAAACTTTTTAATATCAGAATTAATAAAACAAAAAGAAAATCTTACATTAAAGCATATTTTTTCAAATTTAGGATTTAATTTTATAAATAAAAGTTTAGGCGATAAAAATTGAAAAAAAATTGAAGAATGGAAGGGTTTAAACAAAGAAGGAAAACTTGAGGAAGCTAACAAAATTCGCGATGAATTATGAAAAATATACCAAAATTTATAATTTTTTCCTTGTTACTTTTGAAAGACAAAAAGTATGGTTAAATATATTTGTGGCAAAAATTCATTAACAGATGCGATCAAAAATGGGTTTGTTTTTAAACAAATTTACCTTTTAAAACCTACAAATGATCAAATATTTTTAAATCAAAAAGTAAAAGTTGTTAGCCGCGATTTTTTAGATAAGCTTGTTAGCATTAATCACCAAGGTTTTGTTGGTGTTGTTGAAAATTTTAAGTTTTTTGAAATTGAAGTATTAAAAAAAGATAAACCAGAAATTATTTTAATCCTTGATCATATTTATGACCAAAATAATCTTGGTAACATCATTAGAACTGCAAATTGTTTTGGAATTAAGCACATAATTTTACCCAAAAAACGTGCAGCAAAATTGAATGAAACAACAGTAAAAGTTTCATCTGGTGGTTTTGTCGGGATTAAATTTATTCTGGTGAATTCGATTGTTGCCGCAATTAATAAATTGAAAGAGTTTGGTTTTTGAGTTTATGCCACTGACCTTAATGAAAAAAGTAGAAAAATTCAGGAAATACAGTTTAATTATCCTTGTGCAATAATTTTTGGCAACGAATCAACAGGAATTAAAAAAAGCACTTCACATTCAAGTGATCAGACTTTTTTTATCCCAACCGAAGGAACAGTTGATTCTTTAAACGTAACTGTAGCAGCAGGAATAATTCTGTTTTTTTTAAGGAACAAAACATAAAAAATAAGGAAAAATGGGGTATTTTCTTTTTATATGTGACTGAATCGTAAAGAAAAAATAAGGAAAAATAAACGTTGTTTTAAAGTTTTGAACAAATATTCGCATATTTTATTAGCTTGTGCTAAACAAGTAATGAAAACTTTTGCACTAATTCCAATTACTTATCTTGATTTATTTAACGCTTCGATTGAAAAATTCGTAAACCTTTATGAGCAATTTGACCCTAATTTAGGTGTGCCGCTCGAAAGTTATTTAGTTCACAAAATTAAGCTTTTTATGCTAGGTTACGCGACATCTTTTACTACAAAAAATTACCAAATTAATAATTTCTCTGTTTCACTTGATGAATTAACTGAAACAATTCAATTTGCTGCTGACTGTGATTTTGAGCAATACGAAATTCAGGACATCTATAGTCGAATTACAGACCCACTTGATGAAGTTGAGCAAGAAATGTTTCAAATGTTTTTTCTTCAAGATCTGCCGACTAAAGACATTGCAAAAAAAGTTGGGATTACAACTCAAAAAGTTAATGATTTTGTACGACTTACTAGTAATAAATTACGTAACTTTTTTTAAGTTTAGGTTATAATATTATAATATAAAATTTAGTCTTTGTAGTTTATAATTCTTATGAAAAAAAAAATTAGTTTAAGTTGTTTTGTTTGCAAAAATCGGAATTATAAAACAAACAAATCAATACAAACTCGTCTCCAGATCAATAAATTTTGTAAGGTTTGCCGTAAATCCACTTTGCATCAAGAGGAAAAATAGTGAAAAAAAAACGTGAAAAAGAGTCTAAAACTAAAAAAATCAAAAAGACAAGGGAAAAAAAGTATTTTTTCCGTCTTTTTGTAAAAGAGATGAAAAGAGTAAAATGGCCTAGTAGTCGCGTTGCTTTTCGAAGTTTTGGACAATCAATTGTTTTTTCAACTATTTTTATGGTTGTTTTTTTTGCTATCACTATTATTGCGGCGCTCATTTGAAATCAAGTTGGTGTTGGAATTTAGAAAAAGGTTGGCGTTATTATGAAAGTTTATAAGTGGTATATGATTTCAACGATTTCCTCAAAAGAAGACGTTGCCATTAGTTTACTTAAAAATAAAATTAAATACGAAGGTTTAGAAGAACATTTTCAAGAAATCATAAAATTTGATGTTCCCTATTACGATGAAAATACCGAACAAAATGGTGAAAAAAAGTTAAAATACCGTAATTTATACAAAGGATATTTTTTCATCAAAATGAATATGGTCGACAGGGCTTGATTTGTTGTTCGAAACACTCAATATGTGACTGGACTTGTCGGATCTCATGGTCGAGGGACAAAACCAACCCCAATTTCCTTGCGCCAATTTGAAAAAATGAAGGAAAATTGAAATCAAAAAATCCTTAATTTTCAACAAAATAACGACGGTGCAATTAGTTGACAAATTGGAGATTGGGTTAAAGTAACTCAAGGACCTTTTTCTGATGATCTTGGAAAAATTATCGAAATGAATGAAACCAAAACTTTGATAACCGTTGAACTTGAAAATGTTTTTGGACGCCGCACTCCAGCAACATTTGAGTATAAAAATTTAAAAAGAGTTAATGACTAAATTTGTTAAGAAATAAATTAGAACCGCTTAAAAACATAAAAAACCAAACAAAACATTTTAAATTTATGTTTGTTTGGTTTTTTTTTTTTTTTTATTCTATATAAAAACCCTTTGTTTTTAAGTGGTTTTTTCTGCTTTATTAAAATAATTTGAATAAAAAAACCAGAAATTTTCCGGCATTGAAAATTTCTGGTTTCTTTCTATAAAAACTAATTAACCGATGAGATAATTACGGTATAAAAATTATAATAAATTAAAAAGTGAAGGAAAATAAAAATGATTACAAAATTTAAAAAATAAGGAGTTTTACAAAAAATGAAAATTTATATTTATAAAAACTTATGAAATTAAAGATTTTATATATGGCTATAATTAATTGAAATTAAAAGACAAATAAAAAGGAGTAAAAAATCATAATGAGCGATTTTTAAATATGAATTTAGAAACAATAAGAAATACGAGATTTATAGTTTTTTTCAAATGAAAATAAAAACAAAATCAGTATTAAAAAAATTAGTGGAAATTTGAACGTATATAAGGTATGGCGGGTCAGACAGGATTTGAACCTGCGCGGGATTTCACTCCCCTAACGCGTTAGCAGTGCGTCCTCTTCAGCCTCTTGAGTACTGACCCAAAATGAATTTATATTATAATTATAACACAGCATATCTATAATTATAATAAAAAATTAAAAAGGTAGGTAAAATGAAAATTTTAGGAGTCGAAACTTCCCACGATGATGCATCAATTGCACTTTTGAATGAAAATAAAGTGGAAATTCTTTTGACAATTAGCCAAATTGAGTTTCACCAAAAATTTGGCGGAACTGTCCCAGAACTTGCTTCTCGCGAACATTCGCGAAATTTAGCAATAATTTTAGAAAAATTATTGCTAAAAAATGTTGATTTTTCCACTATTGATGCAATTGCTTATACTAAAAATCCAGGATTAATTGGTCCTTTAAAAATTGGCTTTTTATTTGCAAGTGCACTTGCAATTTATTTTAAAAAACCTTTAATTCCTGTCGATCATCTTTTAGGTCATTTTTGATCTGCAAATATCGAAAATGAACTAGAATTTCCTGTGGTTTCACTTCTAATTTCAGGCGGACACAGCCAATTAATTTGGGCTGAAAACGCAAATAATTTAGAAATTGTTGGTTCCACAATTGACGATGCACTCGGTGAAATTTACGATAAAATTGCAAGAAATTTAGGTTTAGGTTTTCCTGGTGGACCAAAAATCGACTTAATTTCACAGCAAAATAACTTAAAAAATACAGACTTAATTGACTTTAGTTTACCGAAAGTTCTTAAAAATCCCCTTGATTTTTCCTTTAGTGGTCTAAAAACGCAGGTGATAAATTACACTAATAATTTTAAACAAAAAGATCAACTTTCACAAGAAAAAGTTGTAAAAATTGCCATTTCTTTCCAAAAAACAGTCATAAAATATTTAAAAAGACAAATTGATTTTGCCTTAAAAAATAAGAAAAATGTAAAAACTTTAACGTTAGTTGGCGGTGTTGCCGCTAATTCAGAAATCCGTGAATTAATTCAGTCATATAATAAAAATTATAAAATTGTGATTCCCAAAAGAGAATTTTGCACTGATAATGGCGCAATGATCGCAAAAGCGGCACAAGTTTTTATCAAAACTAATGAACAAAAATAAAAATAAATGAAGAAATTGTAATTATTAGTCAAAAAAGTATAGCGTAACGAAAAAAATTAGTATCTTGCTTTTTGAGTTGAAAATTAAGAGCAAGATTATTTTTCATAGTTCGACGAATTTCTTTATAACGGTCGATTCTTTTCTCACCAATTCAAACCGTGAAAATGCCGATTGCTGATATTAAATAAGGTAAAAATCAAGTATAAATTCGATTTGCAAAGTTAAAAATATCTAAATTAAGGCTTGTTTTTTCACTAAAATAACTTTGAAAAATCAGTTTTGTAATCACATCAACCGAACCAACCCCACCTGGTGCGGGTGATAAATTATTTGAAATTTGCAGAATTGTAAAACCAGATATAAATTTCAAATAATGAATGAAATTTATATTTCTTAGGTCAAAACCACCTTTTTCCATTGCTACAATTAAAATAACAAAGGAAAAATTAACAAAAAATATTGGTAATTTGTAGGTTAAAAGTATTTTTGTTAACAACATTTTATTAGAAAGCACTTCTATGAAATGATTTTTAAAATTGTCGATCAAAAATTGAAAGCGGAACTCAAGTCTCTGTTTGTCCTCAATTTTTTTAAAAAAATTGAGATTTAAAAGTCAAACAAAAATTTTAATCAATAAATACTGTAATTTTTTTCAAAGCGAAATTATAATAATTATCAGTAAAACAAGTGCGTTTAGAAAAATATTTACAATTAATCAAATAAAGAAAACAATTTTTTCCCAAGAATCAAAAACAAAAAGTTCACGATAAAACACAAAACCAATAGGAATAAAAACTAAACCAATCAATAAATTAAAAACTTGATGAACCAAAGCGTTGTAAGTCAATGTCGTACTGATATTTTTTAGCGGATATTGTTTTCGTTGCAAATATCAGTAGTAACTTATTTCGCCACCAAAAGAAAAAGGTGTCGAAAATTGCATAAAAGTAGCAATAAAACTGCCAACAAAAAGATGTCGAAATCTTGCTTTTATTCCTTGATTTTTGAAAACTCGCCGTAATTGAAAGGCGGCACTGATGTTTCAAAAAAGAAAGTGAGCAATTGCTACAACAAAAACTAACCGATTTATACGCGGTTGAAAGAAAAATTCATAAAATTTAACAAAAATTTTTGTTGGCGAGCCATCAGTGAAACTTGAGTTATAAAAGTTATAAAACAAGATTATTAAAATCAAAATAATTGTAGTAATAAAAATCAAAAACTTGATGATGTTAGTTTTTTGATTTGATTTTGTTAAAATCGAATCTTTGTTAACTAATTTTAGCTTATCAATTAAAGTGTTTTCGAGAAAAACTGCTTGTTTTTCAGTGTGATTTTTTGCCAAAAAGTGGGTTATTAACGTTAATTGCTGTTTGGGTTTGAAGTAATTTAAAGTATAAAAGTCATTTTTTTGTAAATTTACTTTAAGGTTTATCGTTTTTTTATCAAGACTAGAATTTTTAATGTTAAAACCTTGTGGTTTAAATTCTTTATCTTTTTCATTAACAAGTAAATTTACAATTTTATCAAAATTTGAAGGTGAAACTTTCATCCGAAATTTGCAATGAAAAACAAAGTTAACCTCGTTTTTCATTGCTTTAATAACATCAAAAATGTTTTGATTATTTTTTTTGTAAAATTCAAAAACTTTTATGTATCAAAGTACAGAAAAATGGGGTGTTACCCCAAAATTAGTTCTTTTTTCTGAACTTTTCGGGATAAAATGGATGCTTTCTGTAGTTATAAGGATAATTTCTTCCTGTTTTTGGGAATTAATCTTGAGTATTTCAGTTTCAGGATTTTCCGTATATTCGCAATATCTTTGAATTTTTGCGTTAAAATTTTGTTTAATAAACTCGACAATATAATTATCACACTGGTTGCTAACTAAAAAATGTTTCCCGTTTTTCCAATTTTTACGAACATAATCGAGAAATAATAGTTGCAAATCTCTTTCTTTGATGATAGTAAAATTGAGATTTTTGCGATGGGCGGTAATAATTTTATTTTTTCTTAATCAAAAAATTACATCTGTACTTAATTTGGAACTAGTAGTAATTTTTTTTCAAATTATTGAATTATCACTGACTTTTTTCATTATGTTTTCAATTGGAAAACTTTTTTTAATTGGCAAAAACTTAATAGTTTTTGTCTCAAAATTGGTTTTTATAAAATTTGCCAAAAAACTAGATTCGGGATCGTAAAATTGGTATAAATTTTGCAAATTTTGAAGATCTAAATTCAAATATTTTTGAAACTCAAAAATATGATCTCAGTTAATTTCTAGTTTTTCTGGTCTTTCAATTTGGTTGTTTTTGAAGAAAAAAAGACTTTTTTCAGCCCTATTAATAAATTTTTCCTCGTCGTAAGTTAAAAAGGTTAGATTTTTCTTGAAAAATGACAGAATAGCAAGATTTGAATTTTTGTTAGTTCAATTTATTTCAATGTCAATAAAAAAATCAAAATCATTATTTATAAAATAGTGGCGTGCTAATTTTTGAGAATATCCTAAATTTTCATTAAAAATTAAAATTTTTCGTTTTGGATCAGCGCCTAAAATACTGTAAAAAATTGAAGCAAAAGCGATTCCAAAATTGTTGGCGCTATTACTAATCAAAATTTTAGTCAAATTTTTTTGTTTTAAAAAATCAGAAATTATCGTCGCTAAACTAAAAACGTAATTTTCATCAATTGAATTAGGTTTGTTTGAGATAAAACCGATAATTTTTGAATTATTTAATTCAAGCGGTGATTCATAATTGAAGAAAATTAAATTCTGATTTTGTAAAGCCGGTTCTGATTTAATTTTTAATGATTCCATATTTTTTTATTCATCAGTTTCACGTTGTGAAGAAAAAAGGTCGAAACTTTCAGTTTGAGAATTTTCCTCACTGTTACTAAAAAGGTCGAATTCTTTAAATTTTGGTAGATCTTTTGCTGATCTTAATTTAAAATAATCAAAAAATCGCGAAGTTACCCCATAAAGAGTCGGATTTCCCGGGGTCGATGCAGTTCCTAATTCCTCGATAATCCCTTTCGCTAATAACGAACCGACAATATAATCTGAGTTAATTCCGCCGCGAATTTGTGCAATTGTACTTCTAGTTACTGGTTGTTTGTAAGCGATAATTGCTGCAACTTCAATTGAAGAATTACTAAGACGGTATTTTCTTTCGTTACTAACAAAGTCGATTATGAAAGGTTTTAAGTCTTTTGCGGTAACAAATTTGAAAACATCATCAAATTCGACGACCAAAATTCCTCGTTTTTGACGATTAAATTGAACAGCAAAATCTTTTAAAAGTTTACGGGCTTCATTGATTTTTGCTAACTTTAGACAATTTTGGAGCTGTTGTGATGAAAGTCCTTTTTCACCTTGCAAATACAAAATTGCTTCAATAATTCTAGTTTTCATCAAAACCTCCACGGAAAATTAAAATTTCGGAAAATTGTCTTTGTTGTTTTAAGTGTAAAACTTGCTTTTTCGCCATTTCGAGCATCGAAATCATTGTAATTACAAAATGTTTCATAGTTGGAAGTGAAAAAAACTCGGAAAAATCAACTTGACTTTTATTTTCCAAAAGATTTTTAAGTCACAAAGTTTGCTGATCAGCAGTAACTTGAACTTGCTTTGTACTGATTTTAAGTCGATTTTTTGCTCTTGTCCGATCAAACATTAGTTTTAAAACTTTGACCAAAATAGGTTGAGATGAATGTCCATCAAGTTGGCTAGGATCGTTGGGACGGCGAAAATCGCTGTAATTTGAAGTACTTTTTTCAAAATAGTCGTTTCGGTGTTCTTGTTGTTCTTTTAACATATTAGCAATATTTTTAATTTGCTGGTAGTCGGAAAGAAGAGCTAAAAATTCAATTCTGTCTTGTTCAACTTCAGGATCTAATTTTTCCTCTGTATCACCTAATAAAAGAATTTTTGACTTTAAATGAACTAAAGTAGCAGCAATTACTAAATATTCGCCGGCAACTTGGATATTTTTTTGCTTTAAATTATCAATTATATTCACATATTGACTTGCAAGATCAACAAGATCGACATCAAGAATATTAATGTTTTTTGACTTAACAAGATCAAGAAGTAACTCTAGAGGACCAGAAAAATTGCTTAATTTTATATCAAAATTACTATCAAAATTCATTATTTATCACCATTGTAAGATTCAAAAATTGCTTTTTTTGTTGCCAGAAACAAAGATTTGCTTGTTTGTGAAAAAACAGTGCCTGTTTTTATTGGTTTATGAATTAAAACTTCAACATTTTGGACTTTTTTTCGACTTGTTTTATGAGAATTTTTATCAGAAAAATTAATTGTGATAGGGACAATTGGGAGCCCGACTTTTTTAGTGGCACTAAAAATATCAATCGGGAATTGAAATGTCGAATTTTGGTTCACCTCTTTTGAGAAAACAACTCCAAAAGATCTCTTTTCACGTACAGATTTAAGAAAATTATTTAATTCTAAATTGTTTTTTTTTTGATCATCAGTCAAAAAAAGTGAGTCAAGTGAACCAAAAATTCATTTATTTTTACGATTATAATATTCTTTTTGAAGCAAAAAACTCAAAATAGGATTAACTTCATCTTCCCCTTTTTCATGATTCTCGAGTGCTGAAAATAAAATAAAATGGTCAACAATTGAATTGCGATTAACTATAATAACAGATGCATTTTTTGGTAAATTTTCATAACCAAAAACTTTTACTTTAATCGAAAAAAGTTTTAAAATGAATTTTGAGTAACTCAAAATCAAATTGCTTCTAAATTCTGCGCTTAATTCAACTTTTTTTTTGGTGTGTTTTTTTCAAACAGAACGTATTTTACGTAACTTTAGCAATCAAACTAGTGAAAAAAGAACTATTCGTAATTTTATTATCATTTTGCTGTTAAGAACTTTTAGTAATTTTTTAATTTAATGTATTATTTTTCTAGTTAATGTTAAAATTATACTAAAATTTATCTTTTTAATTTAAAAATCCAACTAAAAATCATAGTTAATTTAAGAACTAAACATCTTATTTTAACTATGAAAATGTTTGTTAAGTATCTATTTAGTTTTGTTTTTTGAATTTTTTAGTATATTTTTAAGCAAATTTAGAAGACCTGTGATATAAAAATGAGTTGAATTAG
Organism: Mesomycoplasma dispar; assembly: GCF_000941075.1. Lineage (NCBI taxonomy): Bacteria > Bacillati > Mycoplasmatota > Mycoplasmoidales > Metamycoplasmataceae > Mesomycoplasma > Mesomycoplasma dispar. Next base: position 1,040,783 of record NZ_CP007229.1, read on the forward strand.
AAAAATTAAAGCCCCTTTCTTAATTTTTTAGAGTCATGCTTTTCACATACTTATATAAATAAAGGTTTTTTCTAATTTTAGATCCAAAATTAGAAAAAAATATGAATTTAAAAAGAATTTTTCCTAATTTTTAGTACTCATTTTGTTAAGTTATAACTCTTTTCATATCTATTTTGGTATAATTTTATAAATATAAATTTTATGGAGAGCTTATTATGAAGTTTAATATAAAAGAAAAAAAAATTAAACTGATATCACTTGGGTTAGCGCCTATCACCATTTTCCCAATGCTTATTGCTGCTGGATGTTCTATCGTCGCTCAAGATCAAAGCAATTTGCTTTCAAAAGTAAATTATTTGGCAATTGGTGATTCAGTGACTGCCGGTTTTAACCAAGACACTTACCGTGATTTTCAAGGTAAAATGGATAAAGACGGAAATTTAAGTGGGCAATCGTATCCTGCATTTTTTGCTCATTATTTGCAAAAAATTAACAAAAATTCGCTAGTTTCTTATGATAATTTGGCTATTTCTGGAACAACAACAGAAAATTGACTAAATCTTATTAACCCCAAAAAATATCCAAAAGGGAAAGTTTCTGATAACCCTTTAGTTTCAGGGTATACTGGAAATGAGAAATTTAATGAAATTAACTCTGTTTTTGGTAAGTTTGACAAAGATTCTTATCCTGAATTAATTAGCAAAATTAAGAACGCTAACTTGTTAACAATGTCAGTTGGTGCAAACGATCCTTTTGTTGTCATTACTGAATTTACAAAATTTTTTATTCCAGGATCAAAAGATAATGAAGAACTAAAAAAATTAATTGATGCTGATAAAAGTAAAAAACGAGAAGAAATTATAGGATCTTACTTAAAATCTAAAGTTAATGAAAAAATTGATGAGTTAAAAACCAATCTTGATAATTTAATTAAGGAATTAAAAGCAATCAATCCCAATCTTCGAATAAATTTAATTGGATATAAAATACCTAATTCAACTTTAGTCCGTGTTTTACAGCATCTTTTACATAACGAGCTTAAAATTGAACTTGATTTTATACAAAGTAGTACTGAAAAAATAAATAAAATTATTCGTGAAGTTGCTATTAAAAATCAAGAAAATTATGTTGATGTTTACGATAAAAGTCTTTGAAATGAAAATGATGAAAAATTTTCAGCAACAAAATTAGATATTCACCCACAAATTCAAGGGTATAAAAAAATTGCTCATCAACTTCTTTTAAAATTAGCAACAAACCCTAACGAAGAAGGTGATTCTTCAGTTTCTGATTTAAAAAACAGCAAAAATTTTGATGACATAGTTGATGGAAAACCTACTTATAAACAAATTATTGATGTAAGTAGTTTTGCTAAAACAAACAAAGAATTACTAAATAAATTGAACGAAAATAAAAATACTAGTGAATTTATCGATAGTAAGTCCACATTTGACAAAAACCAAGAAGATGCTGTTAAGAATGACAAAGTTCTCTTTACAAATATAATTAAAAATTTCTTAGGATCAAAAGCTTTAGGCGGTATAAATATTAAGGATCTTTTGGAAAGTTCGCCTGCAAAAGGATTTTTAGGTGATCGACTAAAAGATTTTGAACCATCTGGATCACTTTTGAAAGATTTAGAAGTAATTCAGGAAAAATTAAAATCACTAATTAGTAAAAAAGACGTCGTTCTCGCTGACGAACTTGTTAAAGCAATTGTTGAAGTTTTAGAATCAAATGGCGCACCTGGGAAAGTAGAAAAATTAACTAGAGATGTTTTAACTATCCGTATTTTTGGTAAACTTGTGCCGCTTTTCTTAGGTGGTGGAGGGTCCACCAAAAGTCGACCAAAAATAAATAGAGAGAGTCTAAAAAAACTGCTAGATCGGCTAAAAAATCCTACAACGCCAAAACCAGCAAAACCAGCAGCACCAAAACCTGCAAAACCTGCAGCGACACAACCTGGCACATCTGGTTCAACAAGTGGAGTTTCTTCATAAAATTATTAAATTTAATTAATTTATTTTTAAAAATTTTAAAAACCTAAACTAAATTCAGTTTAGGTTTTTATTTTTATGGATATAATTTTTAAAAAATAGACTGAATTAATTTTGGAATAAAAAAACCTTTGTTTTTTATAGACTTTTTGCAAAACTTTATTATAATAATAATGAAATTCAAATATTTATTTTGTTGATCGTGAAATTATGAAATTAATTAAAATTGAAATTGAAGGTTTTAAATCTTTTGCTGAACCTGTAAGTATTAAATTCGATGGTTCTGTTGTCGGAATAATCGGTCCAAATGGATCCGGAAAATCAAACATAAACGATGCAATTAAATGGGTTTTAGGGGAAAAATCAGTAAAACAACTTCGTGGCCACAATATGGACGATGTCATTTTTGCTGGTTCAAAAACAGTTTCACCTGTCGATAAAGCGATGGTAAAACTAACGTTTAACGATGAAACTCGCGAAGATAGCGCACAAATTTTTACAATTTCGCGAGTTATTAAAAGAGGTCAAGGCACTAACGAATATTTTTATAATGATCAACCAGTTCGGTATAAAGATATTCGTAATTTAGCAATTGAAGCGGGAATTTCGAAGTCATCACTGGCAATTATTTCACAGGGAACAATTTCTGAAATTGCAGAATCAACTCCCGAACAACGAAAACAAGTAATCGAAGAAGTTGCCGGAACCGCTAAATATAAAATTGACAAAGCTGAGGCAATTAGCAAACTTGACCAAACTCTTCTTGGAATTGAAAAAATTGAAATTCGTATAAAAGAGCTTGAAAAACAAGTAAAACAACTTGAAAAACAGGCAAATAATGCAAAAATTTACCTTGAAAAATCAAAGCAATTAGAATCTGTTGAAGTCGGTTTGATTGTTAGTGATATCAAAAAATTTCAATCAAATTTGACTCAAGTAAATGAAGAATTAAATGAACTAAAGTTTCAAGAACCAAAATTTTTAAGTGAAATTGAATCAAACGAGAAAATAATCGTTGACAATACGCAAAAAAGAGTAAAAATTGAAGCTGAAATTAGCGAAAAAAATGCCAAAATTAACGAACTAAAAGAGCAAATTAATTCTATTAATTTAGCTTATGCAAAAGCAACCCAACTTCAGGAAATGATTTTATCAAGCGAAGTTAGTGTCAATTTTGAGCAAAAAATGGCTGCACTTAAACAAAAATACAGTCAAATTTCTACTCAAAAGGATAATTTTGAAAAATTAATACTGGAAAATAAAGCAAAAAAACAAGAAATCGAAGCAAAACTTAATTTCTCCAGAAGCAAAAAAACTGAAATTGAAAAGACACTTTATAATTTAAATTCTGACAAAATAATTGCCCAAACTAGAATTTCCGAGTTGCAAAAAGCACTTGAATCAATGGCTTTTTTGCCAAAAGGAACAAAAGTCATCGTTGAAAACAGTTTTCTTTTTCCTGGATACTGCGGACTTGTTAGTGATTTAATTAAAATTTCTGAAAAATATACAGATGCAATCGAAGTTGCTCTAGGTTCAACTTTGAAACAAATTGTCGTCGATCAACCTGAAACTGCTGTTGCTGCAATTAATTTTTTGAAAAAAAATTATGCTGGAAGTGCAACTTTTATTCCACTTTCAACTTTAAAACCGCGTTTTATTTCCGATTTGTATCTTAATCATTTAGATTCACAAAAAGGTTTCATTGATTTAGCTAGTAATTTAATTGATTTTGATAAAAAATACCAAGTTTTAGTTGATTTTTTACTTGGTGGAATCATTGTTGTTGACAAAGTTGAATCCGCAAACCGAATTGCAAAATTTGTCGATCACAAATACGTTATCGTAACTTTAGAGGGTGATATCATTCGAACTAGCGGGATAATTTCTGGTGGTCATAAACAAAAAACAGATTCAACTTTTTCAATACAGTATAAAATTGATGAACTTAAAAATAAATTGAATTTTTTTGAAGAAAAAATTCAACAATTTAAATTACAATCTAACCAATTTGAGCAAATTATTACGCGAGAAAGCGTGCTTTTGCAACAAACAGAGATGAATCTCAATGATTTAGAGCAAAAATTTACTATTGCAAAAAATGAACTAATTGCAATTAAAGCTGAAAACGAAGGTCTTGAAGAAACTATCAACCAAACAGATGATGTTGATTTGACAATAAGTCGCACTTTGAAGGAAAAAATTGAACTCGAGAATTTAATTTCAGTTTACGAAAATGAGAATAAAATTCTAATCAGTGAGAAACAACAATTTGATGACCAAATTAATGAACTAACAATTTTAGTGCAACAACTTAATCAAAAACAGCGTAAAATCAATGCTGATTTGAATCAAAAGCAAAACCTTAAAGATAAGTGCGAATTTTTACTAACAAATTTAAAAAATAATTTATCACAAAAATATAATTTAACTTTTGAAGCTGCTGCTGAAAAATACGAACTTGAAATTGAAATTGATGTTGCCCGTGAATTTGTAAATAGTTTAAATGCAGAAATTAAAGCCCTTGGAAACATTAATTTAGATGCGATTCAAGATTTTGAACAAACTTCAGAACGTCTTGATAAACTAAAGAAAAGTCAGAACGAACTTGAAGTTGCCAGATCAAAAATTTTGGAAGTAATTTCCGATTTGGATAAAATCATCATTGCAAAAACACAGGAAATTGTCGATCTAGTTAACTCTGAATTTAATTTAGTTTTCCAAAATATGTTCGGCGGCGGAAGTGCGAAAATTTACTTTAGTGACAAAAATGATATTCTAAATTCTGGAATTGAAATAAGTGCGCAACCTCCTGGAAAAACTATTAAAAATATTCGCCTTTTTTCAGGGGGTGAAAAAGCGATTATTGCAATTTCGCTTTTATTTTCAATTATCAAAGCAAGACCGATTCCGCTTTGCATTCTCGATGAAGTTGAAGCCGCACTTGATGAAGCAAATGTCATCCGTTATGTTGAATTTTTAAAACAATTAAAGCAAAACACACAATTTTTAATCATCACCCACCGTCACGGGACGATGTCGCGAGTAGATCAACTTTTAGGAATCACGATGCAAAAACGGGGAGTAAGTTCAATTTTTTCTGTTGAACTCTCAAAAGCACGCGAACTTTTAAAAGACGAACTACAATAATTGGCTTTTTGCTTATTAAAAAAATAAATTATGGTATAATTTATTTTTCAGTAAAAATAATAAAATTATGAAAAAGGAAAAACGATGCCAAGAGAAGGTCTAACTCTAAGATGTACTGATTGCAAAATGGAAAATTATATAACTAAAAAAAACAAAAAAACTAAACCTGAAAAAATTGAAGTAAAAAAACATTGCCACAAATGCAACAAACACACATTGCACCGTGAGAAAAAATAAGATGAACCGTAAATATTTGGATAAAGCATTTTTAGAAAATAATTTAGATGTAGTGATTTCTTTTTCTTATCAAACTCGGTTTTGATTTACAAAAATTGCAGCATCTGATGGTCTTTTATTTATTGAAAAAAATAAAGCATTTTTGTTTGTTGATGGTCGTTATATCGAAAAAGCGGAAAAAGATGCGCAAAACTGTGAAGTTTTTTTAACTACTAAAGCTAATCTTGACGATTTTTTTCAAAAAAAATCTTATAAAAAAATCGGAATTGAAACTGAATATTTAACAGTTGAGCAATTAGACAAAATTAAAACTTGATTTCCTAAAGCTGAATTTATTAAACTTCAAGCTCAACTTTTTCGAATTATTAAAACCGATGAAGAAATTGCCAATATCGAAAAAGCGGTTCAAATTTCCCTTGATGCTTACAGCAAAATATTCCCAAAAATCAAACCTGGAATGACTGAAAAAGACGTTGATATCGAACTAAATTACCAAATGAAGTTACTTGGTGCCGAAAAAGAATCTTTTGATTCAATTATCGCAACTAGTGCAAATTCAGCGATGCCACATTGAAGAGCAAGTTCTGCAAAAATTGCCAATAACGATCTCTTAAAAATCGACTTTGGCGCACTTTTTAACGGATATTGTGCTGATATTACCAGAACTTCTTATCTTGGTGAAATTAGTGAAAAAAAATTAGAAATTCTTGAAATTGTTAAAAAAGCTGCTGAAATTGGAAGAAAAACCGTAAAACCTGGGATAAAAGCATCTGAAATTGACCGTGCTTGCCGCGATTATATTAACGAAAAAGGTTATGGTCAATATTTTGTGCATTCAACTGGACACGGCGTTGGAATCGACATTCACGAATTGCCAGTTGTTAGTTTAAATAGCGAAACAATTTTAGAACCTGGGATGGTAATTACTGTCGAGCCTGGAATTTATATTCCTGGGTTGGGTGGAGCAAGAATTGAAGATGTTGTTTTAGTCACAGAATCAGGTTTTCGCACACTTTCACGCAACGAAAAAAGTTAGTTTTTCTTTATTCATATAATAAATATTTAGTCAATTTTTTATAAAATATTGTGAAAACAAACAAAAGTAAACTAAAAATTAGTAAAAAGATAAAAACAGTGACACTAACAACTTTAGTGCCATTGTTTTTATTATCTTCAGGTTGCTCTGTGGTTTCAAATGTACCAATTTCTGAAAAAAAACCAGGAAAAACTACCCAACCTGAACCCAAAAGCAGTGAAAGCGGACAAAAGAACAACCTGCCTAAAAATGATAAGCAAGGAAATCAGTCACAAAATTCTAGCGATTTAGTTAAAAAACCCGAACCTGGAAACCAAGAAAATCAGAAAAAACAGGATTTAACAGATAAAAACTTACCAAATAACGATCAAAATCAGAAAAAAGATAACCAAAAACCAGATTCTAAATTAGAAAAAGTCGAACCGCCTTCTAAACCAAAAAAAGAAGAGAAAAACGAAAGTTTTTCACCACCTAAAAAAGGTTCAATTCCTGTTGATAAAAAAATGGAAGAAAAAAATCAACAAAATACAGAAAAAAAACTCGTTGATGATTTCGATCCTTATAGAGAACAAAAAAATTTTGATGCCGAATTAGCACAGTTAAAAGGTCATCTTTCCATTTTGCCAACGGCTTTTCAAATTTCTAAAACTAACCTAGAAAAAAATGCTCAAACATTAATTTATAACGGAAATAATAGTTTAAAAGATTTACCCTTCAATATTATTAACCCTATTAACGGGTTGGATGAAGAAAAATACAAAATTAAATTAGATTTTTCAGAGGCAACAAGCAAAGAAAAGACGAAAAACCAATTTCCGATTGAAAGAGTAAAATTAGTGTTATTTTCAAAAACTAATTCTAATATTAGTTTTTGAAAATATGTTAGTCTTTTTTATAACAAAATAGAAAGTAGTTTTGAATTAAAAGCAAAATTACCCGCTGAATTTAACAATATTTTTCCTTCTTTCGTAGCGTTTCTTCTTTTAAATAAAGACAAAAATGACGTAATTTCATTGCCTTTTTTTAATGATTTAGGTTTTATTCTTAAGGATCGAAATTTTGGAGTTGGGCTTAAAAATGACTTTGTTGACTTAAAGGCTAGCGATTCTGAAAAAGACAAATATGAATACAATTTTGAAATTGTCAGTGCTCAGCCTGATGATAAAAGTGGAAAATTAAAGCTAAATTTACAAATTTGAAGAGTAGCTAAAAACTCAAATACTGATAACAAGGAGTTTTTTCCTGAAATATCAACAGTTGAAATTACAGGATTTGCAAAAAATTCTAATAAAGAGTACAAATTTGAGGTTGCTGAAAGGGGAAAATTTGAGCAAAAATTATCAGATTTAGAGTTAAAAAAGAAACTATCAGAAAATGATCTGAACTCTGAATTTACAAAAAATCGTTTCCTAAAACTTTTATTTGAAAATTTACACATTCGGATTAATCAAAATTTAAATATGAACGAAAAATGAATAGAAGTCGCTAAATTAAGGGCAGATAACTGATTAATTTATCCACAAATTCAATATTTAAATTTAGATTCGACAAAATTTATCCAAAATCTAACTTTAACAAGAGAAGATAATAAAATTAATTGAAAATTTGAATTAAATACTTATTTATTGTCAAAAAATCAAACATTAACCCCCCAAAGTCGTGATTACTTGCTGGGCGAAAAGAAAACTCATGTAATTCAAGGTTCTTTCGATCTTGAAAAAAACAAAAATAGTTAGTAATTTATAGCCTTTTTTGTTATTTTTAGAAAATTTATCCTAAATATTGTAAAATTATTTATTATGGAAACAATGAAAAAGAAAAAGTGAATGCTTTTATTTTCTAATTTTTCGGCAATTTTTCTTTTATCAGCCGGATGTTCTGTTGCTTCAAATGTTCCACTATCCAAAAAAGAAAAAGTGGAAAATCCAAATAATAATAATAATAATAATGAAAATCAAAAACCTGGCGATTCTAACGGTGAAATAAAAAACCCAATTTTATCTGTAAAACCTAAACCAGATCCGCTACCACCAAAAGCACCTGAAAAACCTACTGAACCACCTGAAAAACCTGATATTACAGTAGAAAAACCAAAAAAAGAGAAACCGCCTGCGATAGATGATGATAAAAAACAGCCTGTTTTACCCGATCCTAACAAGGGTAAAACCCAAGAAAAACCTATAGATTCTGGAAAAAACAAGGAAAAACCAAAAGAAAAACCTATTGTCAAAGTTTTCAATCCGCGCGAAGAACAAAAGAAATCTGATATCGAATTAGCACGGCTAAAAGGGCATCTTTCCACTTTACCGAATACGCTTTATGTTACAAATTCGATGCAAAGCTCGTATCCGCAAACAATAATTTATAAAGGGAAAAATGATTATAAAAATTTTTCTTATGTTAATTTCGTTGACCCAATTGAAGGTCTTGATGAAGCAAAATATGATGCAAAATTAGATTTTTCGAATGCAAAAACAACAGGAAATAGTAATAACAACAAAGATCCAATCGAAGATGTACTTTTAGTTTTGATATCAAAAGAAGATTTATCGCTTCGTGATTCTAAAAAAGTTAAACTTTTATACCAAAAAGGGGAAAAAAAATACACTTTAAAAGCAAAAAATTTACCGGATGGTTTTAAAAATATTTTTCCGTCATTTTTAGCTTTTGCTTTATTGAATAAAGACAAAGATGACGTGATTTCTTTACCTTTTTTTAATAAATTAGACTTTATTTTACCTAATCAGAATTTTGGCGTTGGATTAAAAGACGCTTTTGTAGAGTTTTCTAGTAGCGATAATTCTGATGAAGTTGAAAAAAACAAATATGGTTTTGATATCGTCAGTGCTCAACCTGATGATGAAAACGGTAAATTAAAACTTAATTTGCAACTTTGGAAAATAGTCGGAAATACTGATGTGAAAGAGTTTTTTTCTAAAATTGAATCTGTTGAATTTTCAGGTTTAGCAAAGAATTCTAGCAATGTTTACCAAATTGCTTTAGCTAAAAAAGATTTAGAACTGAAATTATTAAGTGATGAACTGAAAAAAACATTATTAGAAAAAGATCTAAATGATTTTACAAAAAACGCCTTTTTAAAAGAGTTATTGGATAAATTATATGTAGAAATCAACGCAGATGTCAATAATAAATGAGTTAAATTGAGTGAAACAAAATCGGAAAAATGACTTGTTTTTCCACAAATTCAGTATGTAAACCTAGATTCAACTCAATTAACAAATAAATTAGAACTAAAAAAAGAAGGAACTAAAATTTCTTGAAGTTTAGAATTAGAATCATTTTTACTAGAAAATGGTCAGACTCTAACTCCAAAAGGTGAATTTTTGTTTGGTAACAAAAAAATACATAAAATTACAGGTGAATTTGATTTAAATCAAATATAAATACTTTTATTAACTAAAATGAATTTAATTTTGTTTTTAGTATATTTTTTACAAAAATAAGAAATAAAACAAAAAATACTATCAAGTACGTTAAGTTTTACCTGAATTTCCCAGTTACAAATGCTTAATTAAAAAAGACCTCCCAATTTAGGTGATCTTTTTAAAACTTAACGTTATTTCATAACAATTTTTTTGACCTATAACCCTGATTTTTGTCAAATTTTGCTAACAAAATGCATTTCTAGTCGCTTTTTATTTTTGATCAGAGACAATTATGCATTTACAAATCAGGTTTTTTACTATAAAACTAAAAAAAGAACAACTTTTTTAACATTTTTATTATTAAAATAACTATATCATAATTGTTATGAAACGTTAGTACTTTTTTCTTATTATTTTTTAAAACAAAGCCTTATTTATTAGTGTTTTTTGATATTTACAATTAATTATACCACCAAAACTGGGAAACCCAGGTTAAGTTTTAGTGTCTGTGTCCTAGTTAACTGATTGTTAGTCTAATAAAAAAGCACTAATTTAGCAATTAGTGCTTTTTTCATAAATTATTTAATTTTGTTGAAAATTAATCTTTAAATTCTCTAATAAAATGATTTGTTAATTCAGAAACTGCTTCGTGGTTATTAACTAAAGTTGTAGAATCATAAACTGCAAATCCTTTGAATGTGATTGTGGCAGCGTTTAACTTTCTAGGTGATAGGTTTTGATGTTGTTGCTGTTGTGGAGGTTGTTGCTGTTGTTGTTCAGGTTGTGGATTTGGTCCTAAATTTGATCAGTTAAGATTTTTTTTATGACTACGTGAAACTGATAAATCAACAAAAGAAGCAATTTTTTGGGTATAAGGATTTTTTGCATTTTTTGATGTTAATCAAAAATCATATTTGTCATCTTTTTTAATAATCGTTAAGAATAATAAATGATTTTCTTTAATAAAATCAAAATCATCAACATCGGTTTTGTTAATGTTTCTTTGCCTGAAAGGATCAGGATCGCGTGGAGCGCCAAAGTTTAATGAGATTAGAGTTTCTGGCGGTTTATCTGAACTTCCAGATTCATCATCGATAAATAAATTTGAATTAGCTTCGGTTTGCCCCTCAAGACCAGAAATTAGTGCTAAAGTTGATTTTGAACTTTTTGGTGGTGTGTTAGGTTCTTTTGGATTCGGCTCTATTCCTAAAATGAACTTGTGAGTGTTGTCCTTCATTTTTTGTTTTTTAATAAAAAGCCCAAGTCCTTCGTTTGATGAAAATAAGTGATGTTTTTTACCATCGGAAACATTTTTAACACTAAACGCAACAAGAATTACACCTTTTTTAAGAATTAGAGAATCTTCAGAGGGGGAAACAGTTGTTTCATTTTTTTGATCTTTGCTATTTTCTGCTGGTGCTGTTTTTTTCTGTTCAATTTTAATAGCTTTTTCAACGCTAATTCCATCTTGATTAACAGAATTTAAAAGCTGTTTCTCTTTGTTATTATCGCTAGTAGCAGAACTTTTGTTAATTAAAAATACAGCATCATTTCGATTTAATGCAGAAATTTTATCAATCTGACCAGTTGAATTTCTTTCATGATTTTTCCTAAAATCAAAAAACACGGTTGGATTGTAACTTCTTAAAAAATCATAACCAGGTTGATCATCTAGACCTTTGATTGAAAACACAACTTGTGCATTTTGCAAATCTGAAGGTTTTCCAGTTTTTGGTGAAAAACTGAGAACAACATCAATTTGTTCTTTATTTTTCTTAAGGACATCATATTTGATATTTGTATCGCCGAGAACAGAATAATTTGATTTTTGCAGGAATTTTCAAAGTTTAACCCCTAAACCTTCAAAAGATCAGTTTTTAATAATTTCTTTTTCATCATCTTTAGAGGTTTTAGGTGAACTTTCTTTTGCTTCTTGGAAAGTTGTTGCGACTGCTGAAACGGAAGACGAAGTTGATGAAGCTGAAGTTGCAGATTCGGGAGTGGAGGCAGAAGAAGAACTAGATGATTCAGTTGAACCATTAGTTCCAGCATTTCCAGCATTTCCTGCAGTTTGACTTGAATTTTCACTAGGTTTTGCTGTTTCTGGTTCAGGTTTTGGTTTTGGTTTTGCTGCTTCTGCTTCAGGTTTTGGTTTTGATTCTTCTTTATCAAATTTTGAAGCATAAAGTTTCTTATAATTTTCAAGTTCAGCTGAATTTTTAGGTTGGAATCCGCGATCTAAAAAGTGAAGTGTTGCTGCAACATCGTTAAAAGTTTTTCCATTTTTAGCGTTCTCAACGACTTCGCTAACTAAAGATTTAACGTGTTCTAATGTTAAAAGTTGTTCGTTTGGATTTTTACGGAATTTAAAAGTTGTAGAAAGTAAATCAAAATTAGATGAACTTTCACTATTCAAATTCTCCAAATTTTCCAATTTTTCTAGTTTTTCCGGGTCTTTTTCTAAAACTGATGACAATAATTTTCTTTGATTTTCGTTATAATCAAGTTGAACATCAATATTAGTTTTAAAACTTCCTAAATCAAGTAAAACTACTTTGGAATTATTACCCTTTCCAACTCTTGAAAGTGATGTTCTTAAAACTGGAGAATAATTTGATTTAACAAATTCGCTTTCAAGATACGGTGCTTGCACGTTAAGTTGTTTTTTAACGCTAAAATTAACTTCAAGTGAAACTTTTTGATCTTGTAAAAGTTTATCTGTTTGTTCTTTAGTTAAATTTTTAGCAAAATTAATTGAATTTACTTCGATAAAGTAAGAATCAAGTTCTGAAACTGGAATGACTTTGGATTTAAGATTGAAAAAACTTGAAAAATCTTCACGGTTAATTTCAACTTTTTCAGTTTCCTTTGATTTTTCAGGTGTTTTTGGTTCAGTTTTAGGTGCATCACTAGGTTTTTCACCTGGTTTTTCAGAACTTTTACCTGCATCAGTCCCACTTTGGCCGGAATCTTGGAATTCTTGCACAGAAACAGGAGTTTTTTCCGCTTTTGGTGTTTGAGATTTTCCAAATTTCGCTAAAACTTTAGCTAAATTAGCTGGATTAGTATCGCTTTTGTAAATAGTTTCCGCCAAACTAAGTTTGTCGCGAACTAGTGCAAGTTGCACAAAAGGTTTGACTTGGACAAATTCTTTAACTTTTGCAAGAATATCTTTTTCAGCTTTTTTAACATCATATTCTAATTTTTTAATTCCGGTGATCGGAAAGTCGAATTCTTGGACTAATTTTCCAGATTTGTCAAATAACTCAAAAGTAATTGAAAGTGTTCCGTTTTTGTCATCAAGGTTTTTGAAAACTAAATTCTGAACTTTTAAGAGATTTTCGACTCTTTTGTTTTCATCTTCGCCGATTTTTACCAGTTTTTCTTGTTTAGCTTTTTCATTTAGGGAAGTTTTTGGTGCTAAAACATAACCTTTTTCCAAAATTGTTGGAAGTCCTAAATTATTAACTAAATTATAACTTAGACCATTTTCGAGCAAAGCATCGGAAAAAGCTTGTGAACGTGAGCGAGTTTTTTTGTAAGCAGTTTGAAAGTCATTATCAACTTTGAAAGCAACCTCAGATGCAATTAAATTTGCACTTTTTGAACCAGAAACTGTTAAATTTGACTTTGCAAGGTCAATTTGGAAATTAACTAAATTTCCATCAGAAGTATCAGTTGCAGCAAAACCTCTAAGGTCAGTTTTTTTTGAATAAGTCAGTTTCAACTGATCTGAGTGTGCAAAAACAACAACATTTTTCACTTCTGAACCAGAAACTGAAGCATTTTCGATGTTCAAGACTACACGAAATCTGTGTTTTGTTATTGGTGAAAAATCAAAAGCCTGTAAAAAGTTGAAAGAATACGAAGGGTTTTTTGCTAAAGCCAGCGCCGTTTTTGCTGATAAATTTTTGTATTTATCAAAAATTTTCAAATTATTAACAGCATTAATAAAATCTTCTTCAGAAAAAGTTGTCTCTGTTTTTAAATTAACAACTTGATTTTTATCAACATTTCCATAAACTTGAGATCCATAAGATCTTTCAAAAATTGTAAGTCCGATTGGAACAGCAACTATAGTTGTTAAAATTGCAGTAACTGAAAATCCAGTAGAAATAATCGTTTTACCATTTTTTATATTTTTATCATTTTCTTTAAACATTTTTGTCCTTTTTTTCTGTTTTTAATTAGAAGGAGATGTAGTTACTGAAGAAGTTGCTGACGAATTTTTAATAGTTTCATCTAAAACAACACGAACTTGGAAATATAAAACCGATTTGTTTGAAGGTTGACTTTCTTGAGTGCCAGTTTTTTCAACTTGAAGATTGACAATTTTGTATCTTTTTGGATTAAAACGATCTTCATCTTCAGAAATAACAGAAACTTTAAGATCTTTGTTATGTTCTTGAACTTTTGCTTGAATTTTTTTGAAATGTTCGGTTTTGTCGAAATGATGAGAAGTTTCAGAATCTGAAGAATCTTTTTTATTAATTTTATCAAAATCATCTTGACCAAGATAAACTAACGAAAATGAAGGCGGAATAGTTAAAACTGCTTTGTTAAGTTCTTCTTTTTCCTTGGAATTTGAAGCGTTTTTGTTCAACCACAAACTTAATTCAATTTTTGGGGTTTTATATTTAACATCCTTAGTTTTAACATCAAAAACTTCGTAATGATAAGTTAATTTGTATGCTTCAAGTCCGTTAGGAATGTGTTCGGTAGTTGAATCAGAACCACTTGAACCTGTAGAATCATTTTGTTTTTCAAAAACAATTTTATAATCTAAATCATCGCCAAGTTTTGATCAAGCACTAAAATTGTTTAATTCTTTTGCTTTAAAATAAAAAGCTAATAAAACATCCTTTAAATTTCTGAATTCTTGAGTTTTATCGGTAAAGAATTTCTTGATTTCTGTTTCAATTGAAGTTGGATCAGAAGAAGCAACTCCTGAACCGCCTTTTCCGCCAACGGCAGAACCAGCAGAACCAGAACCATTTTCATTTGTTGTTGCTTTTAGTATCGATGAATTTGTGGTTTTTAATTTTTCTTTAATTTCACTAGCTTTTTTCTGCAAGTCTCCATAAAGCGAACTATCAGAAGTTCCACTTCCGCCTTTTCCGCCAACGGCAGAACCAGAACCACCTGCACCAGTTTGTAATTCGACAGAAGAATATTTATTCAACTCTTCAAAAATTGCATCATCATCTTGATTTTGAGTGAATTTTTTAGCAACTTCTTTTGGTAAAAACAGATTGGAAATTCAACCTCGATTATCAAATCCTAAAAATTGATTGTTGAAACCAAGTGCATAAACTGGATTTTCTTCTGTTACATTAAGTTTAATACCTGCTGCAGAATTAAAGACATTACCATCTCTAATATCTTTAGCACTTAATTTAGTGGATTTATCTACTAAATTAAGTGCTTTTGCAATTTCAAGTAGATATTCTAAAACTTGCGCTGGATCCATTTGTGCTAAATGTGCATAAAATGCAGCAACATCAAAATCATTAACAAAAAACTTATCAGATTTTAAAGACTTAACTTTGTATTCAGAAGCAATTGAGTTATTTTCTTTGAAATCGGCAAAATCTTTTAAAGTGGGAAAGTTTTGCTTTCCAACTCAAGCTTTTAACATTCCTTCATTTGCATCAAAATTATAAGCATATTGGAAAGGGTTTCCAATAACTTTTTTGATTTCTTCAGCATTTGATTCTTTCGTAGTTTTACCGTCGGTTTCGGAACTAGTTCCACCGATTAAAGCTTCAAGTTCAGCTTTGGAAATGTATCCAGTCGAAGAAGAAACTGTGATTTTTTTGGGTTGAGAAGTTTGGGGTGAAGATGTTGTGGCCGCGTTAACCGCGACAGTAACAGGTTCTGAAGATTTTGTAGGCAAACTGTCAACTGTATAAAATTCTTTACGAGTTTTGTCTAAATTGTCATCAGCTTGTCCGTTTTGTGTTGAAGCGTCTGCTTTTTTGAAAAAAGGAACTTCAAAAGTTGTCTTTTTTGATTTGAGAATTTTATTATTTGAATCCCCAAAAAACCCAGAATAAAGGTTAATAGTTACCGGAATTTCAAGAATTTCTTTACCATCAGAACCATCTTTGGTTTTGGCGTTAGCAACATCCAAAAAATAGTCGACTCCATCAGTTTGACGGTCTTTAAAATAAGGGCTAAATTCTCCAAAATCCAATGAAATCGGTTTAATTAGCAAATCAGAGTTAATTTTATCTACAAAGGCTTTTGATTTTTCTTTTAAGGAACGGTAGATTTTTTTGTTAAATCCAGCAAGAAAATCATTGACTTTTTGCGTAGAAACTTCTAAATATTTGGTCAAATCTTCTTTTTTGGACGTTTCTTCGGTTTGAGAAGGTTGGGATTGTTGTTCTTGTGCTTGCGATTCTTGCTGTTGTTGTTCTTGAGTTTGTGATTCTTCCTGTTGTTGTTGAGGTTGTTGCTGTTGAAAATTTGTAGAAGATACTTGAATTAATGTAGGAATTTCTGTTTGACTACCTAAAGTAGAAGCTGCGGCTGCGGCAGGAGCAGTAGCAGCTGCAGATGATGAATCATCAACACTTTTTGATGTAACTTTAAAATCTTTAAACTCTAGTTTTCGAAGACTGATTTTGTTTAAAATTTCCTCAATATCGGCAAAATAAGTCGGTGATTTCGTGCTAACAGATGGACTTTTACTATCAGTTTTCTTAGTTTTTTCCCCTTCTGTAGTTGTAGAAGTTGAACTTTCCCCTTCAGTTTGTTCTCCAGTTTTTGGAGTTTCTACCTCTTTTTCTTTATTTTTCCCACTTTCGGATGCCGGAACTAAATTAACTTTTTCTAACATTTGAACTTCTTGGATGTTTAGTCCTTTAAGTTCAAATTTTGCATCGTTTGTAAGTTCGGCCTTAACTAAAAAACTTGGTACTGAATTTGAATCAAGAGCAATAAAATCGTTAGTTCCGGAATGTCTTTCTAAACTAAAGTTAAAAATTTTACCTTTTCTGAAAGGTAAACTGTTATTTTTATCATCGTTTAATTCGTAAATAATCTTTTGAAAATCAGGAAAATATTGGGAAATTCGCTCAATCGCTTCTTCTTGAGTTCCGGATTTATTAATATCACTAGCAAAATCTTCGACTCTTGTAAGTGAAGGAATTTTTTGGGAAATTATCAAACTATTTTCACTGGCAAAATTTCTAGTCAAATCTTTTTTACGTAAATTTTGAATGTTTTCTTTAAAACTTTCAGTGATTTTTTCTAAATTTGCGTTAAAATCAGCAAGCGCAAATTGAGAACGCTGTGCAAAAGTAATTTTTTTGCTTAAAATTGTTGAATAAGCAGTGTAATTATTATCAAGTTGGTGTTTTGCCCGGAATTGAAGTTCAAAACTTTGGTCTTCATCGTTTGGAATTAAGTTAACAAATTCAAAAAAAGGCTTATTTGGTGTAAAAGTAACGTCAAATCTACGAATTTTAGAATTATATGTTGTGTAAAAAGAGATAAATTTATTTAAATCGATGTTAGGTAACAACTTCCCGTTTTCGTCAAAAAGTGTCGCTTTTATTTGCTTATAAGTAGTAGAGTTATCAAAAACGTCAGATTTAAAAGCAACATTTTTAACACGAGAGACTAGATTTTCTAGTTCGGCACGAGGATTCTCGCCTGTATAACGAATACGGGTTACGAGTCCGATGGTTGTTGCAAAAACTGCAACACCAACAATCGCCGTCGCTGCTCCTATGAAAGTATTTTTGTTCTTTGCCATACTGTTTCCTTTTTTTAAAATTAGATTATAAGAAAATTATACCACAGCAGACCCTGAAATCAAAGGTTTTTACCTTTATTTAGTGGTATAAAATTGATAAAAATTATTTAAAAACAGTAAAAATTGATATATCTTAAGTCTAACAGCAAAACTTTTAAAGCTAGTTAACTTCTTAAAATTTTCCCTGAATTTAAAAGTTATTTTATCATAATTTTGTATTTATAAATTGTTCTAAACAATAAATTAAAAATAAAATTATGATAAAATAAACTTAATTTGGAGATAGAAACTTGTATAAATGAAAAAGATTATCGATTTGTTTGCTGGTGCTGGCGGATTTAGCGCTGGCTTTGAAATGGCAGAGTATAAAACTGTTTTTGCGCTTGAAAAAGATGAATGAGCCGCACAAACTTACCAACAAAATCATAAAAACACTCTCGTTTCAACGGTTGATATTCGTAAATTTAGTGATTTAGAAGTTAAAAACCTACTTAAAAAATATGAGAAAATCGAAGGAATAATTGCCGAACCGCCTTGTCAAAGTTTTAGTTATGCTGAAAAAAACAAGGAATTAAGATGAACGTGGCAAAATCTTTTTACATTATGCTAATTTTTTAGAGCAATTAGAGCCTAAAATGTTTCTTTTTGAGTTTTGAGAATGTAAAAGGTCTTTTTTCGCATAATAAAGGGTAAACTTTCAGTGCTATTTTCAAGATTTTTGCTAAAAAGGCATAAAATCCAGTATAAATTTTTAACGCAGTTGATTATGACGCGCCCAAAAGTGGGAGAGAATAATTGTTATTGGAATTCGTAATGATTTAGTTTCAAAAACTAGTTTCACATTTCCTGAACAAGAAAATGAAAAAAACTCTTGCTGATGTGCTAAAAAACCTTCCAAAAAGTTTGTGTGGTAGTTATTCTGCTAAAAAAGCTGAACTTTTTGCGTTTGTCGCTCCAGAAGATTCTTGAAAAATATTGATCGGAATTTAGCGTGCGAATATATGAAAAAAACTTGAAATTCAGGCGGAGGAAAACATAGAATTTTACGTCGTTTAAGTTTTGCAAGAACCAAAGAGATCGGCTTAAAAATTAAGAAGCTTTGCTAAAAATTTAAGAAAAAATAAATTTTTAGAAAAAGTGAATTTTTTTTGCTAATTTTTTCTTTTAATAATAAAAATATTTTATAATTTTATATTATGAACTACGAGGAAAAACAAAGACTTTTGAGTTTTTTTAAAATTTTAATTTTTATTTGACTTGCATTTCGTGCTGTAAAATTTGTGATTGGAAAAATTTTATTTTTTGTTTACATTCTCCCAATTTTAAAAGGTTTTTTTAGCGGCTACAGTGAACCTGTATTTTTAACTAAAGACATATTGGCGCTTATAATTATTTGAATTTTATTGTCTGCTATAACTGGGGTTTTATTCGTAATTTACATCATAAAAATAAATATACCAGAAGAAATTTTTCTCGATATTCAGCAAAATCGTCTATTAATGTCGAGATTTTTGGCAATTAGAATCACAGCGATTATCGGATTTTTTATTGGTTATATTGGAATAATTTCGATGATAATGTTTTTGTTACTAATTTTACGACACAAAAAAGAATTACTAAAAGATGATGAATTAGTGATAGATAACAACCAAATTTAAAAATATAAGAAAAATAAAAAATCTAAATTTTTAGATTTTTTTATAATTTTTTAAATATAGTTTCAAAATATCATATAATTGAAGTTATAGCCTTTCATAAAATTTCATAAGTTGGATAGTATATATTTTCAATATATTTTTCATGTTTCGTTCTTTTTATTTTTTAAAGAATTAGGGTTAACGCTCTTTTTTTTATTGCTAAAACCTGGGAAAAAATGTCCACAAAATTAAACAAAAAAACAATTAAAAACATCTTCAAACTCACTAATGTTACTAATTTTGCTTTTGCCACATTGCTGATTTCCACTCCTTTAATTACGGCAGTCGCCCCTTCAAACTATAAAATTAGTAACAATTTCAAATCTACTGCGCCTGATTTTGCCAAAGAATTTAAGTCAACGTTAGAAGAAGAAGCTAAAAACACGCTTGAAAATCTAGAATCATATGAATCTGAAAATTTTGCTAATTTTTCAGGCGGACAATCTGATGTTACAAGACTAAAAAATTCATCTAAATTCAAAAGTGATTTTAACAACTTTATTGATAAAGTTAAGGAAAACCCAAATTTAGATCTTGAAAAGTTAGCAAAATCAACTCTTGCAACCAAAGGGATTGATTTTGATAAAATCAAAAGTCAATATGATGCAAAAATAAAATCAAGTATTGCTTCTCCGACTGCGACAAATTTTCAAAGTCGTTCACTAACTTTTACCGAAATTTTAACTAATAATAAACCTTTTGGCAATATGTATTTGCCTTGAGATCCCCAAAAAGTAAATACACAATATATCAGAATTCCGGATCCAAAAAAAGACCCTTTAGTTAAAGGATTTTTGGATAAACTATGAGCTTCGCACGTAAAATCCGCTGTTTTTGCAGCAATAAATTTTGGACTTGCGGTTGCTTATGGATTTACTTTTAACTTTGTTGCCGCGGTTTCTGCGGGTGCATCAGGTGGAATGCTTACCTACCTTGCCGTCGAATACAAACAAGCTTATAATAAATTAAATCAGTCAACTGTTGATATTTCAAACCAAGTACAAAACAATTTATCATCCACAAATCAAGTTCTTGGAATTATTGGAAGTATTAATAAATGGGTTCGAAGTGTTTTAACAATAATCGGAACCGTTAGAAGAATACAAGCAACTGTTCGTCCAGCTTTAGTTGCAGCAAGTTGAGCATCAAAAGTAGAAATTGTAATCGCACTAATCGATGT
Source organism: Mesomycoplasma dispar (assembly GCF_000941075.1). Lineage (NCBI taxonomy): Bacteria > Bacillati > Mycoplasmatota > Mycoplasmoidales > Metamycoplasmataceae > Mesomycoplasma > Mesomycoplasma dispar. Next base: position 1,061,231 of record NZ_CP007229.1, read on the forward strand.
AACACAAAGTTTAGTTAGCGAATTAACTGATCGTTTAGGTAATTTTGTTAAATAATTTTCTAAATTAGCAAGTAAATTACAGTGTTTTTATACAAATCTCATAAAAACTAGAAAAGTTTTTATGAGATTTTTTTATTCATTAGCAATTATTAAAACTGAATTTGGAAACCAATAAGAAATTTTGTTTTTAAGAAAAAACGGATTCAAAACTTATGTTTTTAAGAGTATCAATTTTATTTTTGTCGACCAAAAGGATGTAAGATTTAAATCAATCATAAGCGCCAATTTTTTGAACAATTGCCGCATTTGCGCGATAATTTTGAAATTTTCACTCTAATTTTATAGTTTTAGATTTTTGATCGAAACTAAAATCAACAAGATTTAAACCTTTTTCTCTTCGATCGCCTCAAATTCCAAAAAGTTGACTAACATAATTATTTAAAATTATCACATCTTTTTCTGCCAAATTAACCTCTTTAAGCAAGTGATTAACATCTTTTTCAATAGAAGTTCTTAAGAAAAATTCTTGAGAAGTTTCGTTTGATTTTTTCTTGTTAGTCATAATTAAATCTACGAGGTCGTTAGTATTTTTGATTAAATAGGCGTTTTGTAGTTGTTTACTTTTAAATTCTAATCCGTTTTTTTGAAAAGAAGGTTGTGGATTTTTGCTAACAAAAACGTATTTATCGCGAAAATCATTAAAATTATTGACTAATTTTGATTCGATTACTGTTGTTTTTGGTCTTTTTTTTGCTTTTTCTCGATCAATTTCATCAACAAAAAAGGGTGGCTCAACTCCTTCAAAAGTAAGAACATTTTTTTTAGCATTTCAAAATTGATGTTGACTTATTTTGGAAAATTGATATTGATTTTGAACATCATAAACATAAACCAAATATCCACCAACCGAAATTAAAATTGCACTTTGAACTCAAAACCACATTCCAATAGAGAAGAAAGTTCAAAAATTACTTTTACTATTTTTTAACATAGGTTATAACCGCCCAGGTAGATTTTTTCTTCAGAATCATATTTTCTTATAAATTTATAACTAAATTATATTATAAAATAAATCATAATTTAGTAAAATCTATACTTTTATATCAAAAAAGGTATATTTATTTTTTATGCTTTAAAATTTAGAAGTATTTTTAAAGCATAAAAAAACAAGATGAAAATGCCAATACATAAAATAGATTTCTAGCGTTCAAAAAAAAAAAAAAAAGTATAATTTAATATTATGACTATTAATAAAAAAGACAAATCTTTA